>NTJU01000019.1 GCA_002457195.1 Marine Group II euryarchaeote MED-G33 | reverse complement strand
ATCGTACCATTTATTTGAAAATAAATTTTTGAAGTTAAAAGACCGATTTAGAGCAAATGAAATTGAAATCGTAGAACAAGAAGAATAGGGAATGAATGTATTTTTCATTTCTTATTAGTAAAGCCAAGGGTGCCCCATAACACCCTCGCGCTCACAATTGCTGAATGCATGGGCTCGCAGTGAGCTTCGCGCCTCGCTACCGTTCCAACCGACATCTCATGCATGGGTATTGGATGGGTTCGGGTCAAGAGTTATACTCCAAATCCAACAGGATTCGAATATGAATCAAATAAGAGATTTGGAAAGCAGGTTTAGAGAATTTGAAAATTCAGATTTTTGTGATTCCAAATTTGTATTTACAGGGGACTGTATCCAACGAAAAGGTAAATTGGGTTTTGCTGGAATAATCCTGATTCTAGCGCCTCTTGGATTCCTCATACCTGGACTGTTATTCATCAGCGAACCTCCTGCAATATATGGCATTTCATTAATTGCATTTGGTGGAATTGGTTTTTTGTTCACCAGTCGTGGACCTAGTGTTCTTCGCATCTATGAAGATCGTTTGGAATTACGGACTGCATGGCATAACTTGGGCGGTCTCCTTGTGAAATCAATAATGTGGGATGAAGTGAAAGAATTGGCCATACATGAACAAACAAATCATCCTGAAAATGGTCCTGATACTTACTTGGTAGCCTCAATCATTGTCAAGGGGCCATCTCATCGAGCTTATGCAGTGCATGATGGTGAGCCAAAATGGGGAGTGGCAATTTATTCAATAATATGCAATAATTGGACTGAGGCACAAAACCTTACATCAGGTTTGAAACAGTTGATTCCTATCGATTTAGAGACAATCGAGATAAAGAAGAGGGCGAAAAAATAAGTTTCGGTTTGAACAATCAACGAATTGATTGCATGGGATTTGTTTGTTCGACAGCCTATGCTTCAACTCGTTTTGGGAGATATTCGCTTTGATTCATTCTCCGCTCCAACCAAATCGGGCCACCCGGTAGGAGTGACAGTACCCCTCCTGTAATGACTGCGCGCATGTTCCATTTTTTCTGAATCCAACCCAATGCAAGCAACCCGATGTACAATGTCCAGAGGAGTCCATGAATCGGCCCGATGACCTTGACCAGAATTTCATTTCCACCTAGATATTTTAGCGGCATGGCAATGAAGTACAAACTAGCAGTCGAACAGGTTTCAGCAATGCCTACAGTATTGAAAAACCGCATTAAACCACCTATTCGGCAATCATTTACGCTGGAATCAATCTACGCCATGTGGGAATTAAGCCATTGATCAAATGCACCCTTGGGCATAGCTCCAGATTTCTGATCGACGGGCTGGCCGTTGTGGAATAGCACTAGAAACGGAATCCCTCGAACACCAAATCGGCCAGGAGTCAATGGATTCACATCGGTGTTGACTTTTGCAATGGTGAGATTGTCTCTTTCAGCAGCGATTTGATCGAGTACCGGCGCAATCATCTTGCAAGGACCACACCAAGGTGCCCAAAAATCGACGAGAACCCACTCGTTCCCTGTTGTAATTGCCTCAAAGTCTGCATCAGTTGCTTCAACGAGATTGCCCGCCATAATGTCACCAACCATTGGGTTTTATTGACGCCCTATCAACCTGATGTATCTCAATTCCACAGGTCAAGACTTGAGAACCGAGTCCCCCTCCCTGTATTCAGGGGCCTATCAAGTGATTATCACACCAAGCATCTTAACCGCGAATTTTTGTGAACTCGGGAAGACGATGGATGAAGCCCTCGCCGCCGGTATCAATTGGATTCATCTCGATGTGATGGATGGTAACTGGGTGGTCAACCGAACCATTACGTTCGGCCCCGCTCTAATCAAAAGTATACGCGAACGCGTTGGCCCCGACGTCTTCGTAGATTGTCATCTAATGGTGACCAATGCTGAGGAAAATTGGGAGCAATATGTCGATGCCGGAGTCGATCTCGTGATTTTCCATGTTGAAGCGGTAAATGATATCCCCGCATTGATTGCAAATCTGCATTCACGTAACTGTCAAGCGGGTGCTGTTCTCAATCCAGCTACCGACGCCTCCTCTATTCTACCCCATCTTGCCGATTTGGATTTGGTTCTCGTTATGAGTGTAGTGCCTGGAAAAGGAGGCCAATCATTCATGGCGGAGATGGAAGGAAAGACCCGCGAATTCCGTTCCGCAATCGATTCACAAATTGCATCGGGTGGGCGTGCAACCAAGTTGATGATCGATGGAGGGATCAAGGCACACAATGCAGCGCAGGTGGCCGAATGGGGCATTGAAGTCGCCGTTGTTGGTTCCGGCCTAATTAACGACAAAGGGACCATTGCAGAGAACCTTGCTGAGATTCAAGAGGCTCTCGGGTCCTGAAAAGGGTTCAAGAAGAATGGGTGAAAGGGAGTCACATGCCAACCGTTGAGTGGATGGAAGACGAGGTCAGAAAGGCCGTCCCCGATGCGATTGAAGTTACGGTCGTCGATTTGACCGGAGGACAAGATCACTTCCATGTTCGAGTTGTGAGTTCAACGTTCGAAGGCATGCGACCCTTGCCCCGTCAACGAATATTACTTGGTCATTTCAAACCATATATCCCCTCACAAGTTCACGCGCTTGATCTCAAATGCATGACCCCCGAGCAAGCAGCCAAAGATGATGGCGAAGTTTTCCACCCTCACCCGAATCGCCGCACCGATGCGGAATTCGTAGGCATCAACATCAGACCCAAGGAGGAATAAAAATGAGTGAATTTAATTGGACACCAGACGAAATTGCAGAGATTGTCAACAATAACCGACTTGTACTATTCATGAAAGGTACACCGGAAATGCCACAGTGCGGTTTTTCCAACCGTGCCGCTCAAGTTCTAAAATCTCTCGGCGAACCATTTGTGAGCGTCAACATTCTTTCCGATCCACGAGCGATTCCAAGTGTTTGTGAGTGGGCAGATTTTCCAACAATGCCACAGGTTTACGTCCATGGTGAACTCATTGGAGGCTCCGATATCGCACTAGAGATGTACGAATCTGGCGAACTTCAGGAGATGATCGCTGAAGGCGATTCAGCGTAGGTGAATCTACAATGGCGGTCGAAACAGACCGCCGTGCCATGCTGATTGCTCTTGCGGGTGCAGCAGTGATTTCGTTTTCGCCAGTGTTTTACATTTATTCAGATACAAACCCATCCACTGGCGCCTTCTTCAGAATGCTCTACGCCCTTCCTGCGTTGGCTTTACTGGCATTCATTGTCAGAAAATCTGATACCCGCTCTTCTCGCATGCGCTGGATGGCTTTCGGCGCGGGACTTCTACTCGCACCAGACATGCTTTCATACCATATTTCGATGATTTTTATCGGGATTGGAATTGCAACCCTCATCGGAAACTCCCAAGTCATCATCGTCACGTTGGTTTCATGGAAATTGCTTGGTGAGAAACCCAACCCTGCGATTCTAATATCTCTTCCAGTCGTTATGCTTGGATTGATCTTAATCTCTGGAATTGCTGATGCTGAACCATATGGGGAAGATCCAGTGAAAGGAGTCATTTTCGGAATTTTCACTGCATTTTGTTACTCCGCATTCCTCATTGTGTTCAGGTATTGTAACAAGGATTTGGCACCAGTTTCTTCAGTTCAATTCGATGCCACTGCTGGTGCAGCGATCGGCCTACTGGTCCTTGGCGTTCTCCCCTTGAGTAGATTTGCGGTTGAACCAGTAGATTTCCAACCCGCTTGGCCGGGCCATGGTTGGCTGATGTTACTGGCAATACTTTCCCAAGTAGGCGGTTGGCTAGCAGTCGCTTACGCATTGCCTCGCTTACCTGCGGCACACACGTCTTTTGCCATTCTCTTACAACCCGTCTTGACATTGGTATGGGGATTTTTAATTCTCAATCAAGATGGCCATTCAACCAATCAAATCATTGGGATTATTCTCGTTCTTGCTGCGATAATTTCTGTAACAATCTATGGCTCTGCTGCGAGCGATCGCACAGTCACTGAATGAAGCCTTTTCGCTTCAACCGTCGAAGCGATTAGAACCACCGCTGCACCAATAATCGCGGCAAAAGCAGCTTGTTCTGCTGGATTATTCGAATCAGGTATGAGAATCCAACAGGCAATGAAATCAGCCATAATTCCAGACCATAGTAAGGCTGCATATCTCAACGGCCGTTCACTTACTTGAACCAAAGTCAACGGTACACTTGCGAATAGAGCCAAAACCCAAGCGATTAGCAACCAAGTGAATACAACCGTTGCCTCATCAGAATAATTTGGAAACACCCTCACCAATGATTCCACTCCAATCCACCCACCAATGAAGAAGCCAGGAACCGATGCAACCCCAATCATGACGCCTGCACGTTTTGCTCGATGCCACATCTTGTTTGCATCCTGACGAACTTCACCTAACCAAGAAAGCATCACTGCCCGAACCGACAAGATTGGGGCATAACCTGCAATGAATGCGAGCCAAGCAATCTGAAATATTTCGACAGAGTCTGTGGTTGAAAATACTCCCAGCATCAATTTCTCGATTCGGACATTGGCAACTAGAGCAACGGCTGCCAACAAGAAGGGTAAGCCAAGGTCGATGAGTTGCTTTCCTTTTGCCATTGACGTTTCAAGTTCTATTCCATCATCGGCAGACGACAAGCGCCTCTCTCCCAATCGTATGGCAATCAGCATCGCTCCAAGTGGACCTAAGAATGTGGCCAAGGCAAGAGCGATTGGATGTGCTCCAAATTGCCAAGCAGCTAGTAATATTCCAATTGCTGTCGCTCCACGATCTACAAACCGAACAAGTGCTTCTTGTCTAGATTCACCCAACGCACGTAGGGCAGCACGGTGTGCATAAGTCAGAATTTGAACGCAAGCAGAAAGTGCTAGAATCAGAGATGCAACAAGCCATGTTGTTGATTCCCCTACCCATAACCACCCAAGGATCGCACTGATTACAATAATCGGAAGTGCAAAACGAATTTGAATTTGCAGACATCGATGCACCAAATCATGAGTACCTGAACCCAATCTTTCCCCATCACGTCCAATCAGGGTTGGCAAACCAAGATCTACGATGGTCGCAGTCACATAGAATAAATCGAGTAACAGAACCCATCGCCCATAGTCACCATCTGTGAAAGTCTGAGTGAGCACGACATGAACAGCAATTCCAACCAGAAGTGCTGCAATATCTGCGGATGAGAGCCAGAGAGTATCTCGCTCAAGTCGAACCCTTCGTGTCACCTCTTCACCCCGAGCAACATCTCGTGTAATGATTCTGTACATCGTTCCCAGGTCATGCTCCGTTCAGCCTCTTTACGTGCCAAATATCCCAATCGTTGCCGTTCTTCAAGCGGTAGTTGAATCAATTTTTGCAATGCTTCCTGACAGGCGGAATCATCACCTAAAGGAATCAAGGTTAACCATTCAGCATCACGATAGGCGTGTAACCCACTAACATTGGAGGCAACGATTGGCAAGCCAGCGGCCGCATATTCGGCAACTTTCAATGGTGAAGCATGTTCCCAAACTTCACGATTGGGTAGATGCAGTACACCGATATCTGAACTTGCCAAACGCGCTGAGACATCGCCAGAACTTTCGACACGAGTCATCGTTGCCAATCTTTGAGAATCATTGCCTTCTCCAAACAGAAGAAGATTTACCCCCATCTTTGTCAATCTGTGAAGTTCTCGAGTGCGGTCTAGTGAGCCATGGCAAACCACAAGAGGATTTTCATTCATTTTTGCAATTTCAAATACCGACAAATCAACACCAGCAGGTACGATTGAAGATGGAAGGTCCCACGGTTGCGAGGATGCCATATACTGACTTTTTACAGCCCGGCCGGAACTGTTTGAACGCGCAATCCGCCAAGCATTTTTGTATTGCTTTCTCTGTAACCATCCTACCAAACCAGTGGCAACAGGTGGGCTTCGATCCATGTGTATCCATGGCAATTTCTCGATTTCTAAAACTTCTGCAGCCCCCTCAACACCGGTCCACTCAACAATGACTGAAGAAAATGAACTCAGATCAATTGCTTTCAGTTTCGCTGAAACGTTTCGGTTAAAACTGCGATGTCCAAAGCCGAACTTACTCGAGCGTTCGACTCGATGTTCGCCATCAGGACTCATGAATTCTATTTCCCAACCACGATCAATCAATGCGGATGAAATACCCAATCGTGATGTCGCCGACATTTCGGTTTGTCTACGATGTGTAATCCAAAGGAGCTTCACATTGCCACCTCATCGTACAGTTTCCCCCACAATGGGATGACCTTAACGAGATTGTAGAATCTCGCCTCATTGGGTCCAGAGGTAGACATCTTTTCCCAAGTTTTCCCCTCAAGCATTTGTTCCATCGCATCAGCAAATGCATGAGCCTCCAGTTCTACAATTTGACCCGACTTCTCAAAGACTCCATCACTCGCTTTGGATGCCAACACTGGCATACCTCTCGCCATTGATTCGATTACAGCCATGGAAAGCCCCTCCCATTTAGAGGGTGACAAAAGTGTGCCACAGGTATTCATGAGATGCTCTTTTTCTGCCCCATCCACCCATCCATGTCCTCTAATTCCTGGCTCATCAACTTCGATTCCAGTCAGATGTAAAGTTACATCCTTGCCTCTCGCCCTCAGGATTCTTGTCGCGTCCATCGCGATCGATTGCCCCTTCATTGGATTCGCTCGTCCCATCAAAAGAAAATCTGTACGTCTTCGTTTCTTTGAGATTTCAACGTCTGGCACCGGATTTGGGATTACACTTGATTCACCCAACCAAGGAGCCAATCTCTCTTTCCAAAGTTCAGTCAAAACAACCGTGTGTAATGATGAACAAATCTGATGAACTTCAGGACCACGTTCTCTACAATGACGATCAAAATCACCGGAATGAAGTGAAAGAATAACTGGAACTTTGGCATTTTGAGCGATTTTAATCAGTCCCATTTTGCGTTTCCATGACCATCTTGTCGCCGTATGAATGTGTACAATACTGACATTTCCACGTTTGAGCCGTGCCTCCAAATCCCTGCGGACTTTCCACCAAGCACGCAGGACTGGAATGACACCACCATCGGCATGACTCGCCATCACCTCGGCATTCCAACCCTCGGGAGGATTGTCTACCAGAAGCCGGATTACAGCCCCCATTCCCCCTCGTGTATTCGAGGGCCCGACGTGAAGCACCGTACGCATCGCTTTCCCCTCGGACGGCACACACCCCATCTATCGAATGAAGGGCTCGCCGATGCGGTTCTCTACGGTGTGCTTATCGTTGACGCTGTCAGGGGGGGCATTGGAGAGACCCATGATTGAGCGACTTGCTTTCCTCACAGTACAGGTTGGTGCAACACTTGCAGTCACACTTCCACTGGTGATTCATTGGTTTTTGAATCGTAAGTGGATTCAACAAGAACCCCCATCACCAGATGCTTGTAAGGATGAAGACCTTCCATCTCTTTGCGTAGTCATCCCGACATGGAATGAGCGAAATGTCATCGAATCAAAATTGAGTAATACACTTTCGCAGACATATCCAGTTACCAAGAGACGGTTCATGTTAATCGATTCAGCATCGACCGACAATACCGTTTCAATTGCGAGGGAATGGAGCGAGTCAAATGATTGTGAGATCCAGATTGTGGAAATGCCTGCACGGTTGGGTAAATCTGCTGCCATGAACCGCGCCATGCAGGAATTACGAGATGGCGACGATGTATTCGTGATGACTGACGCAGAAGCCACTTTGGAAGACGGTGCCCTTCGCAGAATAGGTCGATGGATGAAAGACCCCTCAATTGGAGCTGTTTGCGGCACTCTAAATCAGTCAGATGGTTCAGTCTACAGAGGATGGTATCGATGGTTCCGCTCTGGTGAGTCACGTGCTGATTCAACTCCAATCTTTGAAGGCTCAATTGCGGCTTACCGGGCAAGTGCCCTACATCCGATTGAACCAGGAGCAAATGCTGATGATTCACAACTTGCAGTATTGGTGAGGAATGAAGGGTTACGTGCAATTTCAGATGAGTCAATTCGTTTCTCCGAAGCTCCACTTACCAATTTGAAAGAGTATCATGCTCGAACAGTACGAAGGGGACAAGGACTTTCTCGACATTTCTGGAGAAACCGGTCGTATTGGTTTAGAAATGGGCGATGGGGTACAATTCTCGGGCTCAATGGTTTGCAGCACTCAATATCTCCTTGGTTCGTTCTGATTGGTATTCTAGCCGGTATCGCCCACGCAGCAACCGTCTTGTTACTCGGTTGGCTTGGGGGAGAACCCATGTTACTAGATCGTGGCATGCTCCTATTGGATGCAGTCGTCCTCGCGAGTTTAGGTGTAGGTCTCACCGGTCTTCGAGTACCATTGTGTGCTTCAGCGGTCGCATACCTAACTCAAAATCTTCGATTGGTTCAGGGTATGATCTTGCTTCAGTTTGGTAACAGCATGCACCAATGGGAAGCGAGTAAATCAAACCGCACTCGGAAATGAAACAAAAAAAAGCCCCCCGAGGGCGCCGAAGCGCCCTCGAGGGACATGTGTGTAATCCTGGTTTGGTTACGAACTATCACAGTCTACTGAGTTAATCTCAGCTGACGGAGACGGAGTCGTCGCCAGCAACTGCAGTGCCACGGTATGTGACATACAGATTGATGGTTGTTGCTCCGTTTGCGATATCGCTGCCGCTCTCTGAGAGGGTCAGGAATTCGCCTGTCTCCCACATTGCGTCATCGCTACCGTCTTGTCCGATGCTGCACTCTACGTCACCTGCAGTGTTGCAGTTGTATGTGCTGTCACCAACACTTAGCTTCATCACAACGAACGCCCAGTTTAGGTCGTCCTCTGCGTGCTGCCAGCGTACTTGCATCAACAAGTCGTCAGTTGCTGCACTTGTGCTTGCGGTCGCGTCTTCAGCTGTGTAGCTGTTGCGTGTTCCGCTTTCTGGCTGGTCTGCAGCGAGGCTGTTTGCCCACACGTACAGAACACCAGCCAAAACCACAGTGATCGCGACCATTAGGATGGTTGCGATAACAGGGCTGACTGCCTGCTCGTTCTTCATTTCATTCTTCATTTCAATGTCCTCCATTTCCCCAGCGGGGATGGCGCTGCTATAGCCCTCATTGGTATTAAGGTTCCCACCGCGCCGAATCGTGGAAACAGCAGTTTAATCGGTGCACTGAGAGATATTGCATACTAGTACAAACACTTTGTGAACCATTTTAATAACATCTTCGAAGACCAAGGAAATAGTGTTTTTTTTTGATTCCAACAGGTGAAAAATATCGAATTCTAGCCTATCTGCCAGAGTTCGTTAGGTGAACAGGGGCGAGAGACGCAGCGTAGAGGGGATGGGATGCACTCGACGAGTACCAATCGACCCTGTTCATGTGACGGGTGCACTCGCAGTCGTATAATCATTCCCAAACAGGTCTTTTGAGCCAAAATAGCGGATTATCGGCCCTTATTCGATCGTCAGAATCTCTGGGCCACCATCGGTAATCCAAACAGTATGCTCGTATTGACCAATCATCCCACCATTTGAGCATCGAAGAGCGTGATATGTTTCAAGGAAACGAATACTGATCAATTTCTTGACCAACGCGTTCCATTTGCGAATCCGACTCTCTTCATCTTCTTGCGGAAATGGTTTCTCCATAAGAGGGAAGGCCCATCTCTCTGAAAATGGAAGTGTGCTGTATCTCTCTTCGATATAGCGGGCCATCGTAGCACCCAGTGGTTTCAACTTCTTCTTCGCAACCACTTTCCGAATTGAAACATCACCTGTAACTCGATAGATGTTGGATGAGTGGCGTGGTGCGATATTTTCGACCTCTCCAGATTTTCCAGTTGTATTGAATGGCTCAACTGCAAAAACTCCACCAAGTGGAACTGTACCCTTGAATCCCGGATGTTCCGCTCCACAGGCATAGGATGGTACTGAAGTACCAGCATGCAGATTGAACAATTCCAATTGATGGCCACATAAATTTCGAATGGGTTGGAAGCCGGCATCTACAGCGACTTGTTCAGCCGCAGCACCGACTTTGTACCAAGGTGTGTTTGGATGCATTTGCTCGATTGAAGCATCCCTGGCTTCCTTCGCAGCGCGGATTTGTTCGGTATGATTACCCCCGTTCCCAACTTCAATCGTCATTGCGTTGTCTGCAATTGCACCATGGATGTGAACACCGATGTCCAATTTGACAAGGTCTCCTTTCTGGAATACAAGTTCACCATCCCATCCTTCTGGCGGTGTGAGTAAATGATCGGTTGTGTAATGCGCGGCGATATCATTCACAGAAATGGTGCATGGGAATGCCGGCTTTCCACCGTGGCGGTGGATGTAACGCTCAGCAGATTCAATGACATCGTGCCAGTTGGCTCCGGCGACCACTTCCTCCTTGATTGCCTCAAGGGTTCGACGTGCGACATGTCCGGCATCCCGCCAGTGTTTCATGTTCTCTGCGTCAACCATGTGTGAATCTCCTCTGTTCGAACTTTACCTTCTCTTACGACGGACCAATCCGAATCGTGCGACGGGTCACCGGAGATGTTCCATCTAATCAAGGTACTTGGTGAGCCACCCACACACTTTCCAGGAAAGGCTGCTTGTATCGGAAGATTGAGTATGTCTGCAGCCGTTTCACAATCAGACACGGGTTCATCCCCACTTGGGTTGGCACTGGTTGCAGTCAGTGGCCCAGTTTTCGAGACGAGTTCGCGCGCCCGCGCGTCCGCGAGGACACGTATCGCAACAGCATCCCCACCCAATCTCGCATCCAGTGTTTCATGCGCAGGGAGAATCAAAGTCAGAGAACCCGCCGGAAAAAAATCGAGTATTTCATTGGCGATTTCGGGTATTTCTACGAGTGCAGACGCTTGATTCAAATCACAAACACCCAGACTAACGATTTTGTTTGTTGAACGTTTTTTCAGTTCAAACAATGAATCCAAAGCATCAGATTGAGGGAGGCACCCCAATGCAGGAAGAGTCGAGGTAGGGTAGACTACTGGCAACCCTTGCAAGACACGTTCGACAATGCCAGACGGCAGTTCAACCGTGTCAACCATGCATACCCGAAGAGTTCCTGCATTTCAGAACTACGCGAGCCAAATTTGTATATGGCGCTCAGCGACGGTTGCCGCCACCTCACGATCCCCAGATTTCACCAATAGTTTTCCACTCGGATACAATGTAATATTTGCTAAATCACTAGAAAAGGTGCAACAGAGTCGATTTCGTAAGGTGCAAGTCCAACCTTCGGCTTCAATTCTTGCTGTGACCATTTCCAAATCGATTTTGTCAATGTGTTCTGGAACAACAGTCCAAGCTGCACGCCCGCTGCACATCTCGAGCAGGAAACCCTCACGGGACACCGCCAAATCCTCCAATTGCCATCCGACCTTCCAATTCAACAACTTCTCGGGCCGCCTTTTTCGCCGACCTGCTCTTTTGCACAGTCCAGAATAAGAATACAACGAATAGAACGGTACAGACATTATTCAAATGTGGCCAAACCGTTTCAAAGGTCTCTCTTGAAATCCATTTTTCCAATGGCAAGATCTCGAAGAGAATTGCCTGGGCCAAATCTTCCATGGTAACAATTTCAGGTGCACCGAGTTTTGTCAACATCGGCCCAACTACATTGTCCCATAGAAGTGGAACTGGTCCCAAGACGAGAGCAATCCATCGCATCCGCTTGATGATTGCATAGGCGCGCCACTGTGCCCTGTAACGCTTTTCTCGTTCTTTGAGTTCGTCAGGTATCATGCGTCAACCTCAACTTGGTGGTGGGCCAGGAGGTTTTCCAGAATTGGGCGGGGCTCCTGGTGGTGAGCCAGATGGTGGTGGGCCAGGTGGTCTACCGGGTGGTCCTGATGGTGGACTACTGGACGGCGGTCCTGTTGGTGGTCCAGGTGGTTGATTGAATTGATCTGCCGCAGGAGCGAAAGCAGGTGGAGATGAGGGCGGACCCGAAGGCGGAGACGGTGGCCCGGCAGGAGGTGCCAGAGGTGCAGCTGCAGGTGGGGATGGTGGCCCAGCAGGAGGTGCCAGAGGTGCCGAAACCGGTGCTGAAGGAGTTTGTTGTGATGCCAACAACCCTCCTGCAAAGGCTGCTTGCATGGGGTCATTAGAGGTCGCTTCAACACCCAATATTGAATCGGATTTTTCATCATCACCAAAACCATCCATGGCCGCTCCAAAGGCGGCAGCCAAAGGATCGCCTCCTCCAGTATCCTCTGCTATTGCCGATGAATTCATCGAAGTACTTACTGTTCGCGATGGTCGAGCGGCGGCTTCAATTCTTAGGTCGTTGGTGAAGGGTCCGAGTTCCACAGAACCTGAACCAGAATCTGTATTGTAATCGATTTTGAACAACCATGCTCCCGTGTCAGATGGTACCCAGAATTTCAATTCCTCCCCATTCCCAGATTCAATCCTGGAAGGCGCTCCCAGTGGTTGAGCATGGGTTCCATCCATCGCACGAATATCCCCCTTAATGTCCCATAAATCCCAATTCGAACCGTTTGAAACATCAATTGTGACTTCAAGAATATCTTCATCATCATCATCGATTTCTTCGACAACAGCCCAGAGCGTTGCGGTCACACCGTGAGATGAAGCCGTCCGCTGCGCCATGAATCGACGACATGCAGCCGCTACTTGAATCCCGCTCTAATCAGCGCAGACCTTGTCTCTTCGCAGGCGGTAGAGAATTTTCGATGACGACGATACTCGCACATGCGAGGTCAATACTCGATTGATGGGTGTGCCGCCGTCGAATATGCCGCCCATCAATAAACAAGAAAATGAGATTGAGCAACGGAATAAGGTAGCGCAACTTGGAGATTGAACGCCGTCCACAATCCATGAGTTGCAGTGGCTCACCATCCTCTCGAACGACAGCCAATCCAAACCACCATTGCCCCAGAGATCGACCCATATTGTGAACTGCATATTTGTGATAAAGATAATTTCCTCCGATAATAAGAGCCCAATTGACCAACACAAAGTACCATTGAGCACTGAAGAGTGCCCCCAGATTCCATGCATAAGCAATCCATGAACTGGTTGCGATTAGAAGGATTCCCATGACTACACTCGTATCGATGATATAAGCCGCGATTCTTTTCCATAAAGGGGCTAGAATCGTACCTTCAGGAACTGGCCAATGCCCTTCATTAGATTGCACTGCTAACTTTGCAAGAGTGGGGCCTTGCCCGTGGATTGAGATTGGACTATCGTGAATCATCGTATCTCCTCATTGGTTCGCGTGTGCCTACCCTTAATGTCACATGTGGAGGACATGATACGCTTCAAGACCGCGTTCAGAGGCCCAATCACACCATGATGCCCAACTGGAATCATTCCGCAAAGTACGTGGATGCCCCAGCAAAATCAATCCTCTTCTGGCGCGTGTAATCGCGACATTCAACCGCCTTCGATCGGTAAGGAAACCCATTTCACCAGCATCATTTGCACGAACGGCTGAGAGAACAATCACATCCTTTTCTCGGCCCTGATAACCATCGACGGTTTTGATTTCGAGTCCATGGTAACGTTCGTGTTCTTCTCGTCCACCGGCATTCTCAAACAGATCATTCAACAATCGAACCTGTCCGCTGTATGGTGTGACCACACCGATATCGCTTGGTGTAAGGTCACCACCTGAAAGTAACATGTCGACAATACGAACAGCCAAACCAGCCTCATCCATGTTCTGTTTTGAGGCACCATCGGGACTGGTATCTTCCGAACCTTCGACTGGAACAAACGCAACGGGTGCATCCCAATCGGGCCACACAAAACCAGCAGGTGCGACCCTTTCTTCAGCCGAAACACCATCTTCCAAACGACCGCCATAGAATCTTTCACTCGGCCATTCTCTGATGACAGGATGCATTCGATATTGTGTGGTAAGCATGGTCGAAGGGGCACCGAGTGCAATCAATCGCTCAAATAGAGAACGTGAGAATCCAGCTTCTTCGGCTCTACGAGAAATTACGGTCGGGGGCAATTGGTGATGATCACCGACCAGAACCACATGACGGGCCCCCTTGGTGAGTGGAATCAGAGAAGCAGTTTCTGTAGCCTGTGTCGCTTCATCGATAAGTACGAGAGGAAATCGTCTTGAATCTAGCAAAAAATCTCCAGCCCCAACACAAGTTGCACAGATTACTTGGGCATGTTCCAATATATCATCCCGCATCTGATTTTCAATTCGGCGAACTTCTTTCCAACCCTTGTTGATATCTCGATGTGCCAACCCCTTATCCTTGCCCTTGAGTGACGGCAATCTACGCATTGCATCTTCATTCAATCCAATCACAGTATCTACATCTTCACGGAGGTGATGTTCAGCCATTTGCGCGGCCATCGTCGCATCTCTCAGGTTCTCACGAACTTTCACTGGCTGCCCCAGCCGAATGGCCTTGACACCTTGATCCAACAATCCCTCCAATAGATTGTCGACAGCAACATTCGAATCTGCGACGGCTAAAACCGGACCAGCACCATTTCGAGCCCATGCGGACAAGATGCGCACGGCAGTGTGTGTTTTTCCCGTTCCAGGGGGGCCTTGAATCAATGACAGTCGACACTGCATTGCATTTGAGAAGGCTTCTGATTGACTTGAGTTTAAATTCCCAGTGTGGTTGGCTTGAGCCGTAAGCCGCTTCTGAATTCCACCTAGATTTGCAGGTCTTGATGAACTCGCTTCCATGTCCCGAACCTGCCCATAAAACAATTCTCGAAGTGTCGTTGAATTCTCTTCACTGAATAACAACTCCAGTGCGTTTGCCATTCGATCATGTGCGACACGATTCGCACCCCGGTCTAAACGCCAAGTATCCGTCCGGATTTTATGCGGTTGCTCGTTGACCACAATGCGAATAAATTTACGCGAACGTGACAACACAGTCCCTTCAATCGCTTTCTCTTTCAGGGGGTTGTGGCGAGAAAGTGTGACAATGTCACCATGTCTAAATCGGTGGTGAGGCAGTGCCGAACCTTTTGCAAACAATTTTACAATCCTTTCACCAAACAACCAGCCATCATTGCGTCCTTCCAAATCAAAGAGAGTGATTCCATTTTCAATCAGCCGATCCTTGCCCCACTTCCGCAACCGCTCTTCAACAGCAAGCATTTCGTCTTCCAATTCCCAATCGATGAATCGAGTGAATTGCTCAAAATGATCTTGTGATCTGGGAAATGAGAATCCATCGCTTTCTTGATCACTTCCATTGTGAGCTGCAGAACCAGCGGGAGGTCCTCGTTTAATGCGATGGACCTTCCCTTTTCGGTCCGCCATGTATGCTGCTGATAAACGGACACCTTTGGACCCTCCCACCCACCTGTTGGCCCCTATAGGGCCAATTCCTGAACATCACAGAGTTCAAGCGCGGGGCAGCGAATATTATACCATAATTGTGAACGCCCTATTCTTGGGAGAGGTAATGTTCGGCCGCAAGCGGAAGAAAGAAACCGATGGGCAAATGTGCCCACTCTGTCAATTGGTGAATGCCCAAGATGCAGAAACATGTACTCGTTGTTACTATGAATTCACGATTGCTGCCCACCGTCAAACCGTCTCGGAAATCACTGATGAGGAAACCGGTGGATTATTCGATGCTCTAATGGAAGAGGATGAAGAAGACGAAGATGATTCACCCTTGGTCGATTGGACCAGCCATTCATTTTCGATGGATGATATGACTGTCGAGGTCTCTCCATATGATGAACAAGGTTTGGTCGAGGTTGACCAATCAGTATCGATGGATCACCAGTTCGATGCCCCTCAGCAAGTTGCAAGAGTGAAAGGGAAACAAGAAGAAGAAGAAGAGGAATATGTACTCACAGCAGCTGATGCACCGAAAAATGTCACAAAATTCGATACGGGAGATGGCCCTGATTTAGCTTTTCAAGAAGAAGAGTACAGCACCCCTGTTGTCAAACTTGTTGAAATGACAGAAAGTGCTGATATTGAACCGGTTCAATCCGCGTCCGAAGTCCAAGATGACGATAGCAGTCACGGTGAAACGGAAACTACCCCTGAACCTGAATCAGAAGCTCAACCAATCCCGGAGGTTTCACCGCCAGTCCCTTCAATCCCCGCAATTCCTCCTACGCCAATCGCCCCAGCGGTTGCATCAACGCCTGCAATCCCCGCAATTCCTCCTACGTCAATCGCCCCAGCGGTTGCATCAACGCCTGCAATCCCTGCAAACCCTCCCGTACCGGCGATTCCATCAACGCCCACCGTCCCCAACGTTCCAGTGGTTCCTGCGGTCTCCTCGCCAACCAGTGTACCCACACCCGCCTCTACAGGAATATGGCCATGGCCCCAATCAGATGCTTGGGATGACGCCACCGTTCGTAAGATGTTGCGAGATGCAATGGAATCTGCGAAAAGTGGGGATATTGATACTTCAAAGAGAACTCTCGTCACTCTCGGTCCTCACCTTGGAGATCGAATCGACCTTGTATTCCACATCGGTGTTTTGCTGAAGAAATTCAAGCAGGAAGAAGTCATGTGTAGGATGATTGAAGCCGCCCGTGTTCAACACCCCACTTCACCTGATGTAGCGAAGGCGGTTCAACACCTTCTGTCCTGAAGGCATAAACCCCTCCAAGCCATGGCTCCTATGTGCGTCCAATCTCTGAGGTTGTCTGTGATGAGAACCTAAAGTTGGTTCCATGTCATCCATCTCACCGATCATCCATATTCGAAGCAATGTGTGAAAATCTAGCTGACATAGATCAGGCAATGCCTTGGTTGAATGTGGAAGAACCATTGCTCCCTCAACTGGAAGGATATTTGTCTGATGTTGAGCGATATGGCAGGGGGGGATTGTCCTATCATTGGCTGGTAATTTATTTGGATGAGTTTGCTGGATTGATTGCGTTTGACCATACATCCACATTGATCCAAGGCCACTGGAATTTGGGCTATTGGATTCGACAAAGTTGTCAGCAAAAAGGGTTGGCCAGTAAGTCGATTGATGCGGCCTTGCAATGGATTGGTCGAGGCGGCCTGACCTCTGTTGAAATGGCTGTAAGTCCCGACAATATTGCCGGTCTTCGTACGGTTGAATCTGCCGCTCGTCGATGGAATGGATATCCCTTGGATCAACAAATTGAGGCAGAGGTAGGTGGAGGACTCAAACTGCACGATTGTTGGTTGATTCCTCGGCTGCCACTGGAGGTTTCCAAATGACGGCTTGGCTGAGTGTGGACACTGATGATTTACTTCATCTCCCCTCAAATCGAGGTCACCCTCATCGGTCATCACAAAAAATGCCCCATTGGCAAACACGTGATTATCGCGCATCACAACGCCTTCTGGATGCCACTGATCGATTCATTGAGTGGGCGCAACAGGGCTCACCAGTCACTATTTTTCTCATCGCTGAACAACTTGATTGTCCAGAATTCACCCAGAGGATGAACATACTATTGTCGATGCCAAACACTACCTTTGCTTGCCATGGGTGGGGCCATCGTTGTTGGTCAGCTTGGCCAGAAGACATCAAGTCTTTTTCTGATATGCTAGTTCATTCTAGAGATCGAATTTCAAAATTTTCAGGAAAATCTTGGCGACCTTGGTTTCGAGCACCGGGGGGCTACATCGAATCATGGATGGCCGGACCATTGGCAGGTGCAGGCTTTCGATTGGATTCATCGATCAACCCATCGAGGTGGGTCAATCGGAAAATGGGTGGTGATTGGTCTAAGGTGAAACAATCCATCGAACAAAGTGGAATCATAGAGAGATCATGGTTGACTACTTGGCTCGGACCCGCATGCGGTCCGGCGTTGAGTCTATTTCCGTTCTCATTTTTTGCAAAACGGGCCTGGAATAAGAAATCGTTTCCACTTACAGACGACCCTGTCAACCAAGAAGTCGTGACTTTGTATTGGCATCTTCTCGACCACAGTCGAAGTTCAGGTCGGTGGAAACCACCATTGTCTAAATCGAAGTAATATCATCCCGTTTGGATGTAATTCCAAATTCATTGATTGCGTCATCATAGACACTGCTTTCTATTTCACCACGACGCACAAGAGAAGAAAGAGTTGCGAGTACGATATGCTCAGAATCGATTTCAAAGAATCGTCGCAGAGCTTCACGTGTATCTGATCGACCGAATCCATCTGTACCGAGGACAACATAATCTCCACCGACCCATTGTCGAATCAAATCCGGGACGGCCATCATATTGTCACTAACCGCTACGGTGGTCCCGACAGTATCATCCAAGTGTTCACTGACCCATGATGAACGGATTTCTTCACTAGGATGAAGTCTGTTCCAGCGTTCACTTTCTGCTGCATCACGTCGTAATTCACCATAGGATGTGACCGACCAAATCTCGCATGAGATTCCCCGTTGTGCAAGCATTTCGGCAGCCCTTTCAACTTGGAGCATAATCGGTCCAGAGCCCAGTAGTCGAGCTGAAGCCCCTTCGCTTCCACTCAGTCGGTAGAGCCCGCGCAGAATTCCTTCATCAACACCAGAAGGTTTGGGTGGCATTGAATGATTTTCATTGTAGACAGTAATGTAGTGGATGACATCTTTTTCTTCAATACACATTTCTTCGATTCCGTGTTTGATAATCGTCGCCAATTCGTAGGCATATGCTGGGTCCCAAGCACGCACAGCAGGATTGGTCATCGCCATCAAATGTGAATGCCCATCTTGGTGTTGCAAACCTTCACCATTGAGTGTCGTTCGCCCCGCAGTCGCCCCGATTAGGAAGCCGCGTGCACGACTATCAGCAGCGGACCAAATCAAATCGGCCACTCGCTGGAACCCGAACATTGAGTAATAGATGTAGAATGGGATCGTGGCACAAACTTGAGTTGAGTAAGAAGTGCCACTGGCAATAAATGTCGACATTGCACCTGCTTCATTGATCCCTTCTTCGAGAATCTGTCCGCTTTGACTTTCTTTGTATTTCATCAGGACAGAATGATCGACAGGCTTGTACAGTTGCCCTTCGGGTGCATAGATTCCAAATTCACTGAACAATGGATCCATTCCGAAAGTTCTCGCTTCATCGGGAACGATAGGGACAACATGTTTTCCAAAACCATCGGTCTTCATCAAACTCCGCATCAACCGAACAAAAACCATCGTGGTGCTGACTTCGAGTTTCCCTTTTGTCCCATCATCAAATTCAGCATATGCTTCCTGACTAGGTGTTGTAAGGCCCATCTTTTGTTCCCGTCTTTCAGGTAAAAATCCACCCAAATTCTGACGTTGTTGAAGCAGGTATTCGACCTCTTCAGAGAAATCTCCCGGTTGAAGGTAAGGCAAATTCTCGAGTTCATCATCGTCAAATGACAACCCCATGTCATCTCGCATGAATTTCAACACATCTTGGTTCGCCTTTTTTTTGCCATGTGTAGAATTCCTTCCGGCAAAAGAGGGTCCCAAACCCCACCCTTTGATCGTCCGTGCAAGGACTACAGTTGGACGTCCTTTGTGCGCTCTTGCAGCTGTATATGCGGCATAAATTTTCACAGGGTCGTGACCTCCAACATCATTGGTTAGAGTTTCCAAATCAGAATCTGAAAGGTGTGAAACCATAGAGGCAAGTTCTGGAGTATTGAACAAATCAGAACGAATGGTCGCACCATCAGCCGTCATGATTCTCTGTTCATCACCGTCTGCAAGCGCCTCAAGTCGTGCGGCCAAAATACCATCAGCATCGTTCGCAAAGAGATCGTCCCAAGACGTACCCCAAAGACACTTGATCACATTCCAACCGGCTCCAGTAAATCTGGCAGCAAGTTCCTGAACAATCTTGCCATTGCCTCTAACCGGTCCATCCAAGCGCTGTAAATTGCAATTAATCACCATCACAATGTTATCGAGATTTTCCCGAGAAGCAAGGGTCAGTTCAGAGAGTGATTCGGGTTCATCTGATTCACCATCCCCCATGAAATACCAAGATGTACTTTCTGAGGTGTCCACCAAATCACGATTGTGCAAATAGCGATTGAAACGGGCTTGACGAATTGCAGTCATGGCACCAAGTCCCATGCTGACACAAGGGTATTCCCAGTAATCTGGCATGAGTCGTGGATGTGGATATGATGACAATCCTTCATTGAATGCTTCTTGACGGAAATTTTCCATTCTCGCTTCATTCATGCGCCCCTCCATCCAAGCTCTAGAATACAGGCCAGGACTTGCATGCCCTTGCCAATAGACGTGGTCCCCATTTCCAACACCATCCTTACCTCGAAAGAAGTGATTCAGACCGACTTCCCAAAGATGGCTTATACTGGCATAGGTGGAAATGTGGCCCCCAATTCCTTCGAAGTACTTGTTTCCTCGAGTAACCATCATCATTGCATTCCAGCGAATGACATCGTGAATTTTTCGTTCCATTTGCAGGTTTCCAGGGTATGCTGGTTGATCGTCAGGATGAATTGAATTTGCATATGCTGTTTGAGTCAATTCACCGACAGGAACGCCGACAGAGTTTGCCGCAGTGACCGTTTCTTGCAATAGATGACGAGCGCGAGATGCACCCAAATTTTCTTCGACAGAAAGAATTGATTCACGCCATTCTTCGGTTTCCTCGACATCGGGGTCGGGAAGGGCGCTCCGGTAGCCATCATCGACCATGCCACAGTCTCCTCAGTTGTTCGGCTGAATGGTTGGACTTGAATCAATCGCTAATGCCTGCCTCCTTCGACAGTTCTAATCGACAATTCGAGTTCAAATCATGAATTTCCAAATTCTTGCTTAATGACGCCAGATGGGTGTTTTTAATAGCATCCTCCTTGCAGGAGGAGTCATGAGCGCACGCTACGTGAATACTCTGATGATTGCTACCATCATGGTTTTGATGACCATGAACGGTGTTTTAGATTTCAGTGATAATGAAAATGAAAGCCGAGAACTGTTGGAACTCGCAGAACCCCTTGAAGCACCGACCAACCCTGGTCACACGGTGTTTGCACAGTACATTACGTCTGACAATTGTGGTTACTGCTATGCCTATGGCAGTCCAGCACACAACCAGGCCAAGAACAGCTTACCGGACAACTATGTCTACATCTCTTACCACAGTGCAGCATTCGGTAATACCGCTGATGCAGAGTCTGGAAACATTGCTCCAATCTATGGAGTTCAACACCTTGGAGAATCAGGTGGGGCACCGAAGACCTCCTTCGGAGATGCCACTCTGAACACAGGATGCGGTTCCAACACTTGCTGGGATCAATACATCTCAAGCGGTGGAAACATGCATTCCACGGCTGCTGATTACTCAGTCAATGTTGGACAGAGTGACAATGGTGATGGCACATCTGATGTGACAGTCTCGGCTTCATACATCGGTTCAGGAACGCCCGCCTCGTCGATTACACTGTATGCAGCAGTGACAGAAAAGGTCTGTAATTCCCACGTTTATGCAGATGGAAGCAAGGGACACAACTGCTGGGAAGCATGGCTACTCAACAATGGAAACTATGCTAGTAACAGTGGAAACACAGGTGGAACTGGGTTCGAAACAATCTCCTTGTCATCAGGTTCAGTGTCCAAGTCATGGACGGTACCAAACAATCTCGTCAATGGCGGTGCAACCAACATGAATGTGGTTGCTGCACTATTCAGTGGATGGAGCACAAGCAGTTTCCAAGAGGACGTTTACGCTGCTGCTGATGGAACCATGCAACCACCAATCGATGTCTCAGTAGTCAGTTTTACAGTCGACAATCAAGATGGAGCACGGGGCTTCATGACCGGTGACACATTGGATCTTTCAGTCACGGTCAGAAACGCTGGAGCAGACACATATTCCGATGGCGGTTCAATCGAGATGTGCTATGACACTCAGTGCTTCGACCAAACTGCACTAAACACATTGTCAAACGCAGCTGGTTCAACCAACACCCAGACATTCAGTACCACATTTGACACCTCAAGCATTCCCAACGTTGCAAATGGCCTGACCGGATTCAAAGCCCAGATTACTGGTTTGACCGGTGACGGTAACGGTGCCAACAATGTGCAGATGAGCTACATTGAGCATGATTTCACACCATCAACGGACACGCCAATGGCTGCAGGAGATATAGCAATTGCACGTGGCGGAAGTCTCGACTTTGACATCACAGGCAATCCAAGAGACGGTGTCGATACAATGGCAACAATGACTCCAGAGTTCGAGGTCGCCCCAACTGGAACAACCATCTGGGAGTCCGTATGGGTTGACGCACCGACCGGATTGACTGCCCAAGGAACTCAATATGAGCGATATGTGTTCACTGTAGATCCAACCAGTACTGCATCCAGTGGAGATTACGATGTGCGTGCTCGATTGACAGACGCTCGAGGACAAATCGGGGATTGGAAAGTTGCCAACGCAGCTTTCAGTTTGATGAACGGCCTTCCTCAAGTGATCGATCCAAATCAACCGGACAATGCACCGGGTACTTGCCCGGTATTCCCTGGCCTTCCTACCGTGAAGGTGGAAACCAATGAGCGAGTCCCATTGGCTGGCCTCGTCTGTGATGCAGAGACACCTTTGTCGAATTTGGTGATCACCAGTCAGAACCCTTATTTCATTGCCTGGCACCCATCTGCAGGCGAAATCGAAGTCAACTTCGCGACAATGCAATGGGATAGCATGGGCAATCCAATGACCCAGGGCATGGGCATCACAATCAATGATGGAGAGGATCAAAACACAGGAACTCTTCTCTTCAATGTCGTCGAAAATGGTCAGCCCCGCTGGTCCAGTGTTCCAGCCCAATCATACGATGAAGGTGGCAGTGTGCAACTTGGTTTGACACAATTCTTGACCGACACTGATACAGACGGAAACCCGTCTAGTGTGATGGATCTCAATTTGGCCATTGTATCTGTGGAACCTGCAGGTATTCTCGATGCTGAGATTTGGCCGACGGGTTTGATGGTGACAGCAATTGATGATGATGCACACGGAAGTGTCGTCATCACCGTGCGCGCAACCGATACTGATGGGCAACTGAGTGAAACACCTATCCACGTGCATGTGGAGAACGTCAACGACGCACCACGATTTGATGCAACAGGCTTGGAGAACCTCATGGTTCAAGTTGATGAACCTCTAGAACTGGATTTGACATCACGATTAACAGACGTGGACAATGATGATGCAGAGATTTGGGCAACTGTAACCTCCAACGATGGAATGGTCCAATACAACCCGATTTCAGGAATGCTCACAGCAACCTACACTACCGCAGGTCAGTACATGATTCAACTA
>NTJU01000018.1 GCA_002457195.1 Marine Group II euryarchaeote MED-G33 | reverse complement strand
GCCATTGAACTGGCGACTGTGCTTGTTGAACCCAAACTACGTGGTAAGGGTATCGCGCACCAAATCGTGCAGCAAGCGTGGGAACGATGGCGACAGGATCCTGTTTTACACGGGGTGCCATTGGGTGGCCAGGTTGACTTGATGAAAGCTACACAAGATGATTCAGGACCTGAAGTTGTTCGCGGACCGCTGATTTCATTCACGCGGGATGCTGCTATGGCAGCCGCCCTAGTGGGTGGGGGATTCACCATGATGCCACGTAAACGACGTGCTTCGAGACTGTGGTTGTGGAAGTCAGACTTTGCTGCATTGCCACTATGGACACAGATTTGCATTGCAATAGATCGTTTGTACAGAGGTGTGATTTTCATGTTCAAGTCACCCAAACGGATTCCACATTTCATCCGATATTCGCGTGATTACAGGTTGTTTGTCAGAATTGCGGAGACAGCAGAACGTCCACCACCTCGTATGCATATGCGCAGTGAACGTGAAGGTGGGGTGCCATCAGACCTCATGGGGCAAATGGATGCGGTTGCATTCACCATGAAAGATCTTGAAACCTCATCAGAACAAATTACAGCTTGGGATGAAGGGGAATAGTGGAGCACAGGAGGGGATTCGAACCCCTGTAAAGTGGATTTGCAGTCCACCGCGTAACCGGGCTTTGCTACCTGTGCAGCAAGTCGCCGAAAAGCAAGCGCTATTCAAGTGTCACTGAGGAAAGAACCCATCAACTTCAAGGTCAATTACTGTGTGGAAAGGTTGCCCCTAAGGGGTATTGGGTGGGTACTGTGCCGAACATTCCAGACCATCTGGTAAATCTCAAGGGCGGGTTCAAAGCATTCCTTTCACCACCTCCGGAAGGTGTGGTCCGGCTGACGGTTGGTGAACCTGCATTCGATACACCGAGTGCTATTTCTGAGGCTGCGATTAAAGCGATTCGTGAGGGTGATACGCACTATACTCGTGGCGAAGGCCGGGAGAGTTTGTGTTCATCTTGGGCTTCGTATCTACGCGAACGATGGAGTATTCCTGTCCAAGATGATGGAATTGTGGTTACACCCGGAGCCAAGCAAGCACTCCTCTACGCGATGATGGTTGCCGCTGAACCCGGTGATGAAGTCATTCTGATGGCCCCTTCATGGCCAACCCATGTCGAACAGGTTGAGATAATGGGTGCAATACCCGTTCTTGTCAAATGTCAACAACCATCTTTCCATCCAAATCTCGACGATGTTGCTGCAGCGATTACAGATCGTACCAGTGCGATTCTAATCAACAGTCCAAACAACCCAACAGGTGCGGTCTACACGCCTGAAGAAATGCAAGGACTTGTTCGTTTGGCGATTGAACACGATTTGTGGATCATCTCCGATGAAATCTATACCGAATTAATCTGGAATGAAACCGAACACGTTGCTCCTGCAGCAATTGAAGGTGGTTTTGAGCGGACTTTGACAGTGGTTGGCCCCAGCAAAACACATGCGATGACTGGTTGGAGAGTGGGCATTTTTGCAGCCCCAACTCCGGTAGCAAAGGTCGTCGGTCGCCTACAAGGAAACACCTGTTCCCACATCCCTGCATTCCTGATGTCTGCGGCTGAGGTCGCGGCGAACAACTGGGATTCTGTCGCTGAATTCCGTGGAGACTACATCCGTCGCCGTGCACTGATGATGGATCTACTGAATGAAATTCCAATCCTTAGTGCGAGTGAACCCGAAGGTGCATTCTACATGATGGTCGATGTGACCTCGACCGGAATGGATGCGACCACGTTTGCAAAGAGAGCAATGGATGAAGCCAAGGTTCAGGTCATCCCACTCGAATCATTGCCGGGTGGAGAAGGATTTGTTCGACTCTCTTATGCGGCTGAAGACGAAGTCATCAAAGAAGGTGTCAAGCGATTGGGGGCTTGGCTAAACTCTCAGTAGAGTTGTGTGTATTCCTGACACTGTTCTGCAATCCGCAGCAATTGATTGTACTTCGCTGTTCGATCACTACGAGCTGGGGCTCCAGTCTTGATTTGACCGGCTCGTGTTCCAACTGCAATGTCTGAGATGGTGTCATCACTGGTTTCGCCAGAGCGATGTGAAATTACAGTCCCCATGCCATGTTCCTTGGCCATTTCAATACATTCGAGAGTTTCTGTAACCGTACCAATTTGATTCGGTTTGATCAGAATCGCATTCGCAGCACCCATCTCGATCCCTTGAGCGAAACGATCCATGTTGGTCACAAAGAGATCGTCACCAACAACTTGGGCCCTGTGGCCATCTTTCTTGGTGAAGCGTGCCCAACTGGCCCAATCATCTTCGCCAAAGGCATCTTCAATCGAGACGATTGGATATTCATCAATCCAACCCGAATACAAATCCCCCAGGGTCTCGCCATCAATGACTCGACCATCGATATGGTAACCATCTGCGTGATGGAATTCTTGCGCCGCCACATCGAGAGCGATGGACATCTGATCACCTGGTGAATACCCCGCGCGTTCAATCGCTTGAACCAACAATGCAAGTCCTTCTTCGTTCTTGGGAAGGTTTGGAGCAAATCCTCCCTCATCCCCCACTCCACCGAGTAGGCCTTTCTCTTTGAGAACCGATTTGAGGGAATGGTAGGTTTCTACACCTGCACGAAGGGCTTCTGGGAAATGGTCGAATCCATGTGGGATCACCATGAACTCTTGCACATCAACATTGGATGCTGCATGGGCACCTCCATTGAGAATATTCATCATCGGAACCGGAAGACTTCCTCCGGATAATCCACCAAGATAGCGCCACAATGGCAACTGATGAACGTTAGAGGCGGCGTGTAAACAAGCCAGACTTGTGCCCAGTGTTGCATTCGCACCGAGGTTTGCCTTGTTGCCCGTATCGTCCATTTCAATCATGGTCTCATCGATGACCCTTTGATCGTCTACAGGTAAACCAACCAGACCGTCTTGGATTTGTTCAACGACGTTGGTGATTGCGCCTTCGACTCCCTTGCCCATCCATAGACGCATGTCTCCGTCACGGAGTTCGACCGCTTCGTGGCTTCCTGTGCTGGCACCGCTGGGTACGGCAGCCCGACCACGTAGTGCGCCATCGACGTAGCAATCAACCTCGACGGTGGGGTTGCCTCGACTGTCCAGAATCATTCGGGCTTCAAGTCCAGTGATGTAGGATGACATTGGGTCCCTCTGAACAGTCGGGAGAGTCGGCACACTGTCAATGTGACGATACTATTCATTGAGCCATTGTAGCCAACGAGATACGCTTGATTGGACCTCTGGCACCTCTCGCTCAGATCTGCATTGGATTTCCCAACCCAATTGTTCTTCACTCGGAGATATGCTGAACAGTTCAGCTCGCATGACAAGCCCGTCATCCTTCTTTCCGTTGTGCCGGAAATCATCGATGAAGCAGTGAATCAGGTGGCGGGGATAGTGTGCAATATGTCCTTTTTCTGGAACACAAAGAACGACGCTTTTCCGGAGGAATATGAGGGATGAACCTGTGTCTGGATTGACTTCATGTCCCTGAATCTTACAACCGTCGATTGCGGCGGCGACTTCAACACTGTACCATTCTTGGAACTTATGCTCAATAGAGAGATTTGAAACCGAGTCGAGGAACGCCTGTAAGTGCTCGTTCGAGTAGGTCGACTCGTTCGTCACAAACCCATCGAAACGTCAACCACCTATGAACTCCTCGTTTTTTTCTAAAGTTATTTTTTTTGTAGTTATTTGTGTTTTTTTTTCCGTTTTTTGGAAGAAAAATGTTTATTTTTATCTTTTTTCGGTGTAGTAGGGTTCTTAACGGGGAATCGAAACGGAGCTTTGATGGCGGGCGTAGACGAGACGGATCGAGCAATTTTATCAGCACTGAGAGAAAACAGTAGGCAACCATATGTCGACCTTGCAAAGACCGTCGGTGTTTCTGAAAGAACGATTCGAACTCGAGTTCGTCGATTGGAAGAAGATGGTGTCATCCGTAGTTACACAATTCGCGAAAAGGGCATTGGGCTCACCGCATTGGTTCGGATGAAGGTTGGACCTGGTGTTGAGATCGGTTCACTTGCAGGAGAATTCGCGAATTGGAAAGGGGTTGAGTCTGTATTCGAAATCAGTGGTGAAGCCGATTTGGTTGCCATCGTTCACGTCGATGACACATCGAGCCTTCGTGAGTTGCTGGATCGAATGTGGTTGGCAGCACCTGCTGAAATCGCAAGTACGACGACTGAACTTGTACTCGAACAATACTGATTACTTCCTTAGAAGGTATCTGTAATATCCCAATTCACCCTTGGTGAATGCATCGTAAACCGGTGTACCACGCACCCCTGCGAACGTTTCAAAGCTACGACGGATTATTCGTCCTGTGCCCTTTTCGATACGGGCTTGTTTGTCATCGCTAATCACATCTAAGGCTGCAAGTACTTCTTTTGTGATGTCGGCATCTTTCAGCACCTTGAATTCAGAGGATGAGAATTTATTGCGAATTTCTTCAATCGTTTTCGCGTCACGGAAATCTGTCCAAGCGAAATGCCCTCCAGGTTTCAGCACCCGGTAGGCTTCATCGACAAAGGCGTTCATATCACTGTAGCAATGACTGGACTCCACATTGTAGACGACATCGAATGAATTGTCCTCAAAGGGTAATTTCATTGCATTTCCTTCGATGAAACTCAGATTCTTCTGACGGCCGTACATCCTTGAACATAATTTTACTGCTGCAGCAGAATAATCCAACGCGATCAATGATTCTGGAGAATATGTTCGTGCGATCCAGTGCGCGCCTCCACCTCTGCCTGAACCGACTTCGAGGACTTTCTTTTCACCCAATTCAACATCGCGGATATTCATGTGGTAGAGTTGGATAAAGAGGCGGTCAGATTCGTCTTCGTCTTCTAAAGTAGGTTGGTCTTCGTCGATGAATCCATAATTCATGAAACCAAATTCACCCCATGCTTTTGCTTTGGCGAGACGTTGATACCACCATCGCCACATTCGATCTCCAACCCCTCCTGGTAGAAGGCGCAGAAGGGTAGCGAAGATTCGTGCCGGTATTCCCAAACGCAAGGTTACACCTTCCACTTCACAGAACACCCGATACTATCTGTGCGTTGAACATCAGGTGTTTCGTCGGCGAGTAATGCGTCGATAGCGTCGGATAACTCACTCGTAGTGGAGAGGCTTGGGTCCTTGGGCGAGTCGTCTAGACGGCCGCGGTAGGTGATGACTCCATTGTTGTCTAAGAGGTAGAATTCTGGTGTTCTTTCAGCGCCCCAAGCATTCGCAACTTCTTGCGTTGAATCGTGTAGGTAGGGGTATGACATCGATGATGCTCGCTTCTGCATGTGCTCCCAGTTGTCAGTAGGATAGTTGTCTGGATCATTGGAATTGATTCCGACAAAACCCATTCCTTCTTCTCGCGCGCGCGAGGCGATGGATTCGATTCGCGATTCGTTTCCAATGACATATGGACAGTGATTGCAAGTGAACATGACCACGCAACCGATATCGGTGATTGCATCTGATAGGCTGTAATTCTCAGTTGTATCTGAATTTGCATTGGGTAAATCAAATGATAGTCCGGCGTCTCCCGGTTCAAGTCCTCGGCTCATGAACACTTGAACGCGGTTCGTCGCTTGAACTTCACGTTCAAAGCGTGCCGAATCCAAATTCAAAATCTGGGATGTCTTTGTCATCAGAAGTTTTGTCTGGAACCTCAGCGTTGTGATTTTGACACTTGTCATATTGGGCTTGAACTTCATCGGGTTCGATGATTGATGGGTCACAGTAGAATACTCGGAAATTTGTCACCTTGTGTTTGGTGAAACAGTCCGCCAATTCCTCATTCATACGAGCGCGCTCGCTCGAAGTGACATCTTCTGGAATCAATCCTAAATTTCTGAAATCCTGATTGACAACGCCCCCGTGCTGATTGATGTATGCATCAATGGCGTCGACCCAATCCTCAGGTCCACCTCTGGGCTTATCGATGACTTGCTCGACTTTGACTTCTTGTGGGGCAATCTCAAGTTCTTCGGTCGCTATGACTTCCACTTCTGCTTCGACAACTGTTTCAAGTTCTTCGGTCGCTATGACTTCCACTTCTGCTTCGACAACTGTTTCAAGTTCTTCGGTAAGCATTCCGTTATTGGAAAGAATGGCGGCCTTCTTGAGGGATGATTGTCCATCGATTGCATCTTGGATTCTGCGTCGTGCTACTCTGTGATCTGGTTCAACATCGAGGACGTTTCGCCAAGCTGAGATGGCATTGTCCCAATTCTCATTATTGTGGTGAATCGCAGCAATTCGCAAGAGGGCGTTCATGTGATGACGGTTGCGTGTTGCAGCGGTTTCAAAATCTGAAAGTGCACCTTCGAACTGTCCGAACGATTCGTAGAGTAATCCACGTTGGTACCAACCTTCTGCAGATTGTCCATCCAAACGGATGGCTTCATTCAGAGGCTGTTCTGCCTCTGTAAGCCTCTCTTGAGCAACGAGAGATGCACCGAGTTGGATGAGGGCGTGTGGGTTCTCTCCTCTACGCGAAAGAACATCTCTGAAATTCGCTTCTGCTTCAGTCCATTCACCCAATGATAGCATAATTTCTCCCCGGCGAAGGCGAGCGAGATCTAGTTCAGGGTGAGCCTCTAAGAGATATTGGACATCGTCTAGTGCAGCGTGATGATCTTCATCTAACATCAGTGCTGTGCATCGATTAAGACGCGCACGGACGTGGTTTGGATCTTCTGCCAATACACTGTTGAAGAGGCGCTTTGCCTCTGTCATATCGCCACGTCTTGCAGAGACGACTCCTTTGACATAATCAATGACGGGTGAGTCTCGTTCCAGAACATGAGCCTCTGAAATCAAACGGGCGGCGGCTTCGACATCGTTGCCATCCAAGGCAAGCAATGCTTCTTCAGCGGCAATCAATGGCTCATCAGGCAATAATCTCCTCGCTCGCGCCAATGAAATTTGGGCCTCTGAGAAGTCCTTCAGCATTCTTTGGATTCGGGCCTTACCCAACCAACCGACACCACTCTCCCGATCCGCTTCAAGTGCGGCCTCGAATGACAAATCTGCTTCAGATAATAGTTCACGATCCCTCTCTCCGGTTCCATCACGATAACGGTCGGCTTCCGCGAGGATTAATCGGCCCTTCTGTAGATGTAGGGCAGAACTCTTCCAAGCGCCTACTGGTGCTTCTGCTAAAATTTCAAATGCGGCCTCTGGATTTCCAGCTTGGTGTTGGAGTAATACGAGTTGGGCGCGAAGTTCTGCATTTGCTGGGTCGTTTTCCAAAGCATCTGACAAGCAAGCATGGGCTTCCTCCGAACGGCCTAAGCTCTCGAATAGTTCAGCCTTGAGGAGAACTTGTGGTTCGCCTAAGGCCACAGCGTGTATTGCCGCTTTCAGTGCCTCTTCCATCCGTCCCGGTTCGTTCTTCAGAAGCTGAGCACGTACCGCCCAAGCAGGGCCTGATTGGCGGTTGAGTTCAATGGCTTCATCGGCTGCTGTGATGCCGAGTCCACGCTCGTTTCTCCCGAGGTGGATCTCAGCTTTACGTAACCAATCTTCTTCGTTTGGATTACTGGTAAGGGCTGCTTCAATCGATTGGAGGGCAACATCTGTGTCTCCTGCTCTCGCAGCCAAACTAGCCATCATCGATTTATCCTCTGCTGTTTCAATACCCATCGCTTCAAGACGGCGGAGATCTTTCTCTGCACCTTCGTCACCAAGTTTGGTCAACAAGCGAGCGTGTTCACGCAATAGTTCAGGGTCATCGGGATGGATCGCCAGAAGACCATCGAGGTGAATTCGCAAATTTTCATCATCGCCTAATTCTCGGGCCAACCGGCTGAGGCTGCGGAGTGTTGAGGGTTGGGCTGGGGCGATTGTGGCGGCGGCTGTGTAGCAAGCAAGTGCCCAATCTCGATCCCCTGCAAGGAAGGATACTTCGCCCAAGCGCCGAATCTCAAGTTCGGATAGTTTGAGGTCTCCAGCTGATAGTTCCAATTGATCGAGTGTTTGAAGGACCCTTGTGACGAGGGTCAGTAAGCCTGCATCTGCAGGTGTCGGGTGTTCAAGGTCACCTTCACCATCACGGGTAGCGAGTAGGCCCTTCACAGCGGAAAAAGTGCTGGAGGCGGCTCCAAGCGGTTCGTCTGAATCACCAGCCCCGGCTAGTGTTGATTGCAAATGATCGAGTGTGCGATGCGCGTCAACGATTCCAGCCAACCCTGGGTGGGCTCTCTGTAGCGCCAATGCGCTTTCAGCAAGTTCTTCTGTTCGAGCATTCACACTAGCGAGATTGAGGCTTGTTTCTGCATGTGCAGTTTCCAAATCCTCTCGTAGTTTTCTCAAACTAATTTCTGCTTGTACTAGCCACCAAATTACCGCGCTTGTGGAGGCGGCAAAGAATAGCGTCAATCCAATCGAGACGGGGTCCATTGGGCGGAGCGGACTTTCACGCCTTTTGAGTGGTTCGCACCCCTTAAGGGGTGGTAAGCCGTTTTTGTGAGGCGATTTTGTTCGCCACTTAGGCCGAGGTTGAATAGCCGGAGGCCCTCTCGGTGTGGTGAGGCGACCCTGTGATGGATGATGGTGTGCGATTCAAATCACGTGTTGCAGCGTTGCGCAATCGTGGATTCGATGTTGAGACGCCCACTGGAGATCTGGCAAGTGTTGAGATGTTGCGATTAGAGGAGTTGGCTGACCGTGCTTCGGCGATTCGCTCAAAGGTTCTCGATTTGCCTGAGCACCGTGAAGATGATCGTAGGAGATTGTTGGCTCAACTTTCCAATCCAATGGAAGCAGCAGCTGTCGAAATTGAAATCAGTGGATTGCTTAGGCGACATCGCCCCTGGGTGATTATTGCTGAGCGCTCCCGAATCAAATGGTCCGATGAAGGGCGATCTGTTGAATTGTCACATATTATCGAAAGACTAGATGCGATTGATGATGCGATTGTATTGGGATCCCCACGGATCCTGTCGATGATTGAAGAGGCTGTTCCCTCTCGAGAAATTGAGGTGGTAATCGAAGAAATTGAAAGGCGCCAAGAGAGGCGCTTCCAGGCATTGCAAGGAATGCTGGATATGCTCAAAGAGAGGGGGTGGGATTGTACAGGAATTCAGACTGGTCCGATGCATGAACAATTTTCCAAGGCTGAATATATTCATGCTCTCGATTCTAAATTAACACGGTGTCAACGGAAGATTGAGAATGAAATTCGACCGTATGGGCACAATATTGCTGAGCGGCTTTGGGCTGCACTGGCCGTAGCACAAAAGGATGCAACCACTGATTCGATAACTCGAGTTGCGGATGAAATCAATGCTGTTTCTGATGATTTAGCACGCCGGCATGCACACGTCGAAGCGCGGATTTCAGAGTGGATCTCTGAAGGCTTTGAAGTACCAACAAAATTACCTCTTCTCGCAGGAGAAATGGTTGCTTGGGAAGAAAAGTTGCCAGGGATTGCAAATCAAATCGAAGCAACCCACAGTATTTGGGCACAAATGGAGCCACATCTTGCACAGTGGCCGGAATATCGCCGATTGGCTGAAAGGACTCGTGGGCACCTAAATGCAATCCAAGCGCTGGATGTGCTTCTACAGGGTTTGACTGCTAAAACCGAAGGGGCACGAGAAACTTGTGAAGCAAGATTGGAAAGTTGGTTGGCTCATGGGATCGACACGTCCACATGGTCGCCATTGGTCGACACCGAGCCAAGAGCAATTCTTGAGGAACTAGATTCCCATCAACCATTCATCGATGTGATCGTCCCTCTCATCGAAGGTTTGCAATTGATGGATACGTCTGTCAATGGTGGTCCTGAAGTTGACAAGTGGTTGAAGGAATTACGTAGTTCTGCGGCAGGTTTAGATGTTGTAGAAAAAGCACAGGACTGGTTTGATTTAGCGGTAAAACGACGGACTCGTCATCGTGCTTTCTTAGATCAAGCACGGACTGATCTTGCGACGTTGTGGCCGAAAGAAATCGATTCAAATTCTCTAGATTTGGCCACGTATGAAGCGGCGGTTTCCGGGCTGGAAAGTGGGGAGGGGGTATCTTTCTCAAGCAATATTCAAAGAAAACACGCCGAGGCTGGTGGTCGTCTGAATCAAGTGATTCAAGGTTTGGAATCTGAACTCGATGATTGGCGACATCTCGGTTGGTCCATTGGTGGGTTGCGCGAATTGTTGTCACAGGACCCCGTTAGACTCGGTTTGGATTTACCAGAAATTCGGGTTGCAATGGCGGCTCATGATGCTCGCTTGGCCCGATTGGAACCATTGCCTTGGGCACTGGATGTGGAACTGGCAGAACGAGTCCTCTCTGATTTGATGCGACCTGAAAAATTGGTTGAACTAGATGATGAATATCAAGATTTGATGCTCGTCTTGGCAAATGCGGTTGGCAAAGGTGATCCTGAGTTTGAGTTCAAACCGTTCAGGCCACAATCACCTATTTCTAGAATCCAAAACAAATTACCTGTACTCATTCCTGTTGCTGACGAAGATGTTGGGCCTGTGGAACCTCAGAGAGAAATTCAAGAAGCTGTTGACCAAATTATAGAGGCAGTAGAAGATGTTGAAGATCTTGTGGCCGAGGAGGAAATGGACACCGAGATATCCGTGCGGGAAATGGAGCCTCAGGGAGTTCGCGAGTTGTTTGGGCTTGGAGATAATGATGCTAGATTAAGTGAATTGCTCAAACCTCCATTAGATGTACGTGTGCAGCGACTTGCTCGGATTGCAATTTTGTTAGAACAAGGTGGATCAAGTGCCCATAGCGCACTACAAGAGCGACTTCCTCGAATTGCAAAGAAGTTAGAAAAATGGACTGCTGAAAGGTTGTCAAGAAGGCATGCGAGCAGTGGAAATGGGTTGTTAGACGATGCTGGAGCGCTCGGAAAAAGGTTGGCAGAGATCCCTGGCCCGGGGGCGGCAATGCCTCTTGTGGAGGATGTCTTCACCCTGCCCGAACCAACTGATTTGGATGGTTTGGCTACTGCAATTAGACGCCTGGAGAGATCAGTGATGTTGCCTAGTGCAACGATGAAAATTAGTGAGCCCGTTGGGTCTTAATCATCACCCAGTTCGGACAAAATATTCTCCTTTTCACCTTCGCTTAACGAATCATCTCGGGGGGCTGCTTGCATTGGAATCTCCGGTGCTGGAGTAATTGTTTCAGTTAGCACGCCCATGTCTGGCGTGGCGATTGGTGGTGGCAGTGGGGCAGCAAGTCCACCCGGCGGTGGTAGTGGGGCGGGCGGTGGTGGAGTCGCAATCGGTGGCGGGGCTGCCATTGGGGCGGGCGCGGGTGGTGGATTCATCACTGGAGGGACTGGGGTGGGTGCTGCAGCCATCGGTGGTGGAGCGGCGGCCATCACTTGGGTGGGCGGGGGTGCGGCCATAGGCTGGGGAGTTGCTGCTTGTTGTGCTTGGATTTGTGCTTGAGCCTGAGCGAGTGCTTGTGCTTGTGCTTGCATCTGTGCTTGCATTTCTGCCTGTGCTTGGGCCATGGCCTGGGCCTGTAACAAAGCGGCCTGTTGAATTGCGGCGGCTTCTTCTGCGGCTTTGCGTGCTTCAGCCATCTCAGCTTCGATTGAGTCTGCTACTGCATTGAGTGCAGATGGGTCGATCTCTTCACCACGAAGAGCGTCTCTCATCATTGAATCGATGAGGTCCATGCTCGTATTGGTCAGGACTCTGTTAGAACCTGCTCGATAAATGAGGAGACGATGTTTCCCTGTATTTGTCTCGAAGGTAATGAGTTCGGGATCAGCCCACTGCATCATCGAAAGAAGGGTTCCCGCTGCAAAGAAAAGGATGAACCAGTTGGTGTAGAAAATCAAAGACGGGTTCTCAAAGGCAATGATGGTCAAAAACAACCCAGCAACTGCCATAATATTCCACAAATATCGAGTGGTGTCTAACCAATCAAATCGAGAATGTGTGAATCCGCAAAGTGCATCCATTCTAGTCATGAATAGATCTTCACAATGTGTCCCACTTTCGCCCCTCGTTGCCCTAGTTAGACGGAAGAGTTGTCCGTCCTCGACGATGGATAGTGTTCGATCGCCAGAGGCTGTTTCGCGTAGAACAAATTCACGCGCCCCTGAGTCTTCAGTGAGGGTGCGTGCACCGAGTCCCGGTGTTCGAACACTTGCAGTAGATTGGGTTGTAACACCTGTAACAACAGCGGCTGGTGCCCCCATGTACATGGCAAATCCACCCGCACCTGCAGCGAAAACGCTGCTGACGATTGTCATCCATGCATTGGCACCCAAACTTGGGTCTGAACCTTCAGGTGGTTCAGGCATCATCAGATACCAAGCCACCACGCCGATGAGAGTGAGTGCCGCACCTCCGAAGGGGTAGAATTGCGAGAATGGGAAGGTGGTACCTCGTGTTCCCATGAAGGTCGCAACCAATGTAACAATCAGTGCAAGGACCCCGAGAATGATGAAGAGTGTGCCTGTAAATCCAGCACTTGCCATATCGCCAACGGTGCCACACATTTCTTCCGTTGCCGAAGAGTTGAGTTCAAGGTCAGAAGCGAGTGATGTACAGTTGTCATGAGCCTCGGACAAATCTTCTGACGCCGTCGTGCATTCACCATCAACGCAGCTTGTTGCCGACATGTCGGCAAGCCCTACTTCCGATTCAACGGAGACGGTTATTCCCGATACATCCTGAGATTGTTCTTCAACACTCCATGCATCACCCATTACACCTAGTAATGCGAGAACCAATGCAACCACAATGAGGCCGGTGTGAATCATCATTTTTCGATCAGGCCCAGTTCCTGCGGAGGGGGCAGTCTGTATTGCGACCGGTGTGGGGTGTATGGCTGGCGCTGGTGCCATTGCTGGGGGTTGCATAGCACATGGGAGTGTATGCGGGGTTATCGTTCTCACCCCATAGGGGTGAGCCTCACTTGAGGTCGCTCATTGCGTAGGTTTCGACGCTGTCTGAGCCGCCTGCACCGGATGAGCTGCCAAGCACGCTTGGAATCGCGCCAACTTCGGCGATTTCAATCATGCGTGCGCTAATCTTGGAGTTGACGATCAAGCATTGTGCGCCTTCGACGCCCTCAGCAAATTCTGCAAGTTTGCTCGCACCAATGGGTTCGGAAGCAGAACCATCTTCAAGAATCAAGACGGCGTTATTCTTCTTCAAATCAGCCATGTGTGCTGACCACTCGCGGATATTGTCTGGAACTTCTACTGAGCCGTTGCTCTTGCCCGCGGGTGCGGTTTTACTGTCATCGGCCTCGAGTTGTGCCTTGATGCGAGAAATGGCCTTTGATGCGGCCTCCTTCTGATTGAGACACTTGGTGACAACTTTGCCTTCCAAGTGTTCAACTTCTCTAGACTCGGGTGCAAGGGCGATGTGTGTCAGGGATTTGCCCAATGCTCCGGACAATTCCATCAACAGCAACTTGCCGCCACGGTCGCCGTCACAGAATGCAGTAACGTTGCTCTTGCTCTTTGCAAGTGTGACTAGTTCATCCTTGACGTTAGCACCCATTGTTGCAATGGCGTTCTTGATACCGAACTTCAACAGGTTTCTGACGTCGTTTCGGCCTTCCACAATAATCAGGGCTTCACTGTTGGCCGCGTTTGGCCCACAGGTCATTCCTGAGATGTTGGTTTCTGTTCCAAGCGTGAGTACACTTCGGACCTCGTCCAAGATGCTCTTGCTATCGTTCGAGCCTTCATTCACAATGTTGAGGAGCAAGTCCTTCGCACGGTCGATGACCGTGTCGCGTTTGACACTGTGTATATTCTCGATTCTGGCTACTTTGATTGTTGCCTTACATGGTCCAATTCGCTCGATTGTCTCAAGCGCGGCTCCAACAACTGCTGTCGATACTTGGTCGAGGCTGCTGGGTAGCAGAATCTCTCCAGATACCTTGCCTTTGTTGGATTTAAGATCCACATCCACGTGGCCGATTCGGCCTGTTCGCTGCAACTTTCGCAACTGTAGTTCTTCGCCGAGCAGTCCTTCGGTTTGACCGAAGATTGCGCCGACGACGTCCTTTCTTTGGATGGTTCCATCCGCCTTGATTGTAGCATGAATCATGTACTTGGCTTTCTGATCACTCATTTTCTTTCACTTCCTTTTTCTGTCACAGGCTTATCTGGGCACTCAACCGACCCTTTCGGGGGGGTTTTCATCGTGCGTATTCACGGGAAGGGCACTGGGCCCTGGGAGCGTGACAGGAGTTACCTGCAGTCAGCCCGACACGCCACCCCCTCATGAAGCCATTGGATGGAAAATCGTTTGAAAATGTGTTGCAGGAGAGGGCGAACCGCTATGAGGAGGGGGGTTCTCTCGCTAACTGTGCCCACCGATACGCTCACCGACATCAGCACCTTCCAAGGTGTTGTTTCAATTGTGCTAAAGGATGGGCAGATTACTCGTGAGGAGAAGCGATTGGTCATCAAATTGGCGAGTCTGTTGAATCTAGATGCAGATTCGCCAAAACGCGTTTATGATGCCATTGTAGCGGGAGAAAAATTGGAAGGGGGTGTGGAGATTGGCCGAACAAAGTGTTTGGAAGTCTATGCAGGAATGTTCCAAACTGCTTACCTGAACGCCAGTATTAGCGAAGACGAGTACCTTGTTGTTGCTTACCTGCGGCACCTTTTCGACATCACTGAGGAAGAAAATGAATTGGTGATGAACGATATTCATGCAGAACTAGAAGAGCACGTTGAAAAGAATGTGCTCCAACGTCAGCGAGCAGTTGTCGAAAAGGGATTTGATCAAGCGAAGGAGGTTGTCGATGGATTGTTCAACAGAATTCGTTCAATCTTGCCCGAGGGAGGGGCGAAGGGTGACGAAGGGTGACCCTTTGGATGATTGGTTATCATCGCAACCAGCGAAGGTGCATCTCCGTTCAAAGCGTCTTATGGATGTCGTACGGGATGCGTATCCCATTGGGGTTCCGGCCTTAATCATGAAATCGCAGACCGATCGATTGGGTTCATCAGGTGGATATGCTTTCCATCTTGGAACCCCTGACGATGTATTGAGGCGAATTTGTTCCTGGTTAATCACCCATGGTAGTGATGACATACTCTCGCAATTGATTCGGGATTTATGGAAGCGAAATGGTCGTGAAGATGTAGCACTAGCGGCTTTGTTATTGGCCAATGTACAGAATGATGATTCCGTCTGGATTCGTTTGGCTCAGATGATTCACTCAAGATCTCCAGCTGAAGCATTGCTACTCTCAATCGAAGAATGCTTTCGAGCCAAGCACACAGGTCCGAATGAGGTTTTACTTCTGGAATGGTGTTCATTGAGTACAGCTCATGCTCATCTTGCCCTATTAACCGCGCACGCAGATTGGATTCGCTCAAAGCGGCCTGAAATATCCAATCCATTGCGGGAAGCAATCGAGGCGATTCAATATCCAGACGGGGATTCGTTATTGGGGCGAATTCGGGATCAAATGCTTGAATCCTAAGCGAAGACTGAAGGTTTGTCGGTGTTGCGTGGACTGTATGGTCGAGCGGTTCCTCGAGGCGAATGATCCCGTTCTTGAACAGGTTCTCAAATGGACTGTCGAAAGAGATGCGGCTGATATTCGTCAACTGTTAGAATGGTTGCCCAACGCCGCCAATCGTCGTGATCAACGTGCTTTACTAAATCGGGCGCAATCACTGATGACTGAACTTGAGAATGCGATGAATGAACTCAACGAACTTGAATAGGTGTTGGAATGCATCCTGCACTCATTCTCGCTGGTGGTGCATCCAAGAGGATGGGTAGGAACAAGGCAACAATGATTGTTGATGGTTCAGCCATGATTGTCAGTGTGGCTCATGCACTACGGGATGCTGGTTGCAAGACCATATTGGTGGCTGCTCGTGATGGGTTCCAACGAAGAGAAATCATGGGCGCACTATCACACCTAACAGATGTTCGATGCATCTTGGACAATGATTTGCAGAGGAGCGCGAAATCGGGCTTGCGATCCGCTTTACGGGAATGTTCTGAAATGGGTATTGAGCGGATACAATTGGCTCCATGCGATATGCCATGGGTTCGGCCACAAGTGTTCGAACGGCTTCGAGAGAGGGGGACTCCAGTGGTGATGCCGAAAGGTGAACATTTGCAACCTCTCCTCTCGCTTGTAGAAGTCGAGGTGGTACTGGCTGCATTGGACCGAGCTGAGATGCGCGCTTCACTGAAGAATATTCTACGAAGCGTCCCGTGCCAAATCATTGAATTCTCTGATGAAGCGGGTTTTCGGAATGTGAATTCTCTCAATGATATGGGCTCATGAAAGTTCTGAATTATTCCCCATCGTTATACGATGGGTGTTCCTCGCCCCCAGTATGCCTGCAAGGGACGAGGGAAATACGCGCCTCCTCGTGATGATTCTCGTTTGTGCCTTCATCACCCCTACCGTTTTGCTATTCCCAAGTGCTTCTGCTGAAGGTGAAACCACGATTTACGTGGATGCTATAAATTGTCCAAATACAGGCGATGGTAGTAGTTCAAACCCCTATTGCTCAATTCATGATGCTGTCCTTGCATCCTCGTCTGGTGACACGATTGATTTGGCAGATGGAACGTATCCTGTGACCTCTCCTATCGAAATCCACCACCCGTTGACTATGATTGGTGCCCAGGATGGGAATAGTGCACTGCAACGAACATCCGGGGATGTCTCAGAGAGTGTCATCGATTTGCGCGGTGCGAACAATAAAATCCTCATTTTCAGTAGTGATGTGGTGATTTCAGGGTTTGACATCCATGGTGATGAAAATACAAGATGTGGGATTTACATTGCTGGGGGATCAAACGATCTCTCCAACATTGAAATTTCAGATAATCTGATTCATGGAATGGCGATGAAGCAGGATGCTATTCGGGCAACATCGTGGGGGATTCTAACTGACGCTGTCGAGAGTGGGCAAATCCTCCACACAATCGATGGATTGCACATTCATGGGAACCATATCTACGATATTGGTGGCTACAATGATTCGATTGGACTCGGTATTTCAATTCATGAAGTGGTATCTTCTGAAATCGATGGTGGTGCCCTCATCGAGAATAACCGGTTTTCCGACATCCATGATGGAAAATGGGCTGGTGCTGCGGGTCTTGATGTTCCTGGAATGGGTGTCTTCACTCATGAACAAACAACCGTGTATGCTGGAGATTACCTCAGTGGTATTTCTCTACGGGGCAATCAATACGCGAACATGTCGATTGGAGCAGCATTACAGGTATCTAATGCAGGTGTTTTCGATGAGCACAGTGGTGATTTCGAAAATGTCGATGCGTTCATGATTAATGTTGGGCATACGAGTTCTGTTAACGAAACAAATCTGGCCCCCTTTGCGAAGAGTATTGGGAAAAACACATCCATCCAACCACCCATCAGTGTTGGAGAATCTACCGCTTACTTTGCAAGCCCTTCGTTGGCTGTACGGAGCACATTACTTGGTTCAGAAATGGATGGTCACAGTATCTTCCTATCCGATGGTCTGTTCGATGAAACATTGGTCATTGAACCAACTACGATTCAAGGAAATATGCTAGTCTCTGCTGTGGCAAATAGCAACCCTACGTTCACAGGTGGTTTGCTTCTACAGAGTAATTTCATGATGAACAACATCACAATCGAAGGCATTACTCTACAAGGTGAAGGGGCAACTGATACTGCTTTCAGTATCGATGCTGCTGGTGGAATTTCTGATCTAACGATTAGAGATATGGTTCTGGATGGAAGTGGGGCCAACGGAAATCAGCGTTCAGGAATCATTGCTTCCGGTCTTTCGGGAACCATCACGATTGATGGGAATCATTTCAATGACCTTGGCGGGGCCTATGCATTCAGTTCAACACCTGATGGTTTGGACTCTGGTGCCGGTCAAATTTCAGCATTACAATTCACAGACAATACGATTGTTGACTCTGACGGTGTTGTCAATATCGCACCTGCTTCAGGACTCATTCCCCAGGTGGAAGTGTCTGGAAATTCATTCAGCAATAGTGGTTCGGAAAATAGCGAATCACCTATGATTACAATCAAGGATGTAAGCACACTATACATCGCAGATAATATTCTACAAAATATCCATGCAAACCAAGGAATTCTTGTTGAAGATGTTCGATACGTCACGATGTCGGAAAATAATTTTTCAGGGGTGGAAACTGCGGTTGTCATTGGAGAAACTCTACCCAATACGCTTCAGCAAGTCACTTTCCAAGACAATTCATTCACACAAATTGGCTCGACTGCAATCGATGTTCCTTCTGTCACGGGAGCATCAATACAAATCAGCCAGAATTGGTTTGGGACCAACAATCAAAGCGAAATTTACGATCTTATCGATGGTGATGCCGAAATTGGTGAGCAATGGAATTCATGGCCGGGAGATGATTCCGATAATGATGGATGGGCGGATGAGTTTGATCTCTGTCCTGGTTACAATGATGCGATTGATGTGGATAATGATGGTATACCCGATGCATGTGATCAACTCATCGACTACGATGGAGATACAATCGCAGACTGGCAAGACAATTGCCCCTCAATTCCCAATCTGAATCAAGCCAATCACGATAGTGATCTGTATGGTGATATTTGTGACGATAATGACGATGGTGACCAACGAATCGACGAATTAGATGATTGTCCGCTGGGCGACCTCGGTTGGGCGCCAACAAGCTTCAACGATTACGACAATGATGGTTGCTATGACATGGGTGAAGATACCGATGATGATGGTGATGGCGTAGAAGACGAAGATGATTCGTGCCCTACTGGAATGCATTGGGGCTGGACTTCAAACGGAACCAATGATCTAGATGGGGATGGATGCAAGGACTCTTTGGAAGATGCAGATGATGACGGAGATGGTGTGATTGACGCACTTGATTTGTGCCCATTGGGAGATACGGGGTGGACCTCAGATAGCTTCACTGATGACGACGGAGATGGATGTCGTGACATTAGTGAGGATGGGGATGACGATGGTGATGGGATTGAAGACTCTGCGGATAACTGTCCGTTAGAGGCTGTGAACAATATCTCTGATAGCAATGGCGATGGGTGCATTGATCGGGTCGTAGCACCATCCAAACCTTTCTTTGAGAAATTCCTGGAAGGGGATCCAGTTGCAATGGGAATTGTACTCATACCCTTGCTGATTCTTTTCTCCATTGGATTGGTTGTGTATGTCAGACAGGGTCGGGCGGATGCTGAGAGGCGGCTTCGAGAGATGATCGGTGCTGCAGACAATCCGCTGTTGCTGAGCAGGGTCTCAGGGCAGGCCGCAGACTTGTTTATCGCGAAAGTGATTACCGCACAGCAGCATGATGACATTCAGGATGATATTCGAGCCAAGCGCGATGAGTTTGGTGAGGAAGCTGTTGATGATTCTGATGAAACCAAGAATGAATTGTCCCGCGTATTTACCAAAGCCGTGGCTCTGGGCCTCACAACAAAGGAATCTATTGACAGAATGGAACGGCACATTGACGCCGGTAGATTCAGTCCTGAACACTATCTTGAGATGTGGGCGAAGCGCATTGAAGATACTGTACCATCCAAAGCCAAAGATGCAAACCAAGAGGATGAGAAAGAATTCACTCTGAGCGAACCTTCAGGTTGGCCGACTTCAAGACCCTCGATTGCATTCCTCAACCGAATGAAAAAGGCTGAGCTTGTCGCCCTCGCTAAGGAGCGCGGTGTGTCCCACAGTGGAACCAAAGCCAAGATTATTGATGCTCTTCGAGAAGAAGAGTGACCTGTTCATTCAATCGAATAGATCGGCATCTTCCTCTAAGTCTGAGGTTTTCTTGTTATCTCTAACCTTCCTGTAAATCTCCCACTCTTCGTCCGAAATAACTCCGTCACCATCGTGGTCAATGGAGTCGAACAAGGCGTCACCGATTGCTTCTCGGCCCCAAATGGATTCTTGTTCCTTTCTTCGGCGCAAGACGATCACTGAGATGATTGCGATGACTAGTAGAATCAGGAAAGTGAATCCGAATGCCCATGTGGATACTTGTTGTGAACTACTTCCAGTTTTCACTTCACATCCGCTATTGTCAATGACCTTGGCGGTCAATGGGGTGTTTGGACATTCATCGTTTTCATTGAGAATACCGTCGCCATCGTCGTCTTCGGCTACCGGATCGTACACATCAGGATCCTCGGCACAACCGTTGGTCGTGATGGGTTGCCCAGCCGGGGTGGTTGGACATGAGTCCAAATCGTTGGTAATTCCATCACCATCCGAATCTAGTTGGTATGGTGCACAACCATTCAGATTGACTGGTTGATCGCCTGTCGTATTTGGACATGCATCGATGATGTCTACGATCGAGTCTTGATCCGTATCCGAAAGTCCTGCTTGACAACCGAATGAGTCTACTTCGACACTTGTCGGTGTGTTGAGACATTGATCTACGGAGTCGATAACACCGTCAGCATCGGAATCCCGTTGCGTTTCTCCACAGCCATCCGAGTCGACCGTTGGGGTGTCGTAACCAGGTGTATCAGGGCACTGATCTAAGTCATCTGTAATTCCATCGTTGTCAGAATCCTTCTGAGTTAATCCGCATCCACTGTAATCTACAACGTCTCCAAGTGGGGTCATTGGACAGGTGTCGAAAATGTCAGCCACACCATCTTGGTCATTGTCATCTGTGACCAAGTCATCAGGTGCGCATCCAACTTCATTTGTCTGGTTCCACATTTCGGGTGGTGTCGTGTCACAAACATCGACCTCGTCATTGACTTCGTCGCCGTCACTGTCCTTCTCAGCAGCTGCACAGCCATCTATGTCGACTGTTGCGCCCAATGGTGACTCTGGACAAACGTCTACGCTATCATAGACACCGTCTCCATCGGAGTCGACCTGTGATGCACCACAACCAAACTCATCAACGGATTCTCCCATCGGAGTTCCTGGACAGGAATCCACGTTGTCCTTGTAGCCGTCCCCATCTGTGTCTCTCTCCGATGGTCCGCAACCATCTGGGTTGACATAGAAGCGCTCAGCGAATGGTGTATCTAAACACACATCCACATTCTCGAGGATGGTGTCACGATCTGTGTCGTCAATACAACCATCTGCTCCTGCGTTTCCACTGTCTCCTTCGCCAATATAGAAATCGTATTCTGCCGCGGCGTACTCGTTAGGACAGGAATCATCGGGGTCGTAATATGGGTCATCATCTCGATTATCGATACAGCCATCTGAGACTGGTGTCGTTGATCCGTTTCCAGTATAGTCATCATAACCTAGAGCGTTCTCAAGAGGACAGAGGTCATTCCATACAGGGACCTGATCATTGTCATCATCCGACTCCAATACTTCGACGATAACCCAACCATCTGCTGAAGTGGATGTGCCGCCGATGTCATCGGTTGCAGAGAAGAATATCACTTGCAGACCGACTGGTAATTGATCGGTAACAATCGATGGTGAGTTCGGGAACATGTCTGAATAACTCAGACCGTTCACGTGCTCACTGTACCATGTGTAATTCGAGATTGCCCGGTCGCTCGTAACATCGATGCTGAGGTTGACTGGTCGGCCCTTGTAAATCTCAGCAGGTGATACCGAAAGATCAAGATAATCGCTCTCAATGTTGATGAGACCTACTTCTGGGCGATCCCAAATCGAATAATTGAACAAAGTTGAATCGCAACCACGACCGTTGCAAGCATAGATATTCAATTCCACAGGATCTTGGTTTTCTGTTGTGGGTGTACCGGTGATCATTCCATTCGAATTGTTGAATGTTAGACCAGGGGCGAGAACCGCATTGTCACGACCTGCGATGAGGCCGAATACGGCATCCGGCGTAGCAATCGTGCTAGTATATCCTCGAGCCATTTGGTGCTTGTCGTTCTTACCCCAACAGAATAGTGCCTTGTTGTTCTCAACCATCACACACATTCCATGGGAATTTGAGTCTCCTGCTGATAGAGATGTGACGTCGCTAAACCCATCCATTGCCCAAGTCCGATCCGAACTGGTCGCACCGCTTTCTGTTATGTATTGCAGTCCCATGCACTGTACTGTCGAATTACTGAACAGTGTGCAGGTTTGGGCGTTGTCGGTCTCCACGTGCTCTGGAACAGAACCTGTTGAGGCTGATTCGTAAACCAATCCGTCATATGCAAATACGTAAGAAGTGACTGAGTCAGCTTTGGTTTGCATGTTGTTGTTCTGACCCCAGCACCACAATTGCTCAGTTGAGGAATCTGTGTTGGTGCCGATCGCACATACGCTGTTCGGCCCCGAATCGATACTTGAGACTGTCAAGTTCGTACCGAAATCCACCTGCATAGGTATGGATTGATCTGTGTTATTTGAGAGCCCCAATTGGTAGTAGCCATTGTATCCCCAACACCAAACGGTTCCTGTATCTGTTAGGGCGCATGTATGTGCTGCCCCGACGTCAACAGCCGAGAATGAGGTGCCAGCAGGTGTTGAGACCTTTGTGGGCCGGAGGCGATCAGTGGTGTCACCATTCCCCAATTGACCGTGTCCGTTCTCTCCCCAGCAGTATACATCTGAGTCTGCAATGGCACAAGCCGTGTCGTGGTTCCACGCAAAATCGGCGACTGTAGGTTCTGTCCAATTGACTGCTGGTGTTGGCAATGGCCACTTTAGTGCGTCAATGAATACTCGATCATAGCCGTAATTTGTTGAAGTTTGGGAATTCTTGTCATACTTGATGGTCAGTTGATGGTCGCCAGATGATACAGGTATGGAAATCGATTTCCAGTAGTAGCTGACGTCATAGCTTTGATATCTTGTATTTCGTTGATGAATCTGAGTACCATCAAGATAGATGTATAGATAATCGTAGGAGAGGTAATCTCCAGAAAGCATTGTGCAAAAACTGAGCATTCCGGAACCAGTTGTGATATTTATCTCGATTATGGACTCTTCATTCTGAACAATTGTGTGTGCTGCTTGGGAATCGTATGATCCCTGATTGCTTGAGGCTGAACCTAAGACATAATCACCGTGATTAGTGTTCAGGTTCGAGTGTACACTGGTGTTTGTGTAGGACCAGTTGCCATCACTCCCTGTTGGATTCCCATTTGCATCAATTATGTGCTCTTCCCATTGGACGGCGGATGTGTTCTCAAACGATTCAAAACCGTACCCTGATGATGGATTGATATCTGCACAACCAGTGGTGGAGTAGGAGCCCTGAGTTACGCCTGTACTCGCATAAGGATTCAATTCAGGATCAAACAACACTTGTTCTGGACTTTGAAAATAGGTGTCCAACCCTAGTCCAAGCCAGCCATTTCCATTATCATCGCCCCAGCACCACAATGTTCCATTGGTAAGGATACCACATAGTCCATTGTTTTCTGCAGAGATTTGGGTGAATCTCAAATTTGCAGCATCTGCATCGGGATGCAATGTGGGATTGGTGACCCAGTAGTTCTTCCCTTTGCTTGAATCCAAAAGTTTCGCATCTTCGTTCTTACCCCAGCAATACAATTTCCCTTCATCATCCAATGCACATGTTGTCGATGCATCGACGTCCACTTGGCCCGTGTAATTTGGGTGTCCCGCTGTCAATGTCCAGAAGGCATCGCTTCCACCCATGTTTGGTGGTGGTGAGATTGATTCCTCGTCCCCAGTAGTGAGGTAGAAGTTGTCGTTGGAACCATATGTAATCGAAGGTAGATCCGGTTCGACGACCTC
>NTJU01000017.1 GCA_002457195.1 Marine Group II euryarchaeote MED-G33 | reverse complement strand
TGTCCTGATTGCGACATTCCTCACGGTTCTAGCATATGGTGCTGTGTTCATCACATTCGGTATTGTTGCAGGACGCTATGGGGTCCTGGTCGCACTAATGTTTGCAGTTTGGGAGTTTTTCATGATGTTCTTGGCGATGATTGGGACGACGCGAGACATGGGCATCGCTTCACTCTCGATTTCGTTCTGGGGCTCTGAAATCATCAATTCTACCGCTTGGCTGGTTTGGGGTGATTTCGCAATGATGTCAGGTCAATCTCTGGCGGTGGACATAGCCCTTTGGACGGTTTGGTATAGTCCATTCCCGACGACCTCACCCTTGCTCAATTTGGTCATCTCAATCGTCGTTCTACTAATCATCACAGGGTTGTTTATCATGATCGGTCAATCCTCGTTCAAGAACCGTGAACTAAACTGAGGCGTTCCAATGGAGAAAATTCCCCCAACCACATTTGGAGGGGATCTCTCATCCTTGTGGCGCCTCGACACTTTGCCTCCCCTACGCCGTCTGTCATGGTGGTGGTGGTGGTGGCTGATTGTCCTCCCCGATGCTGAGAATCCAAAGAGGAGTCGTCAACTGATGGTTTTGTGGTCGACCAAGGATGCCCCACATGTCCGTGTGAATGAACACGATTGGAAACCTGAAGGTCGCTTCCATATCGACAAGGATGGGCGTCATACATTGCCAGGGATGGTGTGTGCATGGTGGTATGATGGTAAAGACATGCATGAACCCTATCTGATGCGTGAATTACGTATTGCAGCAATGGATGGTCAACATCCAGATTGGCCAGGTTCAGGTGATTTCCCAGGTTCAGGTGCAGTGATTCCAGTCTCAGATGATGATCTGTCCATGGGGCTAGCTGATGATGGTAGTCATTTTTGGTTGAGGTGTAAAGGTGATGATTCTGCGGTCGAAAAGGGGGCGCCCAGTTCATTCGACCTGAAGATTACTCCTTGGACCAAAGCCGCCTCATCTGCAGCATATTCAAACAATGTTTTCGGCAATAACATGGGGTATGACATCATCCGTCTTCACGCTTGTAAATGTCAAGGCATGGTCGATGATGATAGTGTGCAAGGGAGTGCTTACTTCCAGAAAGTCACAGTTCAAGCACCTTCGATTCCTTGGTTTTGGGGATTCCTTCATTTCAGTGATGGTACTTACTTAGATTGGTTCATTCCTCACGCTTCATTCTCAATGACAGCCAGGGATTCACGCGCTTGGAAACTTCGCGATGTGGCACGGGCACCACTCAAGACAGCAGGATTATTACACGATGAGAAAAGAGGTCGGAGTGAGCGATTTGAACGGTGCGAGGTTGAATTGTTACCACCAGAATCTGATGGGGATTGCGATTCTAGAGGAGAGCAGTTACCTCGTTTTTCAATACGGGTCTGGAATGGTCGAACCCAAGTAGGTCTCAAAGTCCGCGCATCAAATCGTGCGCACTGGAAGTTCGATCAACCGACCCGAGCAGGTCTGGTGAGCCATCTCACATACAATGAATATCCATTGGAGGTTGAATCATTGACGATACTTGATGAGAAGGGAGTTCGAACATTGGATGATTTCGATTGGGTTCATGGAAATGCCGAACATGCTTGGGGATTATTGCACTAATCTTTGTTCGCAGGTTGGCAGAAGATTCATCATCGTTCGTGCACAGCAGTATATGAGGGAGAGCCATGAGTGATGAAGAAATGAAGAGGAGTATGGGTTCAGCAATTGAACCACCATCAGTCGGCAGTTCTGAGTATACACCGACTCCAGAGCCTACACCTTTGAACGAAAATGAGGGCCTCCGTGCGAAATTGAGACTCTATGAAGAAGAAGAACTTCTCATGATCCGCCGACCCTCGTTATTCGCCTTCATGCCGGCTTACTTGGTTGGTCTGGGGGTTTTGGCCATTCACCTATTCTTTGGATGGGCACAGGCACCAGAGGATGCTACATTCATTGAATCAGTGTTCTACTTCTTGGTTGAAGTCAGTGGTTGGGCTGGCGGGGCAGGTTTTGCTTTCGTCATGCTGTTTTTCACATGGTTAAATCGACTCATCAATCACCCTGCGAGTGGGAAATGGATGACATCTGTCCTCCTGCTTTCGTCATTGACTCCCTTCCTTCTGCAAATTGATGGAGTCATACGCCTCTTCTCTGATTCGACATTTGAAATGCCAATTGAATGGAATTTCACGCTATTTGGCGTTCTATGGACTGCGATTATCTGGGGTGTGACATTCTGGTATCAGAAGAGCTTCCTTTACGCTGTAACATCTGATCGAATCATTCACCATCAATCATTCATCTACGAACGCGATGGTTTGACATTCCTCCACGAGAATATTCGAGCGGTAATGAAGCGAAGAACACCCATCGGTGCCATGTTTGGATATGCGACCGTATACTGCAATATTGGTGATCAATCACATATCGCATCAGAGACAATCGGTGGCGGCATCGCTGTTACCACACCCCCTGCTGACCCAAACTCGGCACCAAGTGGTGTTCTGAAGTGGATTGGGCGCATCTTCTTCTTGGTCACCTATCAGCGAACTGTGAAGATTGAGCGTTTTACTCCAGACATCTCATTCTACGGTATTCGCCAGTGGCAAGAATCCTACGATTTGATGCTAAAGATGATGGATGCCAATTCCGCCGTCACAAAGGCAGAAGAGCAACTTGAGGTGCAGAAGCAGATGGTCGAATTACTCTCACAAGGTAAAGGGGATGATTCAGCAGAAGACCTCCCAGATGTGGATGAGTTGCTGGATTTCTGAGTGACCCATTCGCGCCGCTTTATTCATAGGGGGTTTCGACCCCGCAGGGGTCGATGTCAGACGAAATTATGCTACAAGCCGCGCAAGCAATGTCCGCAGGTGACTTCAAAGAGGCCATGGATGTTTTTCAGAGCCTCATTGATTCAGAACCAGAAAACCCCATCGGCCACTATGGTTGGGCCGAGTCCGCATTTATGCGACTTTCAATCGATATGGAAGAAGATGTGCCCGCTGGAAAAATCATGCAGGTTTACAAAAAAGCAATGGCTTTGGATGAAGAGAATATCGAGTATGTTGCCAGTTTTGCCAATTTTTGCCTTGATTGCGGCCGAATTCCAATGGCGATCAAAGAATACCAGCGTCTAGAGAAGATGGCTGATCTGGCAGACATCCCAGTTGAGGATACCTTGTTTGATGCAAGTCGATTGATTGTGGATGCAATTGAAAGGGTTGGGCAAGGAAGAGATAGCCCAATGATTCAACCTTGGTTGAAACAAGCATTGATTTGGGCTGTTGGTGGCCTTGGCTATTCTGCAGAAGATGCAGTTGCAACCCTGACCAGCGAGTGATGGTGTACTCGATGGCTGAGGCGGTTCGTGTCGCCATTGCTGTCGGCTATTTGGGTAGAGGTTACAGTGGTTCACAAGTTCAACCGAACGTACCCACTGTTCAAGGCGAGTTGGAGGCCGCCCTATTCCGCTTGAAGTGGTGTGAACACGGCACTCATCCAGTGACTCTGTCAAGTCGAACGGATGGCGGCGTTGATGCAAGAATGAATATTGGTAGTTTTGATTTGCCTGAACAAATTTGGAACAGCGTAGGTGAAAAAGGAATTATCACCGCAATCAATGATCAGATTCCAACCGACATTCGAGTTTGGGCAGCACAATCAGTAGATCCAGATTTACGAACAAGGAATGCATATTGTCGAACCTACCTTTATCGTTTACAAGCGTTGAAAGGTTGGCCCAGTGTGACGGTTTCAGATTTGTCTCTGTGGTGTTCACTCTTCATCGGCGAGCATGATTTCCGCAACTTTTGCCGCCCGCAAGAAGGGCGCTCGACGGTGAAGCGAGTATTGGTCTGCGAACCTTGGTTGGATGAAAATAAAGAAATTCTCGGATTCTCAATCAAGGCAGAAGGATTCGTGTGGAACCAAGTCCGTCGAATTGCTTCGGCAATGCTGGGATTGGCCCGGGGTCGTTTTTCATCTGATGAAATTCTTGAAGCTCTCACCACTCCAGAGACTCCTGCTGATTTCGGTCGCTCAGAACCCGAATGGCTCACATTGTGGTCGATTGATCACCCCGGGACTCCACATCTTTGTCAGCAATCAGAAATCGATTTTGAACTACCCTTGTATGCTGAAAGTGTACCTGATGGCCGCGCCTATCGTTTGTGGGCTAACAAAGCCAGAGGTGAGCAAGATCAGTTACACCAGGCAGCCTGGTTAACATACCTCAACTCAAGTTGAGTGTGACAATATCTCCATCTGAAATACTGAGTGCATCTCTCAAAAATTCTGTAGATATGACCTCTACTACATCGACGTGCCTCGTCAAATCAGGGATGAGAATTGCGCAAGGCAATTCCTGCTCATCAGAACGAATGGTCGCATGGAATGCGGTCGCCCCTCCAAATGAGCGACCTTCTCTCAAGAATCCCCGAATTCGAATCGCATTGGTATTCGAGACATCAATGAGTTCCGAATTCGCTTTCATTTCATCTGCGATATCCAATGTATCGACTCCGGAAAGGCTGCGAAGAGCGACATAGGTTGACAAATCATTACCATCGACTTTGACATTGAGGGTTCCAGGCCATGCTTCATTTTCGAGAATGGCCTTGAATTGAGTCTGGTAGTGGTCTTGAGCCATGAAGACTTGTGCACGTCCAAGTCCACTACTGACCGTTCCGGTGAGGCGCATGGGCGAGCGCGTGCGCCCCCCCCTCATAACCGTTCAAGCGTGAACGAATCCCCTTCTTTGACCAAGCCCCACCCCATTGAAGTCAATTCAGCCAATTCGGGCGAGTCTGGATTGCAGAGTGGATTTGTGTGATTCAGATGTAAGAATCGAATGTCGGGGTCATTTATCGCCCTACTTCCAAGTCGTTCCATACTCTCGCAGACAGTAGGGTGGGGGATTTCACTCAAATCACGATGTTGCAACTCGTTTGAATCCCAGAATGTACCATCGATTAGGGCGATATCAATTTCCAAACCAGACAACCATTCTCGAATTGTCTGACCTGAAAGTGTATCAGTCCATGCATCATGATCGGGCATGAATAGAAGTTTACAATTCAGTCCTTCGATTATAATCGCATGATTATCACTTAATTCATCACGATGTGGGATCGGAATTGGTTTGATTCTAAATCCACATCCAACAGATGGTTCAAACGCTTCATTTGCTTTCCAAAGCGTAGGGTTGATGACACCATCTTCACAGAGTAGATTCCAAACTGGGTTTCGTTCGATTAGTGAGGCGACTGATTCACTGCAATGGACTGTGAGACCATGCAGCCCCATGACCTCCTTGCCGAACAACCCCAGTCCATCGATGTGCCCAAGGTGGCTATGGGTGAGTGACAGTGAGTTCAAGGGCTGAATATTTGGTTCGACCAAATCCCAAATTTCAAACTGCTCCCCCATTGAACGACTGGCCTCAATAAGATGTGCCGAACCATCGCTTCCAACAATTCCAAGGCTGACGGGGAAGCGTCTCAGCCCCTCACCTGAGCGGATGATTTTACAACATTCTCTCATGCAACCGGGCTGTGGAACTCCTCCATCCTGTGCCGTGCCAAGAACGGTCACCCGCACGTCTCGCATGGGTACTCCTAGCATCCTCTTGTCATGAATGTCTTGGCGTAAGCATCAACAGCCAATCGACACTGCCCCTGTCATGGCACGCGAGCATCGATGGATGGCTGAGCGCTACGAAGAGCTGGTTGCAGGTGGCCTCAATTGGGACCCTCCCACGCTGGAAAGTGCGAATGAACCAGAGTGTACAGTCGATGGTCAACAGATGATCATGTTGTCTGCCAACAATTACCTCAATTTGACCACCCATCCAAAAGTGATGTCGGCAATGATTGAGGCGACTCAGAAGTATGGTGCGGGCAGCGGTTCAGTTCGGGCGATTTCGGGAACCATGGACATTCATTTGGCCGCCGAGGAAGCGGTCGCGAAATTCAAGGGTGTAGAGGCTAGCCTCATCTATAGTGCAGGGTATACCGCGAATGTAGGGCTCATACCAACCTTGGTTCAAGGCAAGCAAGATGTGATCATTTCCGATGAACTGAATCACGGTTCAATCATTGATGGTGTCCGTCTAACAAAGGCCCAGCGAGCAGTCTATCCCCACAATGATATGGGGGGTCTTGAACAAGCCCTCAAAGATCATGCTGATGCCGATCGAAAACTCATCATCACCGACGGCGTCTTCTCAATGGATGGGGATATATGCCCATTGGACGAAATCACAGAATTGGCGGAGGCTCATGATGCAATGATTTTGGTTGACGATTGTCATGGCGAAGGTGTGATGGGTGAAAAGGGCGCAGGAATTGTAGATCATTTCGGTTTACAAGGTCGTGTCGATTTTGAAGTTGGCTCATTCTCCAAAGCGCTTGGTGTCCAAGGTGGAATCTTAGCAGGCAGCGCTCAAATGCGAACACATGCGTTGAATCATTCTCGTTCTTGGTTGCTCTCCGGAAGCCAACCACCGGGCGTTGCAGCAGCTCAAAAGGCAGCGGTTGAAGTCTTGATGGATGAACCACAGCACCATGCACGCCTTTGGTCCAATACAAATCGTTTCAGAGCAGAAATGACCAGTCTTGGATTTGATTTGGGTGTTTCAACAACCCCAATCATTCCAGTCATGTGTGGGGATAGTCGGTTGGCGAAAGATTTGGTCTCGGCCCTCAGGGACGAGGGTATCGTAGCAGGTGCAATCGTATTCCCAATGGTCGCAAGAGATGCAGCACGCGTCCGTAACCAGTTATCTGCAGGTTTGACAGATCAACAGTTAGACTCAATTCTTGCAGGGTATGAATCAGCAGGCAGAAAGGTTGGCCTCATCTGATTATTCTTCACCTTCTGCAATGTGAAGTAAGGGGGGGTCGTCCTCAATATCTTCAATGGCCATTTCAAGATCGAAATCCTCGATTTCATTCTCTCCATCAGGTATTTTTTCCAATTCCATTCCACCTTCAAACGGGTCCAATCCTTCTTCCAAACGGCACAATAATCTCCAGCGCGGTGCCCAAGAAAGGTGGACGTATATTGGCCCAGGTATGAGTAAGAACCCCCATCCCACATACCGAATACCAGAAGTGAGGTTTTCGGACATTCCTGAATCCATTTCGGTGACCAACATTACACTCAATATACTGAGGCCGATGAACGGCATGGGGTAAACCAAATCCCTTCTCAATGAAATGGGTGGCCGCTTCAAAAACTGCGCCATGAAAAGTGAAGCATGGCCAATGATTGCGAGAATCAAAACCAACAGGACACCAAGGAATGCCAAATCTCGAATTGAATCTTGGTTCCAACCCTTTGCATATGCGTGTGGGAGAAACAGTGCCATTGAGATTAGAAATCCGTAGAATCCCCCGATGAATGCTGGATGTGTAAAGGTCAATGATCGCTTTGAAAACCGCTGGGACAAACTCCCGCCTTCAACCAAGATGCGTTGTTCAGGCGGAAGATCATCTAGACGATTACGCCAACTCATCAAGATATTTTCATCTTGGGACGCATATGGTCTTACGGGTTGACTTGAATCTCAATCAATCGATTGAACTGTAAATTCAAGCTATTCAGGGTTGTCATCTGAATCTTTTGAACGTTTGAATTTCCGAAGGATTGCTCCTGGTTCATAATCGATTGAACCATCCTCTGTGTCCATCCATTCACGTTCAAGTAAGTCCTCACCCAACTCTTCCCGTTCCCGCGCTGCCTCAAAAGAATCGATTTCATCTTCACCACGATCTTGTGCATTGGCCAAGGCTTGAGCCATGTTGATAATCGACACAATTTGCAAATCGATGTCGCCACTCCATCGTACCAAAATATCGCCTTCTGAATCGCCATTTCTGAGCACAGTTTGTTCAAGTATCGAGTCCTTTGTGTGGACAACACGAACGTCAGATTCCAAACCAACCCATTCTGTTCCGCTAAACAGATACACAGTCGTGTTTCCAATCGATTCCGAATCATGCCATGGGTGGCCAGTGGAAATAGCGATCATGACCAATTTTTCTTTGGCGAGGACTGTGTTTTGAACGTTCATTCTAATGATCGCCATAACAGCGATTGCAATCAACAGAACGGCATGATTGGATTGAATAATCTTCAAAGTGGTCACGATTGTAATGATGGTTGCAATCAAAACGAGATAAAATCCCCCTTGCATCCAAATTTGCTTCGCATTAATCCACGAATCTGCGACATCGGTGTCCGAAAGCAATCTTGAATTCGAGGGTGGGTCGATGTCGACCATATCTGGCGGATGGTGTCGTCCCTCTCAAGATTGCTGCTTGATTTTCACAGTTTGAGCGTTCAAAGAAAAAGAGTCGACATCTAGGTGAAATGGTTCGCAATCGGCATATAGACTGGCGACATCAATCCCAAATAACCCTCCGATTACAGGTTCCAATTTAGCACTTGATTTAATCCAAAGGCTGGACACTCCACGACTTTTCTTCCTCTCGTGATTCAACAACATTGCTGCAATTTGAATGAGCCCCTGGACTCCATCGATGAGTTCTTGACTCGCATTTCCTTTCAGTGACTTCCAAAGATCTTCCCAATCCTCATGTGCATGCCAAAAGCGACCTGCATTGAAATGTTCAATGCCTGCATCCAGCCAGCTACATTGTTCCTCGGATAATTCCACAGAATGCCCTCATCATGCCGAAAGGGCCCTTCTCCATCAATTTCTCGGCGGTTTGTATAGCCATCTGCAAACGGCTTCTCGCCCCCTTTGGGGGGCGGTTGATTCAAGAGGCGTTAGACACGACGCGTAGCGTCGGTGAGAACATGGTCGAACTTCCAAGAGGTGAAGTGAACGAAACACGGCGTGGAGGCGTTGGTGTTCTCGAACTACTCTTGGTCGATATGCAGAAGCGTTCTGAATCCGGTTACATTCGCTGCGAAGCAGGTGCATTGGGTGGAGCTGTGGGACAAATTACGATTCGTGAAGGTACGCCTTCGATGGTATTGTATGAGGATTCAGAAGGTTCAGTTCTTTCAGGCCATGCGGCACTAGGGGCTCTGCAAGAAGCTGCATCTCTAGAGGGTAGTCAGTTGTCGAGGCATCATGGAATCGATCTCGATTTGATTGAGGGCTTACATCCAATCGCATTATTGCATTTGGAAGCCGGTGAAGTTTTGCCATGGGGTGAAGACTTCGAAGCAGAAGCATGGTGGCATCGACGACAGAGAAAGCGGCGGCAATGGAAGCGTCTCGATGCATGGATGCCAGATGACGACTCGGGTTCAGAAGAATCCGTTACCGAACTACCTCCTCTCCCATTTCACCCGGGTTCCGAGTTGTTACCTGGCATGGTTGCACTCATCGATACACAAACACCTGATCAAATCCTATCGATGGCCTCTCACTTGGGTCGTATTGGACACCCTCTCCTGGTCATCTCGCGAATCCCTACGGATCGCTTGGAAGACGAGGCCGGATTGCCCGCATCTGTCACATCTTGGTTGACAGAAAAGGGTGAGGGGGAAAATGTCTGCAATGCAACTTTGGAAGAAGTACGGCGTAAGATCGACGGGTTCTTGTTTGGGGCAAAGCGTGCATGCATCGTATTGGATGGGTTGGAATATCTTACAGGGTTACATGGTTTTGACCGTTCAATTGAATTGATTCGATTCTTGGTCGATTCGATTACATCCGATGAGCACCTGTTACTGTTGCCGGTAGATCTCGATGTTTTCGCTACCCGTGAACGGGCAATTTTGGTTAGAGAAGTGGATGTGTTGGAAGGGCCGCGGGTGAATCATTGGGCTGAGAGGCCCGCGAGATTAGAAGGACACCCATTTTGCTCGGACGACTGGTCTGCGATTGAGATCCCAGAACCAGTCATTGAAACACCCCAGCCGAAAACCGCTCCCGGGGTTATGGATTCCGAAAATCGCTGGTCGATTAGTGGCGTGGTCGATGCTTGGAGAGAAGAACGCCAAACGGAAATACAAGGTGTGGTCAATACGACGGACTCACTGGAACAAGCCGATGTAGAATTACCAGAATGGGCAACTACCCCCTCTGCCAACCGCGGTGTAGAAGAAGTTGAGAATACTGCAGAAATAGCAGATATAGCAGTAGAAACTGGAAACCCTCCAGTCCCTGATAAGCAACCAGAATCAGAGCCGGAGCCTGCACCTCTAATCGTACCTGTACTCCCCAAAGGTCCGAAATCACCATCGATCAATCATCGAGGGAATGTTGCTCGAAAGGTTCGTAGAACAACCTCGCCCAAAGACGGCCTCATTTTCTTGAAACCAATGGATATTGGCGAAATCATCTCTGAAGATTCAAACCGCCTTGAAAAAGATGGGATGGATTTGGCAGCATCTCGGGCCCGGAATATCGAAGCCAAAGTCGTGCTTCCGGGTGAAGTGATTACTGAAAGAAACAAACTCGACTTCGCAGCCAGTAGGGCCCGAATCATCGAGCCCGGTGTTCACTATGAAACCGGCCCCGACCTTCGTGTAATTGGCATGGGGGCTGCCAGTCGTGCAGCCGCCGGAGCCGATTTTTCAGATGTATCGCCTCCTCTATCGACAAATGAATCCGTCCGAGAGGCTAGTAGTCGTTCACAACGAACACAACATTTGACCGGTCGGTTGGCAGAATCGGAAAAGGCGTCCATTCGTGTGATGGAAAATGCATTCTCTGGCAGTGGTGGTTCTCAAGTTACTATTTGGGAACGATTACGCAAGTTAGAAGCACGGGGTGTCGAAATACAATCGATTGTCGATATGTTTGAGGTCGACCCCGATGGTGCTTTGGCTGCCCTCAAGGAGGCTGAAAAATGACAATTATTCGTACACCGTTACGAGATGCGATGGAACGCAGTCGTCGCTTCCTTGGTGAATCCAACCGTGCTCCAACCGATCCGGAAGGCAAAAGCACTCTGTTAGATCATATTTCGATTCGAGAACGTGCTCGCGCGGAAGCGAGATTCGCTGCACGGCACGAGTTACCACACAATGCCCCCTCTCCTCTAGAACGATTGTCGATCCTCAGCGGTGATGAAACGGATTATGCAGAGACGGTTCACACGCGTCTTGAGGCTATGCGAGACCGAATTCTACAAGATAGTCCCTTGAATATTGATGCTGAACCTTCTGATTTGCCGGCGGGTACCCCTCGTTGGGTTACCGGTTCAGATGGTCCCGAATCCCGAGATCCTGTCGTCCCCATCTGGCGCGAGGTGTTAGATCAACACAGAGGCTTGAACCCGGCCGATTCATTGAGTGGCGCTGAATTGGGTAGTCCACAAATCACCTCCTCTGGCCCCGGTCCATCTTCGATGGAGAATACCGGTTTCTGGCCACCTTACCTGACAGAACGCCCAGGACTTGTTTTTGCCAATTGGCAAGAAGGCCCATCAAATCGAATTGCGACTCAGGCTGGAAATGAGGTCATTGATTATCCAGGTCGCCGATTAAACCCCCTACTTATTCACGGCGATTCCGGCACCGGCAAGAGCCACTTACTGTGGGCTATAGGGGAATCATTGCATAACAGTATGACAGATCGAGATGTCCGTCTGATTACAGCAGAAACCTTCCCTGAGCATCTACCCGATGGATGGGATGATTTGCTGTTGTATGCCAGTTCACTGCTTATCGATGATGCAGATCGTATTCTCATGCGCCCAACTGGAGCTGCAAATCTAGCAAATGTTGTTGGGTGGGCCATCGATATAGGTGCGCAGGTAATCCTGACCTCTTCACGTCGTTTGGCTGCGGATTCCCTACCCATTGGTAGACTTCGACAAGCGGTATCGTCGGGCGTTCATGTTGAACTCGGAACCCCATCAGAGGCGACGATGCTATTGATGCTTAGACGAAACACGCTGAGCAGAGGTGCATCTCTTACCGACCCCCAACTGCAAATCATCGTCAGTCGCAGTCGGGGTCAGTGGAGTCGTGCGAAGGCAGATTTCGAAACCGTTTGCCTCGCCCTTGAGTCTGGGGCCCTATTGATGGGTGCGACCGATGTTCGAACATTGCTTTCAGGCGAGCAACCGAACTTGGCAGATCACGTGATTGAAGATTCGATGGATGCGGATGCACGTGGTGCACAAATTGTCTCAGAAGTACTAGATGCTGTATTGCCTGAACCTGCCGAGCACCGTGCCCAAATCATCAGCGAACGAATGGATGTTACAGATGACTACGTCCCACCGGAAATTGCACTTCCCTCCTCTCTAGAGGCTGCTGAATCACTTACAGCCGATACTTTGCGAGGTCACCTTGATGAGATTGCTGAACGAGGTTCAAAATCAACCAGTGCACCCGAAATTCCTGTTGGAAAGAACATTGATGCACTCACCGATTCTGCCTTGAATCACTTGGAGAGTATCATTCACGAGCATCGATTTGAATTGCGTGAATTGAATCGGGAAATCCATCAAATTTCTAGAAAGGTTGACACCGCATCTTCTGATGAATTGGTAACGTTCACCGATCGGATGCTGGCCATCGAGGGCCACCTTGACAAATTGCAGGAATTAAGTGCAGGGGAATATGCACCTGAAATGGATAATTTCAACCCGAGTGAATTGATTCAAGCCACCGAGAGGCCGGTACTGATACCTGACTATACTGAGCCGCAGATGGCCATTCTATGGCCTCTCAAACGTCGCGTTCTTCTTCCCGTTGAATGATGATTAAAACCCTAAGCCCATTTTCTGAAACCTTTCTCAGCAATTGCGTCTTTGGCTAAGTGCCCTTGAATGACTGGCAAAGAAACTACACTGGAACCTGGTTGTCTGAGTCCAGGGCATAGATGAACAGTTTTGTGCCATGCTCTATTTGAGGCCATATTTTCATTCCACCAAGGGAACGCTGAGCATTGGTCAGGTTTGGCTTCATAGACACCGCAGGTTTTGTCCTCATTGAGATAGATGCAGATGTCATCTTCAGGACGTGAACGAAGCACGTAGCGGCCATTTTTACTCCTTGTACAATCTCGATCTAACCAATCCTCTACCTCCATATTGAGATGTTTGGCAAGTCTCTCGGCATCATGCTTGGCCAAGAAAACCACACCACCGGGTTGGTCACAGCATTTTCCACAGTCCGGTTGACATTCGAATCGAACGCCATTCGAATACCACGGTTGACGCTTGGCCATGTATGTGGGACTCTGGTCTCTGTTTTCGATATTCTGGGTGTTATACACCCAACCCTTGCCCTTATACCGAACCCTCTATTCCCGCGAGTCGAGGAGTGTAGATGAGCGAAGAGAACGGCAAGGATGTCCTCTTTGAGGTCACCGAAGACCACCTTGATACCGGTTTGCGTGGAATCCCTGTCGGAACATGCCGCACCTCGTTCGTCGATCCCAAGAAAGGAGTCCATTACTGTGGCTATCCTGTCGGTGATTTGGCCGACATGGACCCGGAAGATGTCATCTTCCTTTTGTTTGAAAAACGATTGCCCAACCGACAGGAATCACAAGACTTCCGTCATGAATTGGCACAACGCGCAGCCCGTCTACCGACGGGTGCCCTCCGAGTTCTAGAGTCTCTAACTCCCAGTACAGGCCACCCAATGGACTGGCTTAGTATTGGAATTCAGGCCCTCGGTGTTGCTGAGACAACCGGAGATATTCGGGCTGATGGCCTCAATCTGATTTCTCGTATGCCTGAACTCATGGCCACCATTTTCCGCCTACGTGGGGGCCGAGGCCTACCAGAGGTAGGTAGCGACCCTGAGCTTGGCATGGTCGAAAACTTCGTGCATCTACTTGGAATTGATGGTGACGAAGCAGAACGTATGACCCGTACTCTACGGGTCTTCCTCGTACTCCATATGGATCATGGGGGTGGAAACCTGTCTACATTTACAGGAAAAGCCGTCGCGAGTGGTTGGGCCAGTCTCTATGCCTCAATCTCTAGTGCAATGAATGCTCTTTCAGGTCCACTTCATGGTCGGGCGAACCAATCCTGCCTTGAATTCGTTCAGCGAATTGGCACATCTGATGAGGCAGAAGTTGAATCATTTGTTCGTAAGGAATTGGCTGCCCGCCGACCCATTTACGGGTTCGGCCATGCTGTATTACGTGCTGAAGATCCAAGAGCTGCTGCCCAATTCAAACTCGGTGAAGAAATTTGTCCAGATGATGAAAACTTCCAGGTTGTCAAGGCATTGCGTGTTGTCGCTCCGAGGGTTCTGAGTGAGAATCCCAAGATTAGCAACCCCAATGCAAACGTCGACATTGCATCCGGTACTCTTCTCAATGCAGTCGGATTCCACAAGCCGGATTATTACACGACATTCTTTGGTTGGGCACGTGTTGCTGGAATCTCTGCTCAAATTCTCGATGAGAGAAATGCTCGTGGTGGACGTGGGACTCCGATTTACCGTCCCAAGTATTACGCAGCAGACCCCACGATTCGGCGACTCGATTAATCGAAGTCCTTTCCTGAACCGCGGTGCCCCAACAATCGACTCATTTCCCAAGGCATTGTCTGCGGGCTTGAATCAGCTGCCAATTCATCAATTTCACGCTCCCAATTCCACCGCTTGCGCCAGATTGACAGGAATCCTCTTCGTTCAATATCTGTCAACTCATGCCAAGGCGTAACCTCTCTTGCAGCTTCTTGAATCAAAGCCGAATGATCTGAAGGATCCGCATTTCTCAACAGAGTTTCACGTTGTGAATCTAGAGGTTGACTGGCCCAGCGTGTCCATCTTGCCCCTCCGCCTGGATGTGTAATGGTTTCAGGAGATGTATCATCGGTCATTCCAGTCAAACCTAGGTCATGAAGAGAACTCTCAACTGCAATCGGTGCGGGCCAGACATAGGCTTGGTACCCTTTCCGGAGTCGATTCAAACGTCTCCCTGTGTAACCTTTCAATCCAAAGGTTCGACCCAGAGTGATATGCCGTGTTGCCCCATACACATATTCCAATGCACAGGGGAGAATCGGTGCTCCAACCATTTTCTGATGCTTCAAGTGAAAAGCGAGTGAAAGCCACATGAATGATGGTAAGGTGAGGACACGCTTCATTTTCCGGCCACCGATTTCAGGAATCGCCGGCTTCAATTGTGCAACTGGCCACCTAACATTAGCACGCGCGCACGTGTGACGAAATTTGCGCTTGAATGAGATCAGTACAACATTTGACTGATGTAATCCTACCTCGTTGAGCATCGAATCAGTCAATTTGGTCATGGCCCGAGCATGTTTTTCTCGTTTCTTCGGCTTGACCGAACCAGCAATTTTGGAATTGGGGTGGGGCATCTTTAGTTCAACACATGCTACCTTGCCATGTTCTCTCCAAGAATGGGTGAATGCTTCGTCAGCCAAGAGTTGCTCAAAGGTTTCAATCCCCACTTCTGCCAATTCTTCGGCAGTATGATCTTCGGTCCATTTTGACCCTCCGATTTGTTCAACCTGTTCTTTTGAAAGATGATTGTTGTGAAACAGTACCAATTCCCCATCCATGGTCAATCGCATGTCGAATTCGACACCATCGAATTCCATCATTCCATGGCGGAGTGCATCGATTGAATTCTCAATCGGCTTATCCCAATGACCGGACATCGACCATTGATGGTTGATACCCATATTCAAGCGTCACCCTGCACCAAGCCTAAACACCGTCCGCAATAGTTTGAGTCCATGTCAGGCGAGAAGGACAAGGCAGTTCGTGGATACTGCATGTATGATTGGGGTAAATCCGCCTTTGAAACCAGTGTTACTACTGCTATTCTCCCTGCATGGTTCGCCGCTCTTTTCCTTGAGGCCAATGGGTTGACTGGGACTGTCATTGGAATTGAGATGACTTCGGATGCAGCCTGGTCTCTAGCTGTTACATTGGGCACCTTGATGGTGGCAATTGTCAGCCCGTCCATCGGTGTAGTTGCAGATCGAAAGCGCATCAAAATGGTCGCACTGAAATGGATGACATGGCTTGGAGCCGGCTCCGTTTTCCTCATTGCATTGGCCCCGGTTTTCGATATTTCATTCCAATGGGTCTGGATTTTCGTAACGTTCCTTCTTGCTAACATAGGGTTGAATGCAGCGGGTGTTTTCTACAATGCATTACTTCCTTACCAAGGTGAAGATCACGAGATGGATGCGATCTCAAACAAAGCATATGCGTATGGATATCTCGGGGGCGGGCTCCTCCTGGTTGCCCATCTCGGTTTGTTGTTCTCTACTGATTTCGCCCTATGGGCAACTCAAGTAGCCATTGCATCATCAGGAATTTGGTGGTTCGGATTTGCATGGTACACTTTCGCCTACGTTGCTGAGCCAGAAATAGAGAATGAGATTCAGGATTTGACTATCGCTGAAGCAACAAAGTTAGGGGTTTCTGAAGTTGCCAATACACTCTCGGAATGGCGTAATTTCAAGACTCTTTTCATCTACATGTTCGCCTATTTCTTGTTCATTGATGGAATTAACAGCGTAACTTCACTTGCGGGGGCATTTGGAATCGCAGTTCTCGGTCTAACGATGGGTGAACTTATTCTCACCATACTAATCATCCAATTTGTTGCCTTCCCTTCAGCTTTCTTTTTTACTTGGCTAGCAGGTCGATGGTCGACGAAGAGAGCGTTGACATTCTCCTTGGTCATGTGGTGTGTGATGATTGTAGGTGCGATGTCTTTCGCTCCACTTGAACTTGAGAATCATGAAGAGTATGATTTCCAGGCGGATTGGGACGGTGAATCCTACATCATCAAAGTTCAGTCATTGGATTTGGTAGGTATGGGTGATGAGGACCAACAATTCAAAGAGGATTGGCTTCACATTCTCCCATTCTGTACAGATTGTAATAACAATGACTTCGATGAAGGAATCAATGGCTCTGCTGATACAGAGAATATGAGTGCATTCATGGTTGCAAATGAGGTTACGCGATACAGTGTTTCAGTAGAGGGTGGTAGTCTCGATAAATCTACCATGGTGGGGACCCATCACCCAACCAGCCTTGGCGATGGGAAGCTTGATTTCATCCCTGAAACAGTTCGAACTTACGTTTGGGCTCCACTGAACATGGCAGTATTTTGGCAATGGTTGATGCTAGGTTGTCTAGCCGGTGTACTGATGGGTGGAAGTCAGGGTCTCGCACGTAGTCTGTTTGGTCAGATGGTTCCCGAGACAAGAAGCACCGAGTTCTTCGGCTTTTTCGGATTCTTTGGAAAGGTCGCAGCATTCATGGGTCCGATGATCTACACGGCACTTTCTGTGATGTATGATAGCCGAGTCGCAATTGCAAGTTTAGCGATACTGATTATATCTGGCACTGTAATGATGAAATGGGTCGATGTCGAAGATGGCATTGCTGTTGCGCAGGCTGAAGATGCTCGGAACCGTGGCCTCACTTCTTCTGAGGAATGATTGCATCGATTAGTAGTGCGACCTCAAACAGGACGATCATCGGCGCTGCAATCAGTGCCAATGACAGAGGGTCGGGGGGTGACAACATCGCTCCAACGACAATACTGGTGAACCAAAGGTGTCGACGATAATGGGTCAACATTACTCGCTCTGCTAAACCACCTCTAAGAACGACTAGAACTACCAACGGAACCTGGAATGCTAGAGCGCTACCGAGTGCAAGTGACAAGAGAAAACCGATCCAAGCTTGCAGGTGCCAAGTTGCTTCCAAACCGGCAGAAGCTGCATCCTCCTGCAGGTATTCGAGTAAGAATGGAATCAAAATTTCCCATGCATAAATCAAGCCGCATATGGCCAATCCAATCGATACCGATAGTGCGATTAGACCGCGCAAAAGGGCACCTTTCGGCAATGTTGGCAATTCAACATCATCCGGTACCTCAACCCTGCCAGCCAATCGCGCAGCATCCCAGATCATGGCCATGACGACCATTGTGATTCCAAGATACCCTGCGATTTGCAGTCGAAGCAAGATCAATTCCAAAGGCTGCAGGACGATGATAGTCGTATCATCTGGAATCAAACTGGTTTGTCCAATCATCCAATCTAGAGCACTTCCAGCCAATGGGTAACCGACAATGAAACCAAATGTGAATATTAACGCCAGCCCTCGAACTCGTGTTCTAAGATGCTCTCCCAATCGACGAAATAACCTCATCCTTGGAGTATCCATGAGGCGTTCCAAATCCAATCCTTCAGGCATAGATTCGGCCTCGGTTACGGCAATTCAGGGATGAATGGTGTATTCCTGCGCTCGCTGCTAACAACATCTTGTTGGGCTTCAATCGTAGGTGTTGGTGAATCATTTTCAGTTTGAGACCAATCTGGGACCGTCACGTCGGGCTCTGGTTTTTCAGCGACCTGAATCGGTCGACCCATGAGGGTCCAGGCCCCTTGGTAAGCATCCCATTCAGCCATTGGAGGGAGCTCCTGTGGTCTGACTGGCATGATGCCCTTGGATGATTTTTGACGAACTTTATCCACCACTTTCTCAGTGATTTCTGCGGCTTTAGATACCACATCCTTCGCTCCGGTGACAGTGGCACTCACCACATCCCTCGTCACATTCACTGTCGCATCAGCGGCTTGCGTTGCCATGGAACTGATCCGCTCACCGAGGTTTGGAGTCGGAATTTCAAAAGATGGGATTTCGGGAATAGTGGGCAAATCGAGAGGGTCGGGTGTGTCCTGGACTGGTTCTCTGAAGATTTGAGGGATTTCTGGCAACTCACGAGTTACTTTCGATTCCATTTCAGGTTCAGGCTCCGGTTGAGGTTCAGGTTGAGGTTCAGGCTCCGGTTGAGGTTCAGGTTCAGATTGTAAATCGATATCCGGGTCCCAAACACCCCAACCAATGTCATCATCATCCTCTTCAACGGGTTGTTGACTTTCTTCAGCATATGCCGTGACCATGTCGAGAACTTCATCGTCCTGTACAGTGGTTGTGTATCGACTATCAAGAATCGTTTCAGTTTCCATTTCCAATTCAGCCTGCTTTTCTTCAGTTACGTTAGCTGCTGCAATGGCACCCATCTCGCCCAATGCGGCCGAGACGACGCTTTGATCAACCACTTGTTCTTCTCCAATCACCGATTCAACAATCGATTGAGTATGTGCGTCTCCCCCGCTTGTGAATCCAATATTGATCTCACCCATTTCGAGAGATTCTCTTTGACTGGTTTCATCGCTTCTTTCGATCGATCCAAAATCAGGACGACGCCTCAGACAGTAAAGCGCACCTACGGTAGCAGGCAATGCTAGGGCGAGTAACAACCATTCTTGGGAGGTGATATTTCCAGCATCTGACCACACTGGATCAACTGAGCCGCCAAAAAATCGATCTTTCAAGAATAACCAGAAATGGAACTTCTGCCCAACACCCCCGTCGGCAAAGATGATTGCTGGAAAAAATCCTAGCATTCCGTTTACGAGGAAGACAAACCATGTTGGGAATGCGACAACAATGCACCAAAGTCCCGCTCTAGGATAATAGCGTTCCATGTTGTCACCGGGGAACCTGCGATAGTGCTCGCCCCTATCAACATCTCCTAAGGAGATGAACCGTAAAATTAGCGTTTGATAATGATCGTCAGCAAATCTCCATCCTTGAGTTGATGGGCCAATCCAACGCGTTGCCAGTCAAACTTGGCAGAAGGGCCTTTGACTCTAGCAAATCTAAACTTTCGAACGAAATCTCGATGCAATGTGTTGCATACATCTTCGACGGTAGAAGTGTCTTTGACAATCAATGGTTCTACCAAATCAGCTTCCTGCCCTTGCGGCTTTAGATAGATTGACATGAACCCTAAATTGTCGTAAAGGAAGTCCTTCATGTCCTCCACGCCCATACCAGTATATGCCGAGATTGGCATCACAGGCCATCCCTCTGGAAGCATCCCAGTCATCCGAGTAAGGTCTTTCTCACTTGCGATATCCATTTTGTTTACAACCACGATCGCCTTTGAGTAAACCCGGTTTGCAGCCATGGTGTCAACAAGGTGATCTGCGGTGGCGTCGATGCGCATGGTGACGTGTGCACTAACAATGCCGAACGAGCGAACAATATCCCTGACTTCTTCTGGTTCGAGATGGGTTTGTTCACAGGTCGATCTCACAACAATTCCACCACGATCGGTTCGCTTGACGAATACGGGAGGCCTATCTTCGTTAAGTCGCATCCCACTAATTTCCAATTCACGATTGAGTACACTGAAATGGGATTCTTGGAATGGGTCGACAACATACAGAACCATGTCACAGGAACGGATCACTCCGAGAATTTCCTTACCTCTCCCCTTTCCTTCTGCAGCCCCTGGGATCAAACCGGGCAAATCGAGAATCTGGATTTTTGCACCCCTGTGCTCCATCAGTCCGGGGATACAAGTTAGCGTAGTAAATGCATAAGCACCGGTTTCAGAATCTTGGCCAGTCAATCTAGCGATGAGTGTCGACTTACCCACAGAAGGAAAACCGACCAATGCGACACTTGCATCGCCCGATTTTTTAACTTCAAAACCGGATGCGGGGCCACTGCTTTTCGAGTGCGCTTCTTGGGACTCAATCTTGCGCTTTAGGGCTGCAATTTTGGCTTTCAATTTCCCTATGTGGTGCATTGTAGCCTTGTTTTTCTGGGTTTTGTCAATCTCGGCTTGAATATCCGCGATTTGCTCTTTGATGGTCGCCAATACATCACCTCCTGACGGTCCGCCCGACCCTATGGGTCGGACTCGGGTTCTTCAACCCGATGTGCCAAGAATTGACTCGGGCGAGCATTGATGGGTGGCCGACACTGACGTGATTCCATGGCATCGGTCGACCTTGTGGCACGCCTCGTCGATACCGCCGTTTTTCGAGGCCTATGCGGGGTCCCAGCGGTTCGATTGGCAGCATCCATTTCCAATGGTGAGTTTCGAGACCGCCGTCCCGACGAGATTCCCTCGCTTGAACGGGCATTCGATATTGATGCTGAAGCAGAATTCCTCGATTGGTATGATGCACAATCCATCGATTGGACCGAAAGTGGGTTCCTATCTGATTTGTCACAGTTGAATCATGCGGATGCTGCTGAAGGTCTAAGATATCTGAGCGAATTGGCAAGCCCAGGTTCCTTCCGTTGTTGGGAGGGTCGAGCCATGCTCTATCTCGATGTTCTTCTTGGGCGTACGATTGCAGATGTCGAAGATTTGTATCATGATTCAACTTGGATGGATGCGTTGAATTCAATCTCAACTTCTGAACCCAGTGAATATGCCGAAAAGGTTGTCATGTCTTGGATGGCACAGAGAGAAGACTTGGGAGAAACACTTGATCCAAAGCAAGATGCTCGAATTTTACCGACCATGGAAGCACACCAATCTACAGCAGATATCTTGCACCGCACCCTGCAGACCGCTCAACTACCGGAGTTGTTCTTGATGGTAGGCCGAGACTGGACCGATGCGACACGTTGGGGTCAAGGCGAATGGAACCTGGGGCATTTGCTGAATCATGGGTTGCCGGGGGTGTAAACATGGAACCAGCCCTCATCATCCTCGGTCGCTTCCAACCCTTTCACAATGGCCACGCATCGATGGTCAATGCTGCAATGTCTTTCTTGAGTGTCGGAGATTCTGACCTTCCATTGCGAATTTGTATTGGTTCCTCAGAGGCTGAGCAATCATTAGACAACCCTTGGACTGCCGAAGAAAGAGAACAAATGATTCGAGCTTGGTTGGATGGGAGGGATGTAGAAATTGTTCAAGTTCCAGACCTCGGAGATCCTCCTAATTATGTCCGGCATGCAGAGAAATTCCATGGTCCGCCGGGTGCTATATTTACCACAGATAAACCTACTTCAGAACTCTATAGGGTGGCAGACTGGGATGTTTTTGAAGGGGATATGACACAGCGTGATGATTGGCAAGGATGGCGCATCCGTGCCACCATGCAAATGTTGTCGACAGTCATGGAAGAAGAGGCGGCAATCGCAGCCTTATGTGTCAACATGCCTGAGGCTGTGGTTCGCCTCATTTTCGAAAATGGTTGGCAACGTCGATTGTTCCACATGGGGACGGGTGGCGAACCTGTAGGTTAGCATTCACCGACTTCGAATACACTTGAATCCAAATGTTCTACCAATGCATCGACACGGTTCTGATTGACACCCATGTCACCGATTCCAAGTCGGGACTCTGAATGGATTTGGATCCACGCTCCATTTTCTGTACATCCGCTTTCTAGGAAGAAATCATCAGGGAACATCATCCACTTTGTCCTGAATACCGAGTGTGACGAGTTTTCACTATCGTCGACAATAGAGGTTCGACCCTGTGATTGAATCCAATCCAAGGCAGCGGAGTGAAGATCCTGTGATGAGGTGTCAAAGTTGACAATCATTCTGGAACAATTCTGACTTCCTTCGGGGCACTGCTCTGGCATCTCTGATGATTTTGGGGCGGCAAAACCACCCAAAACTTGGATCAATAATATACAAGAAATCCAAATTGCAGGTGGCAACAATAGCCACCTTAGTCGTTGTTCCATCCTCTCACTCCTTTGAGACGACAACCCGGGCTGGACGTAGTACACGATCTTTGTACATCCAACCAGACTCTAGTGTGTCGATAACTGTCCCATCTGGATGCTCTTCAGAGGCAGGAAGTGTAGTGATAGCCTCCATTTTGTTTGGATCGAATTCAGAATCAACTTCAATTTGGGCCAGCCCTTCCCCTTTCAGAACCTCGAGTAGATTGTCCCGCGTCAAACGAATACCATCGGCCAAGGGGCCTTCTTCTGCGGCTTCAAGCGCCTTGTCCAAATTGTCTAGAACGGGGAGTATTCGAGCAGAGAGGTTGAACCCTGAGAATTTGATAATGTCTGCTCGGTCCATTGCTGAACGTCTACGGAGGTTTACAATATCTGCATCTCTGTAAGTGATTTCGGCTTCTGCTTTTTCTGCACGAGCAATGGCTTCAGCCAACAGTTCCTCAATTGTAGGTTCAACTATTTCTTCCTCAGAAGTGTCCATCTCATCGACTTCTTCAGCCGATTCATCCTCTGACATCGAGTCTTGCGGAGCGGCAATCGTTCTTGAATCCGACGACCACATCACTGCGGACGCACATCGTTCAACCAAACAACACCGACTTCCAACCTTTCATGTGTAGGGTGGACCTCAATCATCGCAACAGGTGCATCGACTTCATCCGCAATCCCCTCTGCCAACATCAGTGGAATTTCGAGTCGGCCCATACTTGAATCGTGGTAAATAAATTGTCTAGGGATTCCGGTTTGTTCCTGAATTTCCGTCATCCAACCTTCCGCCTCTTCATCGGTACACCAAACGGCTCCAAAAATGATGGTCCCATCCTCAGTCAACTGTTCATGTGGTGAAATTGTGTGTTCACCACGCCGAAGGAATCGGCGTCTTAGTTGCCCTGAATCTTTGTATGATGCTGTGCAATATTTGAGCATGAAGCCATAATCTGGAGTGACTTTTGCGTGCAATGCTCTTGCGAGTTCCCCGGAGCCTTCCGCTCCTGCTGTAATTTCACTTGAAAGGTTGAATCCACGAACTTCCATGTTGTCATAATTGCCAACTGTGATTTCCAATTCGTTAAGGTTGAGGAAAAGTGCGGGCCCATTCCGCATCTCCTCAACCAATTCGTAGAGACGGTCTTCTTGATCCGGTTCGCAAGGTAATTCAATACCTACATACAATCCTGCATCCCGACAAGCTTGCATCGTTGGTACATATCGCTCATACTCTAGATTGAGGAGGTGAAAGCGAATCTCATCCAAACCCGCATCCGCCAATTCTTGGGCAACTTCAGGTTTGAATGGAATACTGGTATACAAGTGAATGTGATGGCTCTCTCCAAACTCTTTCTTTAGCACACGACAGGCTTCCATGCTACGTTCTGCAGCCATCATTGGGTCGCCACCGGTGATGCCTGTTCCTGTGGCATTCATGGCTCTCCCTTCTTCTAGAACAGCTGTCCAATCACCGATATCAATTCGGCGCTCATTTGCATACATGAAGTCGATTTCACGACGATTCTCAGAGAGTGGACAATAATCGCACATCCAATGGCAGTGCCCAGTGACAAACAACACGAGCTTGCTGCCCATTTGGCACTGTATACACCCCTCAGCTTCATCGATTGAAGGCAATTCAATCATGCACAGGCCTCCAATAACATTCGGTGATATCGTGAATCATTACTTA
>NTJU01000016.1 GCA_002457195.1 Marine Group II euryarchaeote MED-G33 | reverse complement strand
GTCTTTGGCAAGTGGGATGCTAGTGAAGTTACATGCGAAGACCCAGGTCTTTCACCATACGTGAATTTGGATACTGTTGGTACACCACATTCAGGTGGCCGCCACGCCAATGCTTGGATGGGCAAATCCAAGTTGAGCGTTGTCGAGCGATTCATCAATGGTCTCATGCGAGACGGACGCAACGGCGGGAAGAAACAGTATGGGGCAAAAGCCTTCGAAGAAGCCTTGGATGTCATTCACGAGCGCACCAAAGAAAACCCATTGCAAGCATTGGTTGATGCGATCACACACGCAGCACCCATGGAAGAGGTTACCCGGATTAAATTCGGAGCCGTCTCTCAGCCTAAGGCTGTTGATAGCGCACCCGCTCGCCGACTCGATGTCGCACTGCGTAATTTGTGTAAAGGCAGTATTGCAGCAACTTACAAGACTACAAGAACACTCAAAGATGGTATCGTCAATGAAATCATGAAGGCTAAAGATGGCGATGTTGCATCGTTTGCTGTTGCCAAGAAAGAGGAAGTCCAGCGTATCGCTGCTTCCGCTCGCTGATACTGGGAATCTCTCGCGTGGGCGCGCGCGTGCGCACAGGCGGATTTATCAACCATGTTCAGGTCGCCGGGACACTAGGTGATTACATGGGCCGAAAGGAAGACAACATCGCAAAGGCAACGGATGTCATGCACATTCGTGAACAAATTCGCAACCTCTGTATTGCAGCACACATTGACCATGGAAAAACAACCCTTTCAGACAATCTAATTGCCGGTGCAGGTATGATGTCTGAGGAATTGGCTGGTAAGTCTCGTGTGCTTGATTTTGATGAGCAAGAATCAGCCCGTGGAATTACGATTAACGCAGCAAGCGCTTCCATGGTTCACAGTGTAGAGGGTACCGATTATCTGATTAATCTAATCGATACTCCTGGTCACGTAGATTTTGGTGGTGACGTTACCCGTGCCATGCGAGCTGTCGATGGATGTTTTATCCTAACATGTGCCGTAGAAGGTGCCATGCCTCAAACTGAAACAGTTGTTCGTCAAGCTCTGAAAGAAAAGGTCAAGCCGATTCTCTTCATCAACAAGGTAGATCGCCTCATCAACGAACTACAAGTCACTCCAGAAGATATGATGGCTCGTTTTGAAAAGCAAATTACCAAAGTAAACAAACTCATCAAGCAATTCGCTCCTGAAGAATACAAGAAAGAATGGCAAGTTAGTGTCATGGATGGGACGGTTGCATTTGGATCTGCTTACCATAACTGGGGAATCACGATTCCATACATGAAAAAGTCAGGCGTCAATTTCACACAAATCTTTGAATATTGTCATAATGAACAACAGAAGGAACTCGCCAAGAAGGCCCCAGTTCATGAAGTTCTACTAGATATGGCTGTATCCAAGTTACCAAATCCGGTTCAGGCTCAAGAATACCGTATCCCAAATATTTGGACTGGTGATTTGGATTCCATGGAAGGTAAGGCCATGCTAAATTGTGACCCAGATGGACCACTTGCAATGATGATTACCAAAATTTGGATGGATCCACACGCTGGTGAAGTTGCAGTCGGTCGGATCTATTCGGGTTCAATCAACCATGGTGAAACCGTTTGGGCCATTGGTGGTAGCAAAGCTGAGCGTGTTCAGCAAGTTAGTATGATGGTCGGAGGCGATCGAATTTCCGTCCCCAAAGTCGTGGCTGGTAATATCGCTGCAATCACTGGAATTCGTTCTGCTGCAGCTGGTGTCACAGTCACTACCGACAAGGATTTCATTCCTTATGAAGCAATTCGGCACTACTCAGAACCAGTCGTAACAGTTGCTGTTGAACCACAATCAATGAAAGATCTACCGAAATTTATCGATGCTCTGCGTAGCCTTGCTAAATCTGATGCATCGTTACAGGTTACAACCAATCAGGAAACTGGTGAAGCGTTGCTCGCTGGAATGGGTGAATTGCATCTTGAAATTACGACTTACCGAATTGAAGAAGAACAAAACATCAAGGTAAAGGTCAGTGAGCCAATTGTTGTCTACAGAGAAGCCATCAATGGTAACAATGTGGGTGGAGCATTTGAAGGTAAATCCCCAAACCGCCACAATCGATTTTACATTGAGGTAGAAATGCTACCCCAGAACGTCGTCGACTCTCTACGAGCAGGTGATTTCCGAGATGGTACCATCCGCAATAAAGATCAGAAAGAAATTGGAGATCAATTTGCTGAATTGGGAATGGACAAAGACATGATGAGAAAGGGGTATGCCATCAGCGGTACAAACGTATTCATCAATGGTACAAAGGGTATCCAGGGTCTTCACGAAACTCGCGAGTTGTTGATTGAAGGATTCAATGAAGTATGCAAATCAGGACCTTTGGCTGGAGAACCAGCCATGGGAATGCTGGTTCGACTAACTGATGCAAAACTTCACGAAGACGCAATTCACCGTGGACCTGCACAGACCATTCCCGCAATGCGCAATGCAATGCGTGGTGCAATGGTTCGTGCTGGAACCACAATGATGGAACCTATGCAGAAGTTGTACGTATCCGTGCCCAATGACTGGCTCGGAGGTGTCACTAGAGAAGTTACTCAGCGACGTGGTGTAATCGAAGATATGCCAGCAGATGGTGAAACGACTACAGTCGTTGGTACTGTTCCCGTTGCAGAGACTTTCGGATTCTCAAATGATATCCGTGCAGCATCACAAGGACGCGCTATTTGGAATAGCGAAAACTCTGGATTCGAAGAATTGCCCCGCATGTTACTGGAGAAAGTTGTCGGTGAAATACGAACTCGAAAGGGTATGAAACCAGAAATCCCTGGTGAATCATATTACGCAGACTGATTACGAGATCCGGACCATTTGGAAATCGGTTAAGTCCCGTAGCACCTGCATGCCGGGTGTTTTAGGCAATTGGTTGAGACATTCGTGTGCAGCAGCATGGAAACTCATTGCTTTGTCGTGCGCATACTGTATAGAGCCTGAATTCCGCAATTCTGCTACGACCGTATCAAGGACTTCTCGATCTGTTTCTTCGATACCGGAACCAAATACTTCTGAAAAATTAGTCAATAACCCAGGGTCTTGTTGTAATGCATGAATTGCAATGAGGGTTTGTTTACCTTCGATAATATCACTACATGCGGGTTTACCAAGGGTATCACTATCCCCTGTGGCGTCAATCAAGTCATCCATTAATTGAAAGCATAAACCAACGTTTTCACCCCATTTTGCCAAGGTTTTCACTGTTGATTGGTCAGCACCCGAGAGAAGAGCTCCCGTACGTGCACAGGTCGTAAACATGGCAGCAGTCTTGCCACTAATCATGTGTAGATACTCATCCTCACCGACATTCGCACGTGATTCAAATGACATATCTTGTTGCTGACCTTCACTAACTCGGCGAACCATACTCCCAATAATTCGTATCAAATCTCTGAAATGCACATCGTCGAAATTTTGGGATTCCGCAAGTACCTCAAATGCAACAGCGAGCATGGCATCTCCGGCATTGATTGCGGTTGGGTTATCAAATTCAATGTGGACTGCTGGTCTACCCCGGCGCACTGAATCGTTGTCCATAATGTCATCATGAACAAGTGTGAAATTGTGAATAATCTCGATGGATGCACCTAAATCGTATAACCCATCATTTGAATTTCCAACTGCATCTGCAACCAACCAAGGTAAAATGGCTCGCAACCTTTTGCCACCACCCTCGATCAAATGCTTCATCGCCGCTTCTAGTCGGTCATTTTCAGATTTCGATAATGCCGCAATAATACGTGTTTCTACAGCATCTTTGTGAGATTTGAGGGCCGTCATGACTCCAGCCTTAGATGCAATTGTATCTGATGAATTTCCCATACTCACATCACCAAAATTCCGTATCTCTTTGTCGGCCAGAGCCGGCAGACCGTCAAGGTTCCCCCACCATTCAGGTAGAATATTCTCAGCGATCAGCCTGAACCACGGAGCGATGATTCCATCTCTCGTTGATTGTTCGGACAACCAATTGTTCAATTCAGACTGTGTGACCCATTCGATTTCAGAAATTTCATTCGAATTTACATTGATTACCATATCTCTAGGTGCACGTGCAAATAGAATGTGATCCAATTCATGTTCGACCCATACATCGTCTGCTCTGGCACGATACTTCATACGCGTTATGAGGTGGATTTCATCTGGGTGTATCGAATCCAACGGTATACCCAATTCCTGTTGCATTTTTCGAATCGCCGCATTTTTTGAGCCATCAACCGAAATCTCATCGGGCAAATGTAGGGGGTGACTACACACTGTATTCGCCCACACATCGGGAAACGTAATTTTGTGAGATGCGCGTTTTTGCATTAACAAGCGGTTATCATCATCAAACAACAGAATTGAGAAAGCACGGTGCAGTACCCCCTCGCCCTGATGGGCCTCAACTTTACTCATTGATCCGAGTATGTTATCTGAATCATCGACTAAAATGACTCTTTCAGACATCATATCGACTTGATCCGCATCATAACCCGCATCAATCAATTCGCTTTGGGCGTGCGATTGTATGTCTTCCACAAACTTTGGAGTGCAATTCATCAAATGAAGACGCCGGTACAATCATTACTATGAATTCGATATTCTAGTGCCATAAGTATAGCCATTTTCAACGATTTCGAGAATACGTTCTGTGTGTAATCCATCTACGAACCAAACGTGTTCAACGTGTTGAGAAATAGCAGCGGCACGCTCTGTTTTCAGGAAAATACCACCTGTGACATCGATGCCATGCTCGTGCTGGCCTGAAAATTGATCATCGACACGCCATATTGGAATCAATTCTCCATCAGCCCCTGGAGTTGTCATCAATCCGGGTGTATCTCCCATTGCAAAGATCACATGTGTTACATCAGGTAACTCAACACTCAAGCGCAGCATCAAATCATCACCGGATAGTATACCAAAATTGAGTGGCGGGTCGCAATCAACAACATCGCCGAAAGTAATGTGTACACCTGGACGAAGGAACCGATCTAAATCCCCTGTAAATTTGGCCCCAGTGTTCTTGACAAAATCTCTCGGAGCGTGGCTAAATGTATCCATTGTGTTTAATGACGCTAAAACAATTTCATGTAGGTGATCCATATCTTTCCTCACAAGAATAACTGCATCTTCTTGATCAAAACCAGGTATGTCCCCTTCTGATAATTTATACTCACGTGCACGTAAATGGCCGAAAGATCCTGCTCCATGTACGACAATGACTTCATGCCCCTTTGAGACCAATTTACCAACACACTTGGCCAACGCAGAAATACGATCAGCATAGGCTGTACAGAGTGTTGACTTATCAGAAATTAACCCGCCACCCCATTTCATAATGACGCGGCCCATGAACTGTCTAGAGGGGTCTCGTTCAAAGCGATAGCGTCGCTTCATTCATCTAGGAGCTCGAACTTGAAGGTAATATGGGCAAGCCATCGTTAGACGAGTTTCGCAAATGGCTCCAATCAGAAATCCGTGAAATCGAGTCCTTAGAAGTTGGACCTAATGTCGATAAGAGGCTCCTCCAACTGGAGATGGCTTTGCAAGAGGCAATGGCTTTCAATGCCGCCTGGAATATACGCACTGAAGCATCAATTACACCAGTGATTCAAGAAAAAGCCGTGCGTTTACTTTCTCCTAGTCCTGAAATTAACAATGATTCAGGCCCCAAGGGAATTTGCGGTAGCTGTGAGGCAGAAATCGAGGATGATTTGCCGTTTTGCCCAGTTTGCGGGGACAATCGTTAGTCACTCTTCTTCGGCTGCTGCCGCTGCAGCTTCATCCAATTCCCAATCTGAGACACAGGCCAACAGTTCAGGGTGGTCTGATTCGACTGTAGCACAATATCGTGCTTCGACTTCTTCAGTCAAATATACAGTTGTACCAGCATGGTAAATCGTATCGCCGTTCGCTTCCATTTGGATGCAATCAACTTCAATGATTACAGGTCGATTGTGGTGCACATGTCCTGCATTGGCTGCAGCAGTGATTGTTTTAGATAGGTGCACGTGCTTACGGTCACCGGGTTTAATTCCATGTTCGATCATATGTGATTCTTCATCCACACCACATGGGTAGTACAGCAGGTTTGGAGTGTCGTCGGTTGGCAAATCAAGTTCAATTTCAACAGTATGTGCATATGTGGCTCTAACCATATCACCACGGACATCATATCGCCCCTTTGTGCAGGTTTCGCTTACAGCTCTAATGTGGTGTGGTCGTAGCCAATGCATACGACGATCTCGCTTGGTGAGTGCTTGAACCATTTCTCTAACGTCGACCCAACCGTTTAGGTCCATTTCGAGGTCAAATTTTTCTGGGAAATGGCGTAAGATTCCTGCCATTCGTCGACCCAATATGTCTCGCTCTCTATCACTCATGATGAATTTACCTTCATCATTACACGATGGGCAATTCTGTCCTTCAAAGAATCCATGGGTCTTGCAATCTCTAATCATCGAGTCGGCGACCCGGCCTACCTTCATAATCCGTTCTGTGCCCTTAGGGCACAATTCTCGTCAAGATTATGGGTACGTAATGCTTGCAGTATACATGCGAGCCGTAATTGCGGGTTATTGCCGGACGCCTTTCCAACGTGCTCATCGGGGAGAACTCAAGGATACACGACCTGAGGACATGATTTCTGCAGTCATTAGAGAAACCTTGGCGAAAACTACCGTTGATGTAAATTTACTAGAAGATGTGATGGTTGGGTGCGCATATCCAGAAGGTGAACAAGGCCTCAATATTGGCCGAATTTCCACCTACATGTCTGGGATCCCAGACACAGTTCCTGGAATGACTACCAATCGATTGTGTGGCTCATCGATGCAAGTCGTTCACACTGCAGCCGGTTCGATCGCAATGGGTTCGGGTCATGCATTCATATGTGCGGGGGTTGAATCGATGTCTCGTATCATGCGAGGAGGTTTCAACCGTTCCCCACATCCAACACTCGAACAATCTTATCCAGAAGCGTATATTGGAATGGGTTTGACTGCAGAAAATCTTGCTACTAGTCATGACATTAAGAGAGATGTTCAAGAAGAGTTTGCGGCTATGAGTCATACGAAGGCAATTTCAGCACAGAATGCTGGGTTATTCAGAGACGAAATCATTGCTGTTTCAGGTTGTGAATTGGACGGTTGCATGCGTTCGCCTAATTTGGAAAAAATGTCTCAACTGAAACCTGCTTTTGTTGAAACAGGATCTGTTACAGCAGCAACGAGTTCACCACTGACAGATGGCGCATCCAGTGTCCTCGTTTTGTCACAAGAGTTTGCTCAGGAACATAGTATCAAACCTCTCGCATCAATCGTCTCAACGGCTGTTGCTGGCGTACCACCCGAGGTCATGGGGTATGGTCCCGTACCGGCTACTGAAAAGGCACTCATTCGAGCTGGTTTGACGATGGATGATATCGACGTCATTGAAATGAATGAAGCATTCAGTGCCCAATCTTTGGCTTGTTTGAAAGATATGGGTCTAGATATGAATGACTCTAGAATTAATACCGATGGTGGGGCATTGGCGATTGGTCACCCACTTGGTGCCAGCGGATGTCGTATTACGGGTAAAGCGGCAAGTCTGCTACAACGAACAGATGGCCAATATGCCCTAGCAACAATGTGTATCGGCGGTGGCATGGGAATTGCTACGGTCTTGGAACGTTGGAATTGACCCACAATAGGCTGATATGTAGCATGAGTATGCCAATCTCATGGGCTTCGGGATTCGAGACGGCCGTCGCCAAGCGAAGGATAACTTATCTACCGATGAAGAGGGCGATTGTTCCAGATGTGGTGGTAGTGCAACTGCATCATCAATTCCCGGTTACCTTCAGTGCTCGAAATGCAATTATGAATGGAAAGATCCTGAATCTGAAAATAATAATTCAGGTCCACGTGATTCAATAACGCGTGATACTGAACGACTGGATGAATTCAAGCGCGAAATGCAATCTGGACAAGGCCTCGCACGTGTGTTGGGTGTCGATGATGGTTTAGATGATGCACAAAAAAAATCGCTTAACAGATTACAAGACAAATGGATGTCTGGAATGCATGGACAATACAATGCCGCAGAGGAAGAGCGTAAACCACTTATGATTTCATTTGATGATGAGGATAATTTACTCGAAACTCAAGTGGGTAAAATCTATCTCACCGACAACGTTTTTGATGGCGGTGAAGAAATACGCGTAGAATACCCTGGCAAGGGTACAGAATTTTATGTGATCAACGAAGATGATGCATTGGGCTGGAAACGTGGTAGAACATTGCAGGAAACTGCACGAAATATCGCATCGATTATCAATCGTACGAGTAATCTTGTACACGCATCAGCAGAAGGGACAACTGTTGCAATTGAACTTCGAGATGTCAAACTGGATACAGACAGCATCGTGATTTTTGTCGACGATCCGGGTGGTAAAAACATGAGTGTGGAACGACTCGGAGTCATGTTAGACTCCGATGAAATTCAGGTATACGAAGACTATCATCAAGTGATAAAAATCGCCTTAGCAGATGGAATAATCACGCCGAGTGAAGATCAAATGCTCTGGGCAATGCGCCAAAATCTAGGAATTTCAGACGAAGATCATGTCAGAATTGTCATTGATATTTTTGGGGATAATGCAGTTAAAGAATGTCCTGATTGTGGAGTCAATGTACCCTTGTATACCGAGTATGGTGCATGGTGGTGTGAGGGTTGCCAACAATGGGTTTAATCCTTTAAATTAGCCAAATCAATGGAACTACAAGTTGGGCATGGTTGAAATACCGGGTAGACTCGGTCAGGAGTAGAGGTAGTAGTATGGCAGATGAGACTCTTTACATTGGTGTAGACTTGGGGACATTTCGTTCAGTAATGGTATCCAGTGATGGGCATGACGAAAAAGTACTGACAGTGATTGGAACTCCGAAAGACCAAATCGCTAAGAATTTCTTGAAGCGTGACGTTTTGTTCGGTGAAGAAGCACTGAAAAACCGCCTCGCACTGAATCTATTTCGCCCTCTTGAACATGGTGTGATTAAAGATACAGCTGAGGATAAGAAATTCATTGCCCATTTCATTACCAACATCATTGGTTTGGCCGATCCTGAGGATTACAATCGAGTTGTCGCGGTTATTGGTGCCCCTGCCGAAGCAAGTCACGTAGACAAAACTGCAATTTTTGATGCAGCAGCAGGAAGTGTCAATGCTTGCATGATCATTTCAGAACCATTCGCAGTGGCATACGCCCTCGACCGGATTGAACACACCCTCGTTATTGACATCGGAGCTGGAACCACTGACCTTTGTCGTGTTTATGGAACCGTCCCAACCCCTGAAGACCAAATGCACGTGAACTTCGCGGGCGATTATATCGATTCTCGAATCATTGAAGAAATTCAGCGTAAGTATGCGGGTGCTCAAATCACCAAGGATATGGCACGACGCTGGAAGGAATCACACTCTTTCGTACCAGGCGAAGAGCCTGCAGATCCAGTTGTTGTTGATTTCTCAATTAATGGTAAGGCCATGTCACTGGACATTACTGATTGTATCAGCGCAGCTTGTGAAGCGATTGTCAACCCAATTGTTGATGGTGTCAAGGAACTCATTTCAGGATCCAACCCCGAATATCATGACGCCTTTAGACGCAACATGATTCTAGCAGGTGGAGGCTCGGGAATTGCGGGCCTAGGAAACCTGATTGAAGAGAGATTGTCCGATCTCGGTGACGTTGAAGTTCTGACAGTAGAAGACCCGCTTGAATTGGGTGCAATGGGTGGACTCAGACTTGCCATGGAAGTTCCAGAAGATATGTGGAAGAATCTGACTTTAGCTCACCGCTGAGTTACTCTTCTTCACCATTGGCTGGAATATCAGAGTAAAGTTCAGCACTGCGATTGGATACTAGATTCATATTGCACATTGGGCATTTTTCATCCACACTGATGTTCAGTGGTTGGACTGCAAGTAAACTATGACAATGCGGACATGTAGCCAGGACCTCGCCATCTTGTAATACAGTGTTCTGATTAAACACGGGCCCTTCCCCACTATACCATGAGCGGAACATAGGGTGGCGTAGAAGTTTCAATCTCTGAAACATAGACCAGCACAAATAGAGCAATAACATTCCCTGAATAAGTGCCCACGTAGAACCTTCAACACCCAGGGGCTTAGAGAATTCAATAAATGCCAATAGGAAACACATTACAATTGCAATTGTCCAAATCACCGAGACCCAAGGCAAAGCCCAACTTTCACGTTGGAAATATCCCTTCACAATCATGACACAAAATGGAATGGGTAAAAACACGAGGATTAGAGCGATTAAACCGAACATTGATCCTATTGTCGCATAAACCAAGAACCCGATTAAAGCAAGTGTGAAAATAAGCATCGTACCTGATTGTCGATGCGCGAGAGCCAATTGTTCGATGTCAGTGTCATCGCTCATAGCCGTCTCAGGACCAGTCCAGAAATCGTTCTTTCCGTCGCAATGTCTCAAAGGATGGATTCATGAAGGCGGGACCTGACCATTCATCATGGCCAGGGATGTCGATGTTGAGTCGCACAGCTCTGCGTTAGCCAATAAACACGTTGCGTTGGGTGTAACAGGTGGCATTGCTGCTACTGAAACAGTTCGTTTGTGTCGTGAGTTGAGACGCCATGGAGCCTCAGTAACCGTCATTATGACCACAGCTGCTACCAAAGTGATTACACCACTGGCTGTAGGATGGGCATCTCAAGGCCCAGTCATCACCGATTGGTCCGCAGACATGTCTCAACTGGATGAGTATGATGCAGTTGTAATCGCCCCAGCTTCCCGAAATTTCATATCACGTTTCTTGAATGGTATGATGGATCATCCACTCCTCATGGCCTGTTCCGCAGCACGTGGCCGTGACGTACCGATTTTGCTTGTCCCTTCAATGCATTCTGATTTATTCGATGATCCAGTCACACAAGAATTGGTCGAACGCTTAGATTCTGATTCGACTATACTTGGACCATATGAAGAAGGGCGTTACAAACAAGCAAGCCCATGTCAAATCGTTGCCCAACTATGCCACGTTGTCAATAATAATGACGAGTCTAAACATATTGCAATAACATTGGGTGCGAATCGAGCTCCAATTGATTCTGTTCGTGCGATTCAAAATGCCTCCAGTGGACAAACAGGTTGGTACATTGCTGAATTCATGTATCGCATGGGTCACAAGGTAACTGTAATCGCTGGTAAAACAAGCGCAGATCCCTCATTTGATTTACCAGTCATCATCAGAGCAGGCAGTCCGGATGAAATGCTTACTGCATGTTTGGAGGTATGCGATTCAAAGCCAGATGCATGGATTCATGCAGCAGCAGTTTTAGATTACTATACTCAACCGATCAGTGGGAAGAAAAAGAGTGGAGACCACGGATGGGATTTGAATTTACAACCTGGACCGAAACATATCAAAGAGTTGTCAAAATTGGTTGGTGATGCCAAGCGGATTGGATTCAAATTGGAAACAAATATTTCTGTTGAAGAATTACATCAACGCGCATTGGAACAAATTTCGAATTATGGTGTAGATGCAACTGTTGCCAATATGATGGAAGAAATGCACAATCCATCCTCACCGAGGGCCTATTTTGTAACCCGTGATTCAATCGTAGAGTTGCAGGACATGGATTCGATGTGTTTGTCGATTTTAGGTGTATTAACCTCGTAACCAACGCCGATATTGCGTCACATTGAAGCAGAAGATGTAGACGAGGTCACATTATGGCAGAGCATGGACAGGCGAAGCGAGGTATACCGCCAAAGTCTGATTTTAATGCATGGTATCCCGCAATTGTTGAAATTGCGGAACTTGTCGATAAGCGATATCCCATCAAAGGTATGGATGTCTGGAGGCCATATGGCTGGAAAGCTATGCGTTGTATTGACAACCTAACGCATTCGGAAATGGAACGGACTGACCATCAAGAAGTCCGATTCCCATTACTCATCCCTGAAGACCTTCTGGATAAGGAAAACCGTCTTGTTTCGCTCCTCAAGCGTGCCAGAGAAGAGGGTGTTGATCCCAGTGAACTTCGAGTTGAAGAAGAAGAAGCTGGATTCAAAAAAGAAGTGTATTGGGTCAAACATGCTGGAGAAACAGAACTCGACGTCCCTATGTTTTTACGGCCTACAAGTGAAACTGCGATGTATACAATGTTCCCACTTTGGATACGCAGTCATGCAGATTTACCACTTAAGACATATCAAATCGTAAACACATTTCGCTACGAAACAAAACAAACTCGCTCATTCATCCGTGTTCGGGAGATACATTTCTTTGAAGCCCATACAGCACACGCCGATGAAGAATGTGCTTCTAGACAGATCGACGAGGATCTAGAAATTGTTGGTCGATTAATGGATGGTATGTCTCTGCCTGTCATTATCTCTAAGAGACCTGTATGGGATACCTTCCCCGGTGCATGGTACACCATTGCAATCGATGTGATTATGCCAAACGGCCGAACCCTACAAGTTGCTTCATGTCATCACTACAAAGATCAATGGGCCAAAGCTTTCGATATGACTTATCAAGATGAAACCGGCCAAACACAGTATTGCCACCAAACTACGTATGGCATGTCTGAGAGGTTACTGGGTGCAGTTGTTGGTATGCATGGCGATGACAATGGGTTGATTTTCCCCCCCAAAATCGCACCTATACAAGTTGTACTCATGCCAGTTGCTGCACATAAAAATCCTGCAGTGAATGAAACCGTTCTAGATGTTGCGGAACAATTACGAGAATCAGGATTAAGGATTAAAGTTGATGATCGAGATTTACGCCCCGGACAGAAATATTGGGATTGGGAAATCAAGGGCGTACCACTACGTCTGGAAATTGGTCCAAGGGATGTGGAGAATGGAAATGCATTTGCTGCACGTCGAACTGGTGGCAAAGAACCCATACCGCTGTCAAATATTGTGGATTCTGTCAAACAGCAATTGGACATGGTTCAATCCGAACTTTCGAGTCGCAGTCAATCCCATGTTGACGAATGCATTGTCAAATTGGAATCATTAGAACAAGAAATTCTGGATGGTCGTATTTACGAAGTCCCATTCGATGGAACTGATGCAGATGCTGAATTACTAGAGAAAACCACTGGACTCGCAATACTTGGTCACGCTATGACTGGTTACGACGAAGATCAAGTTTGCATCGTGTCCGGTAAGACGACCAAACGAAAACAGCACTTGGCACGGATGTATTAGTTACGTCCACGCAAGCCATAAACAATGTTGGCAATACAGAACAATGCCACAATCACATCTGGGATTCCAATACTTCCAGTAGGGCTCCATGCAATATGTTCGTCCATGCGGAAGAAATCAATCCAGTTAAGTTTCATACTTTCTCCGCAGGTACTGTGAACATCACTGGCGCAACCGGACAGGAAATTGCCAAATCCATAGAACATATTCACGATGACAGCAATGAAACCGACAGAACCACCCAACAATCGAAGTTTTTGCGTAACTGAGCGCTTAATCCCTGTAACTTCGATTACTTCCTCATTAGATGGATTTGGAGGCATTTCGGAAGGCATAGGGAGTGGTAACCCGCCCTGGGGCATTTCATCAATGAGCAAATCATCACCTTCGATTTCTGAAAATTGCTCAGCAAGTGCACGTTTGGTCTCACCTCTTGAGATGCCAACACCATCTAGAAATTCAGATCCATACATGCGTTCTGCCAAACTTGCAAGAACTGGATCTTCAGCAATTTCTTGGGCTGAAAGTTTCCCATCGAGGAGTTCCTTAAGCCGACTCTTGTCATCACTCACGCGTTCCCCTCCAGTGTATCCGTGCCTACACCTCTTCATCAAGGCTGTGGAGCCTTGCGGAGGTGAAATCAAGTCCTTGAGATGGCACGTTGAGCCGCATCAGCGATATTTTTGGCTTTCATGTTTAACATTTCCAACAGTTCATCGCTACCGCCGGATTCTCCAAATCGATCTTGCACTCCTATTCTCTCAAGAGGTACTGGGTAGTGCGATACAAGACATTCAGCAACTGCCCCACCGAGGCCCCCAATAATCGAATGATCTTCAGCGGTTACGAGTGCACCACAACGCTTTGCCAGTTCAGTAACCAAATTTGTATCAAGTGGTTTGATTGTGTGCATGTCTACTACCGTAGCTTGAATACCGGATTTGGCTAGCATCTCTGCAGCCTCAAGAGCCTCATTAACCATCACACCGCATGCAATTATTGCGACATCATCTCCAGTACGGTGTACGTAGCCTTTGCCAATCTTCAATTCATTCGAGGATTCATCAGAGTAAGATCGAGGAACCTTATTTCTTGCAGTTCGCATATACGATGGTCGGTCATGATTTCTCAATGCCAAAGTAAGGGCCTTGGCAGATACGTCGTCGCATGGATGTAATACAGTCATATTGGGCAGTGTTCTGTAGATGGCTAGATCTTCAATCGACTGCGCACTAGATCCATCGGTACCAGTATGAATGCCACCATGACTACCACAAAGATGCACGACAATGTTGGGTCTTGCGATTCCGTTACGTACTTGTTCAAAACCCCGTTCTGTGAAAATGGCAAAAGTTGACGCGAATGGTACATATCCAGATGTAGACATTCCCGCTGCAACGAGCATCATATTTTGTTCTGCGATACCTAAACTAACAGTATGGCTTGGCTTCTCTGCCCGAAATAAGCACGATTTTGTTGATTTACCCAAATCAGCCTCTAATACGACAACTTTGTCATCGTCTAGCATCTCAAGGAGTGCTGCACCGTAGCCATCACGGCTCGCACCACCACCACTTGGCGCACTCATGACAATTCCTCCATTGCCAGAATAAATTGTTCCTCATTGGGAGCTGCACCGTGGAATTTTGGATTGTTTTCCATGTATGATACACCTTTTCCTTTCACGGTATGCATGACAATACATGCTGGACCTCCTTTTACCTGATCTGCCCAGTCAATTGCATCGACTACTTGTGCCATATCGTGACCATCAATTTCCATAACTGCCCAACCAAATGAGGCAAATTTTTCGGAAACATCGAACATTCGCATCTGTGTTTCACAAAAGTCATCGTTTTGTATTCCATTGCGATCAACAATGACGGTGAGGTTGTCAATCTCATGATGTACTGCAGACATGACACCTTCCCAAACCTGCCCCTCTTGCAATTCACCGTCACCCAACATGACCCATGAAGTTCGATCGCTACCATCCAATTTTGCAGCAAGTGAACATCCGATACCGAAGGACAAACCCATGCCGAGACTGCCTGCACTGAAATCTACACCTGGACACCATTTCATGTCAACGTGGCCTTGACAACTCCCACCTAACTTTCGGAATGATGCCAAGTCATCCTCCGTCAAGAATCCACGTTCATGGAGGATGGAATACACACCAGGACTTGCATGTCCTTTACTCATGATAAATCGGTCTCGATCTGACCACTTCGGGTTGTCTGAATCCACACGGAGACGGTGACCATACAAACCCGTAAGCATGTCAATTGCACTTAGACTACCACCTGGATGGCCTGCACCAATGCCGTATACCATACGCACAATATTGCGTCTGCACCGTTTTGCCATAGATTCTAATTCTGGAATTTCCAGACCCATTCCACGCTCAGCCATGCTATTACCAACCACTCCTCCCTTGGAGGGTCTTTGAGCGTTACCAATTTGTAATGCGAAAACAACTACCGCATTGAGGGTGGCTTGAGTGAATTGACAAAACGACGAATACCATCAATTGTTATGGCAATCCAATCGACCAAAATGTTGCCACGGCCATTCTGCGATTTCGGCATTCCACGGGTTGCTAGGTAGGTAAACACAAGGAAGAACCAAATGAAAAATAGCAAGGAAAGCCATGTTGGCAGGGTCCCGATTACACGTTCATCACACATCGAATGTCCTGATCCTGCATCAACATAGGAATCGCTACAAAACCATTCAGCAGGTGGACGTATTGGCTTAATCAAATTCGCCATTACGATAAATATCGCTACAACTACACCCATTAGCGCTTCACCCGCAATCATGCCTGCAGATAACAGCAATCCTCGCTTAGAAACTTCAGTGCCTGCTTCAACAGCTTCCTCGGTTGGTTCACCGGACAATGAGCCATCCACTCGAAGATGAACGGTTCTAAGTACGAAATGACTGAGTAAACCTCCAGTGAAAATTGTCGCTGAGAGGTAAAATGGGAGATACATACCGATGGCTACTGACATTACTGGCAATCCCTTCCAGATGATAATAACAGCAATGAGAACACCGAGCCCTAACATCGGATAATTCACCGTACCGCCGAATATCCCTTCAATCAATGTTCCAATTATTTCAGCCTGTGGGGCATCTAAAGCAGAACTACAATTTGGTGAACCATCCGCATAATACTTGATCGGATTCTCCAAACAATAGGTCTTGGTGAGTCGATAGGCATCATTCAACACCACTAGGGTGAGTGGTGCCATCACAGCTCCAGTGATGACTCCAATGACTTCAGCAATTTGTTGCTTCCAAGGTGTTGCACCCACCAGATGACCTGTTTTCAAGTCCTGCATAACGTCGCCTGCAATGGCAGCATTGACAGCAACAACACTGGCGATGATTAGTGTTGCATACATCAACTCATTTTGTTCCATTCCCAAAAACAGGTCACCTACGATCCAAACCAGCAATGCTGTCCCCATTAGTGTGGCAATAGTCATCCCAGAAACCGGTGAATTGCTAGAACCTACTACACCTGCGATGTATCCTGCAACAGCAGAGAAAAAGAATGCCGTCATGGCCAAGAATAGTGAACCGACGGCACCCAAGATTGCTGCCTCTGTCAATGATGCACCCTTCACATTCAGTCTCCATGTGTAGAAAAAGAATGTGAGAATAACAATTCCAATCAATACTGGCATCATTTTCTTCATGGGGAGATCTTTTTCAGTTCGCAGTAAGCCTTCTTGTTCTTCGGCTAAATCAGCACCAAAAACACGCTTTACTCCAGTTGTGATTGTTTTTCGCATGGACCACAATGTCCACAACCCACCCACAACCATACAACCTACACCAACAAATCGAACATGTGAAATCCATAGGTAATGCGCACTATGGGCGACATCCAATCCGCCACTGGGCCACCCATGAACCAACCCGTAAACAGGAGTAATCAGTAAGACTCCAAGCAGTGCGCCTGTGAAAATGTAGGAGGCAATTCTTAGGCCAACAATATAGCCGACCGATAGTAGGGCAAGAGATAGATCAGATGCCACATAAATTCTGGCTCCAATGATGTCAACGCCGGCCATGATTTTCCCTTCAGCAATTTCAAATCCCTTGACAAACCATCCATATATCGCACCCAATCCAAGAGCATAAAGAATGACGATTAGTGATGAACCACCCTTCTCACCTGCAACAAGAACTTCTTCGCAGGCAATACCTTCTGGATATAACAAGGCCTCTTCAACGATGAAAACCCGCCTTAATGCAATGGTGAAAATAGTGCCCAGCACACCACCTAAAATGGCCACACAAAACACAGTTACGAAATTCATATCACCGGCAAATCCCATCACCAATAATGCAGGCATGGTGAAGATAATTCCTGCAGCCAATGATTCTCCAGCTGAAGTCATCGTTTGCACAACATTGTTCTCAAGAATTGTGACGTCTTTGAATTTCAACAATCGCAGCAAAAGCATAGACATCACCGCTGCTGGGATCGATGCGGACACAGTCATCCCCATATACAATCCAAGGTAGGTATTCGCAGCGGTCATTAATGCGCCAAGGATGATTCCAAGCACAATGGCACGTACAGTTAACTCAGCGACATTTTGATCCGCAGGCACATATGGTGTATGTGTGGCGGACATAGAGTGTCGACCTCAACACTGAATGTCAAACATCCGGTTATACAAACTGAAAATATCAGGTCCCTACAGGGACCTAGAACATGAGTATCATAAGCAAGGATGGTCCGCGACAATCTGTTCATATGCCAGCGGAAGCTGATAAGACCAAGCATCCCGAGGGGGATTGGCACACACTTACCAAAGACGAAGTGTTGCAATTATTGGATTCGCATGAGGATGGTTTGTCCAATTTTGAAGTCATTGAAAGACGTGACAAATATGGTTATAACAAACTCGATGAGAAACCACCCATACCTCGATGGGTTCGATTCTTAGAGCAGTTCCAAGATCCAATGGTTTACCTTTTGATTATCGCTGCACTAATTGCTTTTGTATTTGAAAAAGATGATATTGCAACTCCTATTTTCATTGTGATTGCCCTCACCCTCAATGCTTTCTTTGGATACCTTCAAGAATCTAAGGCAGAAGAAGCCATGGCTTCATTGAAAAAATTACTAGTCAGTCATTGTGTTGCACTGCGTGATGGTTCTGAATTCAAAGTGACCATAGACGAGCTCGTCCCTGGTGATATCATTTGGCTTGAAGATGGGTTGAATGTTCCTGCTGATGTTCGAATCATCGAAGTTAACCAACTGCTAATTGATGAGTCCAGCCTTACGGGTGAATCGAATGTGATCCACAAGCAGGTAGATCCTATTTCAGCAGACATGATTCTACAAGAACAGTCCAACATGGCCTTCATGGGGACGGTTGTTTCTAGCGGTCGGGCCAAAGCAATCGTAACGCGTGTTGGAATGAATACAATGCTTGGTACGATCGCATCGGGTATTAGCGATGTAACCACACCCAAAACCCCTCTTGAAGTGAAACTCGAGTCATTGGGTAAATTCCTAGGTTGGATTGCAATAACCTGTTCAGTTCTATTGATTCTACTACAAGTCGTAAAAAATTGGTTCGGACCAAGTGCACAAACAATGTCTGAAGTGATTGCTGAACAATTTTTGGTATCCGTCGTTATATTCGTTGCAATTGTTCCCGAAGGTTTGCCGATTATCTTGGTGATTTCACTTTCAATGGGTATGCGAAATATGGCGCGACAAAAAGCAATTGTACGGCGTATGAAAGCTGTTGAAACTTTGGGTTCAACGACGATTATTTGCACGGACAAAACCGGTACATTGACACGTAACGAAATGACGGTTAGAGCCTTCCTTGTCAACGGAGAGAGTTATGGCGTTTCAGGGCATGGTTTCGATCCAACGTTCGGTAAATTACAGAAAGATGGAACTGATTTACCTGAATCAGAGTTGGCCGAATTACATACGAACATCGCATTTAGGCAAGCGATTGCAACATGTTTGTTATGTCAAAATTCTAATCTTAATCTAATCGAAGATGAATGGCAGTCTGTTGGCGACCCTACAGATTCAGCTTGTGCTGTATTTGGATGGAAACTAAAGGAATCTGTCGATTCATACCGTCGAAGCCATCCACGATTCCGTGAATTTACATTTGACCGAACACGTAAACGCATGACCACAATTCACGAATTCGATGGGGAAAGATGGGCATTTTCCAAGGGGGCATTGGGGCCTTTCATGGGTATTGCGACCCATATTTATGAGGATGGAAAAATTGTTCCTTTAGAGGGACGCCATAAGGACATAATTTCTGAAATCAATCTTGAATATGCTTCTCGCGCGCTCCGTGTTCTTGCCTTGTGCGCGCGTAGGATACCAGATGATATCGACATTGATTCTGTCGAGGCTGTTGAAGATCAGATGATTTTCTTGGGCTTGGTTGGAATCATGGATCCACCTAGACCTGAAGTTAAAGATTCAATTTCAAAATGCCATGCCGCAGGTATTCGTGTTACAATGATTACAGGAGACCAGCGTATGACTGCTCAAGCAATCGGTTCTGAAATTGGTATCGTAATGGAGGATTCTGATCACATGAGTGGCAAGGAATTACGCGAATGCTCCGATTCTGAGTTACAGGAGAGGTTGAATACGGTCGCGGTATTCAGTCGCGTAACACCTGACCAGAAATTGCGTATCGTAGAACAGTTACAATCCCAGGGACATGTTGTTGCAATGACTGGAGATGGGGATAACGATGCCCCTGCACTTTCTCAAGCCAATATCGGTGTTGCAATGGGCAATACAGGCACCGACGTCGCTCGTGACGCATCAGACATGGTACTGCAGGATGATAACTTTTCGAATATTGTATCTGCTGTTGAGGAAGGCCGTAAGTTATACCTCAACATTCGAAATTTTGTACGTTATCAGATTTCCACCAACTTTTCTGCCGTATTGCTGATTGTAATTACTCCGTTCCTTTTCGGTTGGGAATTGCCATTAACTGTTACACAATTACTTGTCATTAATATCCTGATGGATGGTCCCCCCGCAGTAGCACTGGGCATTGAAAAACGGCACTCAGATGTCATGAATGAACCCCCCAGGGAACTGGATGAGTCTCTACCCAATGCCTCTGATCGGAGCGTTATTTTGATGTTGGGAATCGTCATGTTCTTGGGTACAGCAGCTGTGTTTTGGTTCTCAGGTGGGGGCATAATCAGTAGTGATGAACCATGTACTGAATTCGATGGTAGCATTGAAGAGAACTATCTAGATGGGAATGGAAATTGTGTAGTTGAAGTTTGGGAATCCGATGCGCAAGAGAGATTTGTAAAGGCTCAAACAATGGCGTTTTCTGTATTTGTATTGTTCCAATTGTTTAACGTGTTAAATTGTAGAAGCACAGATCGCAGTATTTTCGAACTTGGACTATTCAACAATCAAGCGATTACTGCATCGTTTTTAATCAGCGCATCGTTGCTACTATTTTTCGTCCAAGGTGCCTATCTGTCGATTCCTCTCGTTGGAATCCAAATCGGCGAATTACTATCCGTTGTACCTTTACAAGCAAATGATTGGCTAATCGTATTTGCAACTGCTTCTAGCGTATTCTTTTTCGATGAGGTTCGTAAACTCATCCAGCGTTCTTCTAACTGATCTCAAGGCGGTAAACGTATGAAATCTTGGGCATCTGATATTTCGTCCTGCGGTGTCAACGAGGATTGGCTAGTACGAATTGATGAGTTACTGCCACCAAGTGATTATTTTGAACCAGTGTTGAGGGAAATCGTTGAATCTCTGCGCAGCGGAAAACACATCACATTGGAACAGGGTGTAGAGTTGTGGAATTATCCAAACCTCAGTGCTGTAGCAACCCTTGCGACAGCATGCAAGCAAGCACGATTCGGTGATCAGGTATTCTTCAATTCAAACCTACATGTGAATCAAACCAATATCTGTACTTTAGCGTGCAAGTTTTGTGCATTCAGACGTGGCCCAAGGGCCAAGGATGCCTATGCCCTGAGTATTGACGAATTTATCGAAAGGATTCGCCCATATGAGACAATGATCGATGAAGTGCATACTGTGGGGGGATTACATCCTGAATGGGATGTTGACTATTACGAATCACTTTTTTCACGGGTAAAGAATGCATACCCACACATACACATCAAATCACTTTCAGCGGTGGAGGTTAAACACATCGCAGAAGTGAGTGGAATCAGTACATACGCTCTCTTATCGAGACTGAACAAGAGTGGACTCGATTCACTACCTGGTGGTGGCGCAGAAATCCTTGATGATGATGTTCGGAATGTGATTTGCAATGGCAAGGAATCTAGTGATGAATACATTTCAATTCATAGGGATGCGCATTCAGTCGGTATGCCTACCAACTGTACGATGTTGTTTGGTACGATTGAATCAGTTGAGCAAAGAATTGCACACCTCTGTAAATTGCGAGCATTGCAGGATGAAACCGGTGGTTTTCAGTGTTTTGTACCCTATCCATATCTTCCAGATAACTCGAGATTACCTGAAGCCCAATTGGCGAGTGGGAGTGAAGTACTTCGAATGATAGCAATTTCCAGGCTAATGTTGGATAATATCCCCCACATTAAGGCCTATCGAATGAATATTGGTGATCGTTTGTCAGAACTGGCACTTCACCATGGTGCTGATGATTTTGATGGAACCGTTGGACATGAGGAAATCATGCATGAGGCAGGTTCAGATTCAATCGTTGGGTATTCTAAATCAGAATTAACCAAGTTTATTTTTGAAGCGAAGGGGATGCCCGTTCAGAGGAATTCGAATTATACTAAATTCCGACGTTTTGATGATGATGATCGAGACATGGGTATCCGATTGCCAGTTACGAGTTCAGTGGGTGAATAGATGAACAGATGGCATCAAATTTTGGGCAGGGTTGCCTTTGTGAATTGTGACCCCCTATATCATGAATTGCCGCCGCCCTGGGAAGTCCTTTCCGCACCCCCCTCATGGTTAACAGGGCACATTTTGAGGAAAGACTGCTTGATTGCGCCGATTCCAACTGCGGATTTTGCAAAGCATTCTGATCAGTTGCAATTACTTCCCGATATTTGCATTGCATCTACGGGTACTGTGGGGTCTGTGTTACTCTTTGGTGATCGGGATCCATCCCAAATGAGAGATATTGCACTACCCACCGACTCGGCAACATCACGAAAATTGTGTATGTGGATATTGGAGCAGATGGGATTTAACCCCCGTCCGGTAGATATGGGACCTGACCTAGGGCAAATGCTAGAACGATGTGATGGAGCACTGCTGATTGGTGATCGAGCACTGGATGAAGCATCTCGACATCCTGAATTGATTCGTATGGATTTAGGGAAGACATGGCTCGAGTTGACTGGTTTCCCAATGGTTTTTGCTGTCTATGCCGCCCATCGTGATGCCCCCGAACATCATTTGAAAGAAGCACATAATTTGCTACAAAGACAATTAGAATCATACGAAAATTCTGATGTAAAAAGACAAGCAATCATTGATTCTACATCAAAACGTAGTGGATTTAGTAACGAACGTATTACACAATATTTTGAGGAGGTAAAATTGCGACTCGATACAGAAGGTGAAGAGGGACTGAAACATTTTCTCAATCAGGTGTGCGGTGTAACCGACTACCAAATAGTGGATATTTAGTCAATCATTTTTTGACTTCTTACGGCGAACTGGTCGCCGTTTCTTGCTATTCGAATCTGGTTGTTTTGATGTGATGAATGCAATCGCATCTGTCATGTCATCATCTACTTCTGGTTTCTTAGGTTGAGTTTTGATTTTCGAGTCGATGAGATGTGTAAATCCTACCGAATCATCACTTTCGCCACTAGTCGATTCACGCGTTTTGCGTGTGCGTTTTGATTTTGGAACTGATTCTTCAGATTCATAATTCTTCTTTTCAATATCCTTCTGAACAGCGCGGGGAGGTTTTGGTTTCTTTCGTAAGTCACGAGCTACAGCAGCTGGAGGGGTGGGTCGTTTTTTCTGCTTGACACCCACTTCCATCTCTTCGTCCCATGCTGCAACATCGTCTACCATTTGCTCCCACTCTTCGTCAGGCAATCGATCAATGGATTCATCTGCTTCCATTTCAGAAAAATCGACAGTGTTTTGATATCGACTGAATCCCATCCAAATTATGGAAATTGCGAAAATTGTGATGAAAGTAACCACATACCAATACGATATCAGTAAATCAATGGCAGATTCTACATTACTAGGCTCTTCGACCTCAGGTATATTGACGAGCAAATTCAAATCAGCATCACGCCGATTCCAAACTTCATAATCGACACGCGTACCACTGACATCTTCTATTTGCACGTGGATTGGGAAGGTGTGGACATTTTGTGCGATACTGGCCGAAGGTGTAGGCATTCCTGATTGGATGCTAATATTGTATGGAGCCTTCACAGCTGTTTGAATAGAACCCTCAATAAACCAGCTTACAGATATTCGTGTACCTCGATCGCTGTTCATTGTTCCATACAAATCCTCTGATTCAATGCTGCATTGTACCGAGGTGGGAAAGAAACTTTGACCCTCGATCTGCAAATAATTCGCCCATCTTGTGATAATTTCATTTTCATCATATTCTGAACAAATCGAATATTGCATTTGAGCAAATTCATCATTGTCTACGCGATGATTATTATTCAATGCAGTTGCCGATAAAATGCGTAAAAGTGAACTCTGTTCAGCATCCAAATGAATCGTTTCTATTGCAACAATACTATTGCCATTAACTGAAATGTCAAATTGACGAATAAACGCTTGATCGGGCTGTAAATGACAATTGGTGCCTGCCACACATATATTGTCATAGATATCCAAAATTCCATCACCATCGTCGTCTAAATCAGTGGAATCAGGAATGTTGTCCTGATC
>NTJU01000015.1 GCA_002457195.1 Marine Group II euryarchaeote MED-G33 | reverse complement strand
CAGACTTACACAGTGGCCTACAACCGACCCAACGAGGGAGTCATCACCGACTTTTTCCATGACAGTGGTGCGATTAATTGGTACACTCCTGTGCCTCAAAATGTATCCAGTCTTCGGTGGTCCCCGCAGAGCACCGTCCTTGCAGTTGGGTTGCATGACCCCGGACGTCTACTCATGGTCGACTCCGCTGGTGGGATTCTCTCTGATTACGGATGGCATGGAATCGTTTCGAATAACAAGGCATATCCATCTGATATTACTGCCATTGCAATCGATGATCAGGGACTAAAATTTGCAACATCAGGAAAAGATGGTGCCATTGAAATACACAATATTGAAGCCAATCTTCAACTGAATATCGACCGTCGATTCAGTTCAGATTACCTAAGAGAAATCGATTTGCATCCAGCTGACCCCTTTGTTGCCTTTGCAGAATCAAATGGTGTTGTTACCGTTCGAGATTATCGTAGTGGAGCGATTACAGTACAATGCTTCCATCCTGATTTTGACCAACCAATTGGCGAATACCCTTTTGCCAAAAGTGTCGTTTTACACCAACAATTTGTGATTGCAGGTTTTTCCGATGGGACAATCATTGCTTGTGGTGATGACGGAAAGGAGGTCTGGACTTGGCGGATTGACCAACAAAACCCTGCATTCGAGACCTTTGGACGAATAGATATGCACCCAATGCAAAATTTACTCGCAATATCTTGGACACAGAATTATTCTGCCACCGGCGTTGCTGGAAAGGTATCGATACTCGATCTCGATGTAATGGCCGAAGTCACGGGTTGGGAATATGCAACTGAATATTGGACGATGGAGTTCAGTAACGATGGAGTTTGGTTGGCCAGCACTGGGCAGGATGGTTCAGTGCATCTATGGTTGACCGAAGATCCCAACCCTGTATTGTGGACAGATCATGGTGTTCAGTATAGCCATTCGAATTACACAGGTGTCCTCTCATGGCACAATGACATTCATGCCTTCATGACTGCGGGTTGGGACGGCCAAGCAATCGTTTGGGACGCCGATAGTAGCCAGCAAATGCTTTCATTCCAATTTTCAGATGAAGGATTTGGAGCAGGACTAGCATCCGGCTCATTCCTTATTGTAGCCAGCGGCGATGCCTCAAACAGTGTATCTGGGCAACTTGAATTCTATGATGGACTCAACATGACTCAATTGGCAACTTGGGCTGTTGAAGGTATTCCACGGGGTTTCGCAATCGATCATTCAGGTGGATTAATTATCGCCAATCACACAGGATCTTGGTGGCTCATCATACCAGATTCAGATGGTGATGGGGTCATCGATGAAGAAGATGCATTCCCGCAGAATTCGTTGCAATGGACCGATACAGATGGCGATGGATTTGGTGACAACAACGCACCCGGTGCAGGTGGTGATGGTTGTCCAACAACTTGGGGTTCATCTTCGATTGACCGAGGCGGCTGTCCAGATTCAGATGGAGATATGTGGTCGGATGCAGACGCAGATTGGCCCGTTTGTGTACTAAATAGCGGATACGGCGATGCTTGGCCCGATGATCCGAATCAGTGGTGTGATACGGATGGCGATGGTTTTGGTGATGAACATTATTTTGAATTCGACGCATCTACTGGGCTGAGAGTGAATGAGCACGGCGATGCATTCCCAAATAATCCAACGCAATGGAGTGATCAGGATGGGGATGGCATTGGAGACAATTATTCATACTCACTTGGTACCAATGGATTGCGAACAGAGCAAACAGGTGACGCTTTCCCAACCAACCCATTACAGCATCAAGATACAGATGGCGATGGGTGGGGTGACATCTATTCATGGATTGAAGACATGAATGGGATGCGTATTGAGGAGGGAGATGCATTTTTCCTCGACCCATTGGCATGGTCTGATTTGGACGGTGATGGTTGTCCAACTGCTTCCGATACCGGATTGACCATTGACAATCATCCCGAAGATCCGACACGATGTGATGAGGCACTGGATTTCGATTTGCCAGCTCAGCTGAATCTTGATGTGGTTGGCTCAGAATCAACTTGGGCCATTTCTGTCGATTGGAAATCCACCATTGAAAGTACAGAATCAGTTTCAATTTATGGTGTGAGTTGGAATTCAACAGAGGGTATGGAACATCTTCTATTGAATATTGAACCGCCCGGTGCTATCGCTTGGTGGACTGAAAACAATCCCGATCGAGATCCACTGAATGATATGTTTGAGCGTTCGCGTGGAGACAATGACGATCGATTGACACTCCGGCTGATTGCTACATCCAAAGATGGACAGACATTGGAATATTGGGTGAATTCAACTTACGAACTTGAACCAAATCCAGAACCTGAACCGGAGCCAGAACCTGTCTGTGTCGTAGGGGAAACTCGCCCAGCTGGAGATGGCTGCAATGATTGTGTCTGTGGTGAAATGGGATGGTCTTGCACTGAGATGGCTTGTTCATCTGGTGATGCATCATCAACTGAGAGCCTTTCAATGGTAGCCTGGGCTGGAATTATCATCGGTTTACTCGCTGTTGCTGTAATTGGTCTTCTTTTCATGCGCCGCTCAAGCGCGGGCACAGGAACAATCAGTACCCCAACGACATCTGAGAATCATTCACCATGTTCCACGTGTGGAGGCCCTGCGCACGAGGCAGTAAACAATGGGAACAGATGGACTTGGTGCCCAACCTGTCGTCAATGGTTGACCTATCTTGGGAAAGAATAGTCAGGCAGTTCCACCACGTGAATATTCATGATAATCAACAGTGGGTTGCAATGTATCGATTGCAGCCTGAAGTTTTGCGTTGGCCGCTTGTTCACCAGCTTCGATCGAAGCGATTTGCCGTTCCAACTCGCGCTTGGATGCATCTAAGGCAATCGATGCCTTTGCTGACAACGCCAATTCAGGTTTCAGCCATTTACCCAAATCGATGAGCAAAGATTCGAGCGGTTGAGCCTCAGCATTTTCTGGTTGTAATTGGAATGATTCCCCAACGCGACCAACAGGGCCGACCGATGTGAGGACTTTTGCCAGAGAGAGTCCAGCCTTGCTAGCACCTTTGAGTGTAGATTTGATTTGTAGATGTGCTTCCATTGGCCGCCAATAGGCCTCGATGAGTTGTGGCTGGACCTTGCGTGCCCGCTTCCAATGAGATAGTGCTGCACGGAGTGCGCCCTCGCGCGCGCGCACGCGTCCGCGCTGAACTTCATCCTCCGCTTCAGTATTGGAAACACCTTTCGCCTCATCCTTCATTCCATTTGAGCGGAGAAGTTTGGCATACCGTTTTCTCGCTTTCACAAGCATTGCAGCAGCCGCTCGACTCTCTTTCCACTTGGAGCGCATTTCTTGGATCTTGGCAAGGTCACGGAGTGCTGTAACGAGATGTCCGCTTTCAGTGAGGGTTTTTCCTTTCTTTGAGATGAGGAGTTCACTCAACTCAGAAGCCATCACTTCGCTAATCTCAAGACGTCCATCCTGAACATAACGCCGGTACTGGTCAATGACCGTCGCAGGGTTGCCCATTCCGAACAGTAGACCACCTGGCCTTACTTCCTGCGCTTGACAGCCTTACGCTTGACGGTCTTACGCACAGCCTTCTTCTTTGGCCCGGAATCATCATCCCAGTCGTCTTCGTCATCGAATTCATCGTCACCATCATCATCAGAATCGGAGTCTTCTTCCACTTCTTCGACTTCTTTGGTGCTGCTCTTCTTCTTGTCACGACGCTTTCGATCACGGCCTTCGGACTTCGCGAATGGATCATCTTCTTCAACGCGCTCAGTGGTTCCCTCGGAAAGTGATGCCATGTCATTCCGAACATCATCTGGTGAACCTGCATCGGAATCACCGCCACCCATGAATTCTCGCATCCAATCATCTTCGTCGTCTTCATCTCCACCTTTCTTCTTCTTGCCATCACCTGATGACATTAGAACACTCATCATGGTTAGAATTAGTAGTATGATGTTGATTCCTGCAAGAATATAAATCATCAGATAAACTCCTTCATAGTAACTTTCCTCGGCGACTTCAGCCTCATCTTCAGGTTCAAACACACTTTGGCCAACACATGCTGATTCGTAGTCGAGAATGGTTCGAACACAATTGTCAACAGTAAACTGGGTATTCCATTCTTTTTCATTTCCTGACGTATCGATGACACGGATATACACACGCTGGTTGTCCCCTAAATCGTGGAAGGTTGATGCTGGTTCCCACAATTCAAACACGATTGTGTTTGTATCTGTTGAATGGGTCGTCAAATCGCTGACAGCAGTCCACTCAGTTTCTCGCATCAGGTTGTTTTCATAGTAACGGAATTTGATTTCAACAGCTGCAATTCCAACATCATCTGAAACCGCACCATAGACGTGAATTTGTTCTCCATAGAGGTACAGACTATCGGGGCTTGGAGCGTAGACTTCGATGGTCGGTGAAGATGAATCAATCGACCAACCAAGGATATCAATTGCCACCTGATTTTGTGAAATGTCTGAAATTGTAATGATTGCATGGATGTCAGCATTTTGCATGGCATCAGTAATCTCAAAATTGAATCGGTATGCATTCGCTACACTACCTTGAAGTGGTTGCGCTCGAACGATGGATCCACGTTCGGTGAAGAATTCCCCACTCAGAACCATTCCAAATTCATCTTCCAAGTAATCTGAGGTGGTGAGGTCCAAAATTGGGTACTCACTCAATGGTTCGTTTGAATAAATTCTCAATTGGTAATCACCGGCACGTAGGGCGTTGACCACCTCTCCCGATTCAGTCTCTACAACTTCAATTATCAATTCAGGTGGTGTCGTATCTTCCACCACAGAACGAGCATTCATCGACATCGAGAACTGGGTATTCGCATTGCCATATTGATCGGTCATTGTGACGGCGTACCATGTTTGCTTGTCGAGATTATCAGAGAGGGGCACAGTTCTTGCAAAGTCGGGTTGATTGTTGTACAGAGCCAACACAGGATCTAGGATAGGAACCCATCGATCATCCAACATCACATCGCCACTCATCACGGTTTCATTCCCATCGAAGGGATCGGTTTCACACATCCAAACTTGGTATGTTTCTCCGGATTCAGACATGGAGTTCACCCATCGGAGTAGTGTGACCATCTCCCCTGCTTGTTGAGTCATGTATGCATCCTGTAGGAAGGCGAGGTCTGGACTTCTTGTGTCTTCGTCTATTGGTCCCCAACAATTCTGGAAAAATCGTAAATCCTCATAGGGTTGAGATGAGAGACTATAGCGAGCTAGACTGGAGACACAGTAGAAGCTTGGTTCGTCAACATCGTCTTCAATATCGATTGTAACGGTCTCAACAGAGTCTGGAACCGTGGCTACGATTTCTGCGACCAATTCCAGGTTTGAAAGTGATGTCAATCGAACGCTTGATCTCCAAACGTGGTATTGTTCACCTTCCACTCCGAGTTGATCAGTCCAGGTGATGGTCGTCTGGCCACCTCCAAGATATTCAGCATAGACATTGGTCGGCTCTGCAACCCACGGGGTAAATGTGTCTTCTGCAACCGCATTGGTACTTTCAGTGATGATACTGTTGTGATTTCCATTCGGATCGGAGGCAGTTACTGCATAGTAGGCAAGACCGAGCATTCCTCGCTCCACTTCATGCATGTATGATCCATCTTCATCGCTTGCGACCCCAATCATTTCAACACCAGCGTTTGAAGTGTCATTGATCGGTGAACCAGATCTCCAAATGTGGTATGTTTCATTGGATTCAGATTCAAGATCAGTCCATGTTATCGTAGTATTTCCAGTTCCCCCTGCAGGTTCTGCTTCGAATGAAGCGGTCACGTCTAGAACTGAACCGGGGGCGACATTGTCCTCTTGGATGAAATTATCAAGCGAATTCGTACCCAAGAACCGAACATCTTCGTAACCCAGATAGAGGTAGGTTACAGAGTAGTAGACGTCAATGTCAGTGTCGGCAGGGACGGTGTAGCGGAACGATGTTTCACCTGCACTCAGCTGTGCAATCTGCACCTTCGCCATTGTGGCCCAGGAATTTCGGGTTGCCTCAGTCAGATGTCGATAAACGTTGATTTCGTAAGCTGATTCACCGATCTCAGGGAGGCTATCTGGGACGATTGTGTTCAGATTTACCCAACTGATATCGGTAACACTCAGGGATTCAACATAATTGGCTTGAACGAAAAACGGAGCTGTAATTTCATTGGTCAGTTCGATGACGCCTTCAGTAACATTTGCTTCTCCATGGATGTAGTTACCCACATGTGACGGAGAATACGTGATCCCGTCAAGCGTATACTCGTAATCGTTGTTCGCATCGGAATCGTCATTGTTCTCAAAGTACGAGACAATTGCGTAATAGTAGGTCCCATTGGTTCCAGCAGGAAGCGGATAGGTCTCTTGGAACGACAATCCAGAACAATCACCAGGGTTGATTGCAGGGCACATCGAGACATTTGCCCATGGATTTAGATTGGCTACAACCGATTCATTGAGTGGTGCATTATGTCGATAAACCAAGTATCGAGATTCTTGCATTTGCAACATCAATGGATAATTTACAGTAACAATATTGCTCCATTGCACGGTTGTTGTTTCAGTGACACCATCGAAAAAAGCCCCAATACTTTGGGCTTGTAATTCGGCATCTTCACTGGATTCTCCTGCTGCAGCAACCGGTGGTGCCCAAGTGATTAGGGAACCTAGCAACAGGGTAATCAAAAGCATTGGAACACGAGATTTCGTCTTACGCATGGCTTCGCCTCGGTTCCGCCCTGCCATTGTGGCCCATTTGAGTCTGACGGCTTCAAACCCGCCTATAGGCGGGTTGGAATGGTGTATCTTATTCGCCATTCAAAAGTTGCTTTCGAGAAGAGCCTGCACGCGTCAAAAACGTCCAGATACCACCCAATAGAGAAATCATCAAAACAGCGCTCAATGCATTGATTCCATCAAATCCAACAAGACTTGCAATCGCCTCAGGAATCGCAAGGTCTTCCATGCCTTGGAATGCCATCAACGAACCCAGAAAAATACCAACAAAGGTGGTGACGAGGCGATCAGCCCGGCTAAACCCGCCGTAATTGCGGCCGAGGCCTACAGATTGGGCTTGTGTACCCATGTATGAACCGAGCAAAGTCATGGTCGCTGCCGCCCATCCCAACCAGTGCACAGAAATCCAATCAACATTCATTCCAATGGCGATTAACAAACCCAAGTCGACGAGTCGATCGATGGTGTGATCCAACCAGTCACCATATTTTGACACCTTGTCATAGGCTCTAGCAACAGCTCCGTCTAATGCATCTAATTCTGCAGCGACAAACAACAATGCGAATGCTCCAATCAGCCTCCATCCACCATCTGAATCCCGTCCTGCTGTTGCGAGAAGATAGCAACATCCTGCAGCAAATAGCACACTAACCCATGTCAAAGTTGCCGGGTCGACATTGGACATTCGTTTGACAATCGGATTCAGGAGTTTGGTGTGCCAAGTCCTCGCTTTCTCAAATGCCATTCAATCATCTCCATGAATTTGACCAATCCAGTCGATGCCTTCGTTCGGCCGACCGGGTTTGAAACCATCTGTTATCCAACGCTCAGCACGGGCAATCATGGCCTCCATTCCAATCGCGGAATCCAATTCCAGGCACGGGGTATCAAGACATTCAGCAGCAATAATTCCAATCAATTCACATTCTACATTTTCATCGACTTTTGGTTGAGAGTAATCTCGCTCAGACAAGCGTTTTCTCAAAATGTCAGGGTGGCATCGAATGAGTATGATTGCATCCACAGGGAGTAGATGAGATAGATGTCCATCGATTAGAATCGAACCCTCTTCCGACCAATCGATTTTCCGAATCAGTTTCTCCAAATCGATGGGTGCTGCACCATCCTTTTCTGTTTCACCCAGACAATCATGGGGCGCTGCAATTTCTTCAACGCTCTTGGTTTGACGATTCATGGCTGCACAGAAACTTGTTTTCCCAACCCCGGGAGTACCTGTGATTGCAATGCGAACACCTGTCATCGCTCCACCTTCATCGCTAACGCATTCGATATCCGAGAATCTGAAGCCCAGTTCCTAGTGCACCGAAGAAAAGGATGACTGGCCATGCCAGTGTCACTTTGACACTGTAGTCTACATCGACACTGGACACGGTACCACCGAATGATTGCCCATCGACCGGGTAATACACATCATCACCAATATCGTAAGTGAACGATTTGGAATCTTCTGAATCAGGACCCCCTGCGGCGAAGTTGGTAGAAGCCGGTCCACATGTACTGGATATTCCTTCACTACTCGGGGAGCACCGCTTGTATTCCTCTTCATTGACCAATCCAACCCAAACATCGGCTTCCCAAGTAATTGTCAATTCAGGACTGATCAATGCTGAAGGTATTGCGCTCTCCGTAAGCGGTTCGTTTGCGAAGCCAACCGCAGTTCCGGTCATCGGTACTGGAACATCTTCGATTGAATCTTCATAGGTGTATCCAATCATTCCACCAATCATGAGAATCGCGCAAATGGCGCTGACGATGAGTAAGATTACACGTTTCATATTAATCACGGATGGAGGTAGAAGGCTGCGGCCATAATCGCGTATGTTCCGAGTAACATGGCTCCTTCAAGCCAGTTACTTTTGCCATCGGCTGCAATAGTATTTGCAATCAGAACAGACAGGAATACAGCAATGGTTTCAAACGGTCCAAAATCGAAATCTAAGTCAACACCGACGACCCATGCAATCAGGATCATTACCGGTGCAACAAACACTGCAATCTGTGTGGATGAGCCTACTGCGATTGCAAATGACAAATCCATTTTGTCCCTCTTTGCGACTGTTACTGCGGTGAAATGCTCTGCGGCATTGCCAAAGAATGGTAGCAGAATCACACCGATGAATAGTGGCTTGAGTCCGAGTTCATCAGCGCCTTCAGAGATCGAATGAACTAGAATTTCGGCCATCCAACCGAGAACAATTGTGGCGCCGACCAATAGTAAAATGGCTTCTTTGTACGACATTTTTGGATCATCATGATGGTGTTTACCATCCGTAGCAAAGAGCTCTTGGTGCGTTCGAAGTTGGAAGAGCAAAAACAAACCATAGAGTCCGATTAGAATAATTGCAGCGACATGAGAGAGATTCATTTTTGCTGAATCTGAAGCATCACCTACAGCGAAAACGTATGCTGTTGGCATTGTCAATGTGATGACGGCTAACAATAGCAGCGAACCGTTCGCACCCACAGCCGTTGGTGAGAAGGACTGCTGTTTGTGATGGATTCCACCCCAAACAAAAGCCAGTCCCATTACAAGCAAAAGGTTTCCAAGAATTGAGCCTACCAGTGATGCTCTGACGATCTGGATCATTTCTTCACTACCAGTTGTATCACCTGCTTCAGCAAGACTTGCCGCAGCAAAAATCGCCATACCGGCAATGATCATCTCCGCCGCATTGCCAAATGTTGCATTGAGTAAACCTCCAATCGATTCACTGGTTCTCAGTGCGATTTCTTCGGTTGCTTTACCCATTAAGAACGCGAGTGGCATGATTGCGACCATCGATGTGATGAATGTCATGACCGCATTGTGCGAAATATATGCTGAATAGAGTGTGATGGGAATCGCCAGTAGTAAGATGTTCAATTTGACCTTGACTGGATTCAGCGCATCCAGCATCCCATTCCATCCTTCGAACTCCTGTTCGTCGATTGTCGCTTCGTCGGACATCTCACTCGGACCTACCTGCGCACAACCCGTCCATGAAGGCATCCCTCAACCCAATGAGATAGGCGTATAATTTCCCCATGGTTCAATGTCCCTCGTTTCACAGTGAGTGGGAGCCGTTCGGGAATTACACATGACTGGTCCTTCGGGCAACCAAATTGAATATTCAATCTCTAAATCATTGCCGGGGAAATCTGTGGTGATGAAATTCGCACCCGTATCCAATGCTTTCTCAAATCGGGTATAGTTCACATCTCGCGCCTCATTGGTCGCTTCATCAGGACGGGTACGAATCATGAATCCCATATCTGAGGCATCGCGAAGGCGGTCCCCATGTGAATCTGGGTTGACGAATGAAATGATACTGGCAAGAGAATGGTTTTCATCTACAATCGCAAACATGGTTTGATTTTCCAACGTTGGATTCCGTTCAACATACAGATCCCGAATCTCAGTTTTATCCAAGAGAACGAAGAGTGTCTTCCCACGACTCGACTCTAAAGTGGGCCATCCCTCAGTGGTAACCGCCGTGCGTAAATCTGCGGCATCCCCCTGGACATCCGCGGGTGTAATCGTTTTGTTCGCAGGCCATGTTGCTGCGATTTCACTCTGAATCATTTCTAAAATATCTAGTTCATCGACGACAACTGGCACATTTTTCGGTTCAACAAATATCCACAAAGGTGCATGATCTGGATTTTCATTTGACCAGTTCAGTAACACGTCCATACAGACTGAAAATGCCTCACAGTTTGAGGAAGGATCCAATGTTGTGTGATAAACGCGCAGGCCCATGCCTGGAATGAAATGAACATCGAGTTCGAATTGCCTGACCCCCAACCGATCAGCTTGTACATTGAGTTCTGCATGAGTGTAATTATTCTCTGGGTTGAGCGCAGCGATTCCTGGTGTTTTGACATGATACGAATTGTGAGTCCCTTTCATTGTCAAATCATTGAGTCGAATTTCTTCCAATTGTGGTTCAGGTGTCGGCTCATCTTCACCAAAACAGCCCGCGAGTGTAGTCATTAACATCAGGGCTACCAAACTGAGTGCAGTTCCCTTCATGTCACCACCTACACGTGTTGATAATACGTTTTCACAGCCTCTTCTAACTCTGCAGAAACAGCATTTTCATCGATTACTAACGTCTTTCCATTTTGACGAAGCGGGCGCCCATCGACCCACATATCGAGACAATTTCCGTGATTGTAAATCAAATTCGCCAACAACCTTCGACCATCGCGTCCAATCGGGCGCATTCGAATATCATCTAGATCCCAAGCCACCCAATCCTTTGAGCCTCTGACTCCCAATTCATAGGATTGAACAGGGTCTAACAAGGTAGCATCCCAGTGATCGTGTCGTTGAATCAAACTGGCAGCCTTCATTTCAGCACGCATGTCCAATGCGTTGTTACTCGCTGCCCCATCAGTTCCCAAGCGAACATCAACACCCGCATCGATCATTGCGGGGTACGACATCGTACCACCAGTCGCCAATTTTTGATTGCTGACTGGGCAATGTACTGCGTGAACTTCATGTTCTGCCAAGATTCGCATTTCACGCTTGGTCACCCAACCGCAATGTGCACAAACAGTCCCTTCTTGGAAGTATCCAATACTGTCTAGATATTCAATCGGATACATCCCATGTTTGGCATGACAATCGGCCACCTCTTGTCGTGTTTCTGAGGTATGAATACTTAGTGTGCATCCGGTTGATTGTGATACATCAGCAGCCTTTTTCAGTAAATCCTCAGAACAAGAATATACAGAATGTGTGGCGATTCCAAACGAGACTCGATCAGGGGCCGAGGAACCACTTCTGACCAAACCTTCGACGTGTCTCAGTGCATCCCCTGAACCCGCTTTGAAATTCGGTGTCAATCCATCAGTAATCGGTCCACACACAATCCCTCGGAGTCCTGTTTCTGCAAGAACTTCACCGACAACTTCCGGGTGGTAATACATATCACAGGCGAAGGACGTTCCAGTGGCGATTAGTTCCGCCGCCGCCGCTCTCGTTCCAATTTCAACAAATTCCGGAGTCAATCCTTTTTCAGTTGGAAAAATGCTCTCTTCCAACCACTGCATCAGCGGCAATCCTTCACCCATTGAACGGTTGAGGACCATTGCCAAATGAGTGTGCCAATTCTGGAAGGTTCGGGTCAGTAATCGTCCACTTCCATCCATTTGGAATTCGACATCCTCATCACCGATACTTCGAATCCAATCACCATCGGGTTGCAGGATAAAATCACCATGATGTGGGCGTCCATCGACGTCAATCAGCCAAGAATCTGTATACCGAACCAGCCCACTAGTCTCGTCCGCCATATTGGGTTGAGAAAATCGACCATCCATCAGTGTTCTTGCCTCAACTTGAAATCAGTCCCTTCGATGGACGGTTGATGTCGGACCCCTATCGCACACTCGGGGTTTCCAAAGATGCGCCACATCCAGAGATTAAACGCGCCTTCCGAAAATTGGCGCGACAATATCATCCGGATCGCAATCCAGACGATTCTGCGGCGGAGGAACGTTTCAAATCTGTCCAGGGTGCTTGGGAGCAGTTGGAAACACCAGAAAAGCGCAGACAATTCGATGAAGAGCAGCAGATGAAACAGGCGTTCGGAGGCATGGGTGGAATGCCAGGTGGCGCAGGCGGAATCGGAATCGAAGATCTTCTCCGTCAGGCAATGGGTGGCGGTGGACGCCGCCAATCCTCACCATTCTCTAGGCAATCAAGAGCACCCCAACCCGAGGTGACAAAGGGGGCGGACATTTCTTCTCCACTTGATATCGATATTGAGCAAGCATTGGAAGGGGGGAAAATTCAATTCACACACAATCGATTGGTTCGCTGTTCAGAATGCAATGCACGAGGATGTGTCCATTGTACAAATCTAGGTGTTCGCCGCAAAAAAACACGCTTGACTGTGAAAATTCCAAAGGGAGCCAAACATGGGCAGCAACTGAAGTTGCCCAAGATGGGCAATGAGCACCCTTCTGGTGAACCCGGTGACCTGACCGTTACCCTTCGAATAGATGCTGAAGAAGGGAGGCGTTGGGAGGGTGAACACCTCATCCAAGAAGTTGCAGTTTCATACTCCACATTGATGCTAGGAGGTGACGTTCGCGTACAGACTCCTGCAGGAAAAACAGTTTCTGTGAAAGTCTCCGCAGCAACTCGAATAGGTGACCGAAAACGCTTGCCGAAAATGGGTTATGCCGGTGCAGATTTAGACATCGAATTCATTCTTGATGAATTGGATTCCCTGTCATCATCGCAAAAAGAGGCTCTAGAGTCACTTCGAGACGCGGGCTTGTGATAAACACGCCCTTAAACCAGATTCTCTGGCCAACAATTGGTGGGCACAATGAGGGATTTCTCAGATCTTGCAGATTTTGCAATCCACCATCGCACCAAATTTCACATCGCAATCGTACTATTTTCGATTGTGATGGTACCCGGATTGTTGCAAACTTTGACCCCAATCGATGTCGAATCCTATGACATGGAAAGTCCTGAAATGGATGCTGAGAAAGTCATCAATGACGAGTTTTCTTCGAAAGAATTGACTGTTGGATTTGTGGTCTCAATCCGCGATCCTTCTTTCACAGAGAATGGTAATCAAGCACCACATACAGATGCTGATGGCAATCCCGATCGCTTGGCCTTACCCACGCCGAATGAAATCGCTAGTTTCCAGGGTACTGGGGAGGGGTTTTCGGGTGAAGGATTACCCAAAGGCGGCGTTTTCAATCTTACATTCCTGCGTGAACTTGAGCAGAAAGTCCTCATTGCTAGGGGAGATCCACTCGCTGAATTTTATCGCCCAATCGTCAGTGAGTTAACCGGGGAGAGTGCAAATGGAACACTCTCGCTGTTTGAACAATTTGAAGCATTCATGGACAATCGTTCCTTGTTGACGGTATCAGCTACAGATCCATTTGGAAATATTGTTGAGCCACTCACAAATTGGTCGGATTGTGGTGTATTGGAATGTCTTCGATTTGGGGATGAAAACTTAACACAGGCTCACATCGATTTAGCGGCCAATCGTATGATCTTGGCAAATCCTAGCGTATTCTTGCGTTGGACTACGACAGATCGAGCTTTCTTACAAGACCCTGAAAGTCCGGTTATTGGGCCAGTTGGTGGACAGGTTGGCGAAGATGGTACCTTTGAAGGTGCGATTTGGATGCCAGGGCGTTGGTCAGCATCTTCGACATGGATTCTCATTCAAATGGATAAAGAAGAGATGATTGATTCAGGTTTCACATTTGTTTGGGGCGATGCTCGCGCTGAGCCAGGATCGTTGACTTGGCATGGTTTAGAATTGTATACGACACCGCCTAATTTGACTGCCGAAGAATGTCAGGAAAGCAAGGAATCTGGAAATGGCCCCTGTTCTGCTGATTGGGCATTAATCAGTCTTGAACAGAAAATTCGAGTCACAGATCAGCAGTCTGTGACAATCATTGCTCCACCTGCAGGCATCAACATTGAAGTCAATCGAGAACTACAGCAATCAGTCATTCTTCTCGCAACAATGTTTGTCTGTGTCATGATTCTATTGTGGGGCAGTTTACGCCGGTTTTCCGATGTTGCCATCGTGGGCACAACTCTTGGATTTAGTCTACTGTGGATGCAGGGTCTGATTGGGTGGGGCATGATTATTGGCACTTCCATCGATGTCAAAATTATCAGTCGAAGTCAATTCAGCAATTTGCTCCCCATTCTGATTTTAGCACTCGGAATTGATGATAGTTTACACGCACTTCATCGATACAAAGAGGAGCGTAACAATGGAAAATCAACCAAAGAAGCAGTGCATACCAGCCTATCTCGAGTTGGCCGCGCGATCATGCTCACATCCATGACGACGATTGCCGCTTTCTCAGCCAATCTCACATCGAGTATCCCTGCGCTACGATCTTTTGGATTGGAAGCTGCACTTGGCGTTGCCTCCGCATTTGTTTTGACGGGTCTTTGGGCTCCACTGATTCGATATGACATCGACAATTGGATGCAGCAACGTGGACGATTGGAAGAAGAATCAGGTGATCAATTGTATCTGGTTCCCAAACACTGGCTGTCTCGGTTATCTGGCGGCTCTGCTTGGGCGGCTCCTGTCATCCTCACCATTTCCATTGTTTTGACCGCTGTCGCCACCCCGGTGATGTTGTCTCTTGAAGGTGATTTCAAAGTTGAAGATTTCATCGATGAAGAAGCTGAATTTGCCCAATCGGTATACCTCATCAATGACCGTTTTAGTTCCGAGGGAGAACCGGCACTGATTCTGATTGAAGGCGACATGTTGAACCCAGATGTGTATGCTTCAATCGACGAATTGCGCAGCAATATGAATGTCGAAAGTGATGACGACCCGAATCGTTTCACAAAATTGCCAACCGGGCAGGTTGAGTTGCATGCAATCGATGAACTCGTCTTTTGGGCGATGGGAAGTTTGGCCTCAAATTCCGAACCGTTCATCCGTGCGGGTTGGAATGAATCGCTTCCTGGAAACGGTGTCAGTTGTGAGGTACTTCCCATGACAGGACTACCTGATGTATCATCTAGAGGCTGCCTGCAATTTTTGTATGGATTTTTGACAGTTCATGGGATTCCTGCGGCAGGAATTATTCCTGAAATCCCTCCAAGTATTACAGAATTATACATTTCTCCAGAGTGTGAAATCAATCCAAACGCGACACATTTCTGTTCAGATGGGACCGAACCTGAATACAATCGGATGACAATGCGCTGGGGCATCATCAAACCGGAGCAATTTACGATCACAAAACAAGTTCTAAGTGAACTCGAGCGAGATTTGGTTCCATTTGACAATCTCTCAAGTGGAGACATGGGGACCCGCAGCAGTTTGGATACGGTATCGGAGGAATATCCGGTGACTTGGGTAATACCAACAGGCTCCCCTGTGACTCGGTATGTTGCCGCATCAAGTATGCAAAATGAGTTACAAGGCACCTTGATATTGGGTGTTTATCTATGTCTCATCACACTGTGGTGGGGCTTCAGACCTAGTGTGAACCAATCGGTAGCGGCTTTACGCCGTGGCAAGGAGGAAATCGCTTTACTGGCGACTTACGGGTTACTTGCAGGTTTTGCAATCGGTGTGGTCATGGGCCAAATCTACGGGGGAATCGTTGGTGGAATTTGTGGCCTAGCGATTTTCCTGCTGAATTTCATGTGGGGTGAACGGGCTCTCGCTTTCGCGGTCATTACCACCTTCCCAATCTTGGTTGTCGTCGTTTGGCTGTATGGTTTAATCGCGGCTGCAGGATATGGCCTCAACATGGTAACTGTTGCCATTGCAGCCATGAGTTTGGGCGTTGGTATCGATTATGTGATTCACGTTGTTGAACGCTACCGCGAAGAACGCGAAAAGGGTCGTTCAGTCCATTCATCACTCGTTGCAATGGGTGGGGCATCTGGATTAGCATTGGTCGGATCAGCAGTATCTGATGTAACAGGATTCGCCATCATTTCATTCTCTCCGATGGGCTTCTTTTCCGCCTTTGGATTGTTCTGTGCATTGATGATTGCACTGAGCTTTATCGCATCGATGATTATTGCTAGTAGTGTGCTCGGAATGATCGCTTGGCGTGAAATCCGAGCAGAATCATCTCGCGCAGGTGGCATTCGACAATTACAAATCGAAGCTGAACAAAGGCTGGGTATTCGCGGGGGTGTTGCAGATGACTGATGTTCCCCGCTTGCGCCAACTTGAGCGGCGTGAAACCGATTTGGTTTTGCGATGGAAGGACAATACTGAACACACCGTTGGATATGCAGAACTTCGATTCTGGTGCCCTTGTGCAAACTGTAAACCACGCCGTGAGGTTGAATCGCGTAAAGAGGCATTACGGGATGAAGTCAGTCGTTTGCGGAATGAGAAACCCAAGGCGGAAAATGTGGGTGGATATGGAATCCGATTCACATTTGCAACCGGCTGCAATTCGGGTATTTGGAGTACTGATCGTCTCCATGCGATTGCAACAGGGTCACCCGATCCAGATTCTTTGTGAGTGCGAAGTGTCTTAACCAGCACCCTTGTCGTTTGAATTGGCTAAGACGTGGGTTGTCCCGCTTCTTCGCTCCGCGATGGTGGATGATATGAACCCGGATTCCGATGAGGGAGATGATTGGACAAAGTATGCCGATACTGGCTACACATCGACATATGATCCATGGGCTGATATGGTACCCATCACAGAAAACGAAGAAGAAGATGAATTTGATGATGACTTCGACGATTTAGGTGATTCCAACTTGCGTGGCCGTGATATTCCACGGTGTCCAGCACCCGCAGGAATCGAACATACCATTCAAATTGGAACTTGCAATCATTGCCTTGGCCGTGTTGCAGGTGTCCGGATAGCCGGCGACCCTCTCGATGTGGTGGGTGAAAGAATTCGTGCACAGGCCCTTGAAAGAGATCCTGATTTGAAAGTCAATGCTGATGCTGATTGCTGTCCCTTTTGTGAAGATTTATTCCTTGATCTCGATTTGATTGTGAACCGAATTTCTGCGGAGGTTGAAGGTGTGGAATTTACCAAGGCCCAGTTGGGGATCCATTTCTCAAAAGATCATGTTGCGGCAGAAGAAGTCTTGCGTTCTACCATCGCAGCAACAGGGAGCCGCCCTCTCAAAGCAACGCTTTCAGAGGCCGTTCAATCCGCCTTTTCGGAGAAATCACCAGGGGTTACTTGGGTCAAGGAGAAACCAGAGTTGATGCTGCTTTTCGATACATTGACGTTAGGCGTAAATGCAGATATCCGCGCTTTGTTCTTGTATGGGAGATATCGCAAACTCGCTCGTGGAATCCCCCAGACACGTTGGCCTTGTAGGGCCTGTAGGGGACGAGACGGGGGCTGTGAATCATGCAATGGTACCGGACAACAGTATCCACACAGCATCCAAAGTTTGGTTTGTGAACCGATGGTTGATGCGACCAATGCTGCATCGGATGCATTCCACGGAATGGGTCGTGAAGATATCGACGTACACTGCTTGGGAGACGGGAGACCATTTGTCGCTGAACTCAAATCTCCATTGTTGAGAACCATTGATTTGGATAAATTAACCAAGAAGATCAACAAAGCCGCCAAAGGTCAGATTGAGATCCATGGTTTGCGAGCATCAAATCGAGCTGAAGTTGCCCGAATCAAAGAAACCAAGGCTGAGAAATCATATACCATTCGTTTCAATTGTGAAAACACGTTATCAGATGAAGATATTACAACCCGGATCCAATCTCTATCAGGTCAGGTTCTTGAGCAGCAAACACCCCAGCGTGTTGCACACCGACGTGCCGACAAGATTCGCAAGCGAAAGGTTGTCTCAATCGAGAATATTCTCGTCGAAGATAACGAGGTTCAATTTGATGTCCGATGTGAATCTGGCACCTATGTCAAAGAGTTGGTTCACAGTGATGAAGGCAGGACAAATCCATCGGTCTCTGGCGTTCTAGAAGCCGACTGCGAGGTCATTTGGTTAGATGTAAAAGACATTCATGCCGATTGATTTCCGATTCATTGACAGTCGGTGCGCTTAATTAGGGGCGGCAGGTCGCCCGATTCCCCCTATAGGGGGAAAGGGAGGCACTCATATGCGTCGAAGTAAAGGAACCCGTCAGGGCACTCGAAGTATTCTCAAGCGTTCAAAGACCGAGCGAGGCCGATTGAACATCCGTCGTGTCATGCACAAGTATGAATCTGGCGACCGTGTTGCTATCGTTCTAGATGGCAGCCAGCAGCGAGGAATGCCACACCGCCGCTTCCAAGGCCGAACAGGCTTCATCCAGGAACAACAAGGCAATGCATATGTTGTTGCAGTAAAGGATGGCAATATGCAGAAGACAGTCATTGCTCGACCAGAGCACCTACGCCCACTGGAGTGAGAATCATGACCGACCGTGAATACACAGACTATGCAAGCGTCCGCGACGCATTGCTCAATGCTCAAGATCGCCGTGGATTTCTGTCATACGAGCAGAAACTAGCTCTACAACACGCAGAGTGGGCAGCGAGCGATCAGCGGAATGGTCACAAGACTGAATCCAAGGTATACAAGTCATTGTTCAACGATTTGACGGCTGTTGAGAAGTTGGCCGACCACCCAGACATTTGTGCAAAAATCGCAGAGATGATGCCAATGTCTGCTGAAGAGGTCCGTTCGATTCTAGCAAGCAAGCGCGTTCCCATGGAAGGTAGTGAAATCGAATCCATTGTAGACATGGTTCGCAAGCAAATACTGTGAGATTATACATATCGGTCCATTTTGACCGTTCTATTATTGAGGTAAAACCTACTTCGGAGTACTGATTCAGATGCAACCTAGAGGCCCATCATCACCGGCTGGCGAGCCAGGACCCTTGGATGAGGAGACCCATGCACGTGTTCTTGACCACCAATTGAGTGGTATGATTCAAGCCATCTCTGAGAAGGGATTGCACCTGATTCGAATTCGTGCAGCGGCCGGTTCGACACATACACCCGGCACTAGAATTGAACTTGAGGGTACCAATGTTCTGGGTACTACGCGCCATCGAGATTTGTCAGGGATGGCACAGTCTTCACTTCATCAAGTGGTCAAAGAAATTCTTACCGACAACCCAGAAGTTTGCTTGTCATTTTACAATCGCGCTGGAAATTTGACACTGAAAATGCACGCCTTCCAACTATTACCTGGAATTGGAAACGCCAAAGCCATCTCCATGGTTGAAATTCGTGGTCGTACTGGATGGGAAACCATTGTTTCATTGGATGAAGCATGCCAAATCGATGCCGCTGACTTACTTGCAGATCGATTGTGTGAAGAAATTGTGGACCCACATGTAACACCCAACCTTCTCGATTTGCTCATTCGTGCGTGAGGGATATCAATGGAGCGCGATGCGCGCTTTCTTGTTGATTTACACCGAGATTTTCAGCCGATTGAACGAGACATGGGTCAACACTACCTGGTCGACAATTCGGTACTGAACGCAGCGATTGAGATGGCTGGCGAACTCTCACAAAAGCACGTGCTGGAAATCGGTTGCGGACCCGGTTCCCTTACCAACCATCTCCTACGCGTGGGTGCGCGCGTGAGTGCTGTAGAGGTTGACACCGGTTCATTGGAACACATGAACCGCCACTTTGAAGATGAAATTGAAACCGGGCAATTGCATCTAATCGAAGGTGATGCATTAACAGTAGAATGGCCAAAAGACATTGATGCGATTGTCGCCAATATTCCATATCAAATTTCAAGTCCATTATTGGAACGCATGCAGCGCGAAATCCGAACCATTCCCGCGGTACTTCTGGTTCAGGAAGAATTCGCGGAAAGAATGGCGATGGCGATTGGCCCTCTGGACAGAGGCCCACTTGGCCTCTCATTGTGGCTCGATTATGACATCGAAATTGGGCGCAGAGTCCCCCCCTCTTGTTTCTCCCCTCAACCCAGAGTAACATCATGCTTGATCCACCTTCAGCCAATCAATCGATTAGAGTCCTTGGAAAGTCAAGTAGATCGGCGAATGTTCAGACAAATCACATCACAATGCTTCAGTGATCGTCGTAGGAAGTTACGCAATTTATTGAAACGATCACCCCGCCGAATATCTCGAATCCCAGGATGGCATCGAAATCGTTGGCAGGATGCCATTCGTTCACTTCAGGAACACCCACTGATGGATGAAAGGCCAGATATGCTTGAACCGGAAGAATGGCTGGTTCTTTGCACTCAGATTTCTGAGTTTGAGGCTTAAACGGAACGTGGTCGACAACGAGTTCATAGGGAAGCCCCCTATCCGCTGGACTGAGTTGGCAGTGTGCTGATGCAGGGCCTGTGGCCCGAATTCCGTGGCTTCAAGTAGGTCGCGATGCACTAAAACTACTCGCGGGGGGCGTTTAATGGCAAAGAAGGACACCTATCTGGCGCTTTTGCGTCGTGGCGTTGATGAGACCACGGCGATGACGCTCGCCGATTCTGGTCTGAAAATTGGCGAGATTAAGAAACTCGACAAAGATCAACTTGTACAGAATTATGGTCTCAAGGCGGAGATTGCAAGATCTGTTCTAGAAGTTCTTCAATCAGGCTCGACCAGTTCTGGAAAGGAACGATATTTGTCCAACGTACTTTCGGGGCCCGAAAAGAAACCGATGGACAAGATTGAGGAACAGAGGTTCAAGCGTCAGCAGAAGGATATCCTGCTGGAACTGCAAGAACAGCGTGAAAGACTCAAGTTGGCGAAGGTCGAACAATTCCGTAGTCAGAAGGTAGTCATGAATCGTCTTGGAAAAACCATCGAGTTGATTGTCAAACTCGAGAACAATTTCGATGATGAATCTAAAGATGAGCAGAAATCCAAGATTCGTGACCAACTTGAAACTCGGGGTCTTGAAGCAGCTCGTGATCATGAACTGCTTGAACTCGAAGGTACACCCCAAGACATCGTAGATTTCCGGCGAAAGATAGTCCCAAAACTTTGCTTCCATGCCTGTCCACAATGTGGTGAAGAAATGGATCCACGATCCAGTGTAAATATGGACTTGAGCGATGACTACGGCTTCATTTGCTGGGATTGCGAAACTCCGTTCTCATCTGAGATGTCAGATGTTGTCGAAACTCGTTTGGCCTCAAAGAAAGATTGGATCAGCATTGACCCGAAGCGTAAACCCCGTGAGAAGGTTCTCCGCCCACCACGGACCAAGGTTGAATCGTTCAAGGAAACCATCGCCGCAGATTTGGCTGCTACAGGTGCATCTGCAGACACGATTGCAGCCGCAGTCGAAGAGAGCAACCTGTCGAGTGGCCTCATGTCGATTAATGACTGGATTGATCAGACACTTGCAGTCAAGGGCTATATTCAGGCTCAAGAAGATCGTGAGGATTTCATCATCGCAACAGGTGCAGGTGCGACCAAGTTCAACAAGTGGATGAAGAAAGCAGGACTTGCATTCAACAAACAATCTGGCCAATGGACACGCTGGGCAGATCGATGATGCTCAACGCTATGGCGTGAAACCTCTTGCGTTTGCATATGATGATTCCCGCGCATGCTTTGGCGGGTATCGCTTGCATCCACATCGGTTGGATGGTTTCACGTGGCAACAAGAATTGGTTGGCCATCGGCATCGTCCTCGCCTTCCTTTCACACGCAGTCATCGACGCATTGGCAATTTTCACTTACCACGATGGAAACCCATCTGGCTCAATATTCTCCCAATCTGTATTTTGGTTTTGGATGGCGGGTGGAATCGCCATCATCTATTGGGCCCTCAAAAACGACCGACGCTATGGATATGGAATCCTCGCAGCATTATCCTACGATATTTGGGATCACTGGATTCTGCGAAGTATTTCTTGTGCAAAAGATGGTTTTCCCGATGGATGCATGAGTGTTTATGCTTACGAGAATCTTCATCTCCACCATTTAGAATGGTTCATCCTTGATACTGTATTTGCAGGCGTTGAACGACATTATGGGGATGAATCCTATTTCATTGTAGAATTGATTTGCGTTTGCTTGTTATTGGTTTCAATTTTCTGGCTTCGAAATACTGCGCCATTGCCTCACCAGGGAGATGAAGAAGAATGAGCGATTCAAATCGGCCAACTTGGCCTATGGTTTGGCCATGGCAAGATGGTCAAGGTACGAACATGGGCTGGAGTGATGCTCTGAATTCTCGAAGATTTACAATCAGTTATCTGTTGATTATAGGAGTCTTGTATGCCATGCTTGGATTGGGGTCTAGAAGTTGTGCAACATCGGCTGAAGCCGTCATTTGCAACTTCACTTTGTGGCCATACAATCTAACTGAAGCCCCACATCTGTATGTATTTTCATTGTTCACCTCTATTTGGTTTCACAACAGTTCAGATCACATCTTGTTGGTGGTTGTAGTCATCGTTGTTTTCCTGCAGAGCGCAGAGGTTCGAATTGGGACCAAGAGAGCGATGATTGCTCTGTTCAGTGTCCATTGTTTGGTCGCATTGATCATTACATTGTACCTCTACGCTGGCCACCATCTAGATTCTACAGATGATTGGTTTGATTTTGGTTTGAATGGCAGAAATTACATGGGTGGTTCTGTGGGTCTATTCGGGGTATTAGGGGTATTATTTTCTCAAATTAAACGTCCATTTGTTGGTGCATCATTCTATTTCGGATTCGAATTTTGGAATGCTTACATTTACGAGGGCGCATCGATGTATGTTGTCTTGGGCCACGTTACAGCATTCACATTGGGATTCATACTTGGACGATATTGGTTACAATTAGACAACCTTCAGGCGCCTGATGAATTAAATTGAGGCATGTGGTGGGGTTGGGTATGGCGATGGTCCGCTTCTATCGTGGTCAACTTCTTCTTGGAGTGACCGAAATCGAACCGGAAACTCCCCTTCTCGATTTGGCTGAAGCCATCGGTATCGACATTCCGCGTAATTGTACATCAGGAAATTGTGGAACCTGTATGTGTCGAATCAAATCTGGTTCGGTGTCAATGCCAGAAATATTGCCACCAGGAATTGATGAAGATCTCATTGAAGACGGTGCAGTTCTAACTTGTATTGGAATCCCTGAAGGTGATATTGACATCGATTTGATTCCACCATTGTGAGGTGAAAATTTGGCTCTGGACATCCCACTCTCAGTGATTATTGTCAACATTGTTGGGATTTCGATCGGCGTTTGGTTTCTCCGCAGTCGCTTGAAAGCCAAGTTGGCAGAGGTCGAAGCTCGACAATCACGCAAGCGCGAAGACTAGCGAGAAAGCCAGCCCTTGTAGACAAAGTAGCCGAGGATACCGGCACTGGTCAACGCCATCAACCCCACGATTTGCCCGAGACCAAACATCTCAGACGATGCTCCGAAGACTTCGATATTCATTCCGAAGATCGAGGCGATTGCGGTAATTGGGAACATCAAGGTCGCTAGAATTGTCAGAATTCGAATCACGTCGTTGGCTTCAGCTTGTGATTCAGCCAAACGCATTGTGGATTGTGAAAGATAGGTATCTCGTGTACTCGCAGCTCCCGCATTGTAGTTCTCAACGTCATTTTTGAGTTTCGTTAGAACATCAAAGATGTCTTGCCAATAAATCATGCAAGATTCGGTGATGTAATCTTGATCAGGACGCATCATTCGACTGACCACTTCATGTAAAGGGGCGACGGATTTTGTGATTTCACGCAAATCCTGCTTGAGTTCGTGTAGGTCTTGAAGCAAATCAGGATGCCTTGTATTCGGGTCAAAAACACGATCTTCAAGTTCGTCAATCCTCGCAGAATATCCACCAAGGATTCGATGCCAGTCATCTGCAATCGCATCTAGCATTTCGTAGAGTAGGTATTCTGCACCCAGTTCAACCCTGCGTTGGATTTTTCGAGAACCAAATCGCTTTGCGAAATTATTCACTGATGGCATTGCTGAATGACGGACGGTCACGAGTAAATCATCGGTGACGAATACACAAAGGAACTCAGTATCGATTTCTTTGTCGGCATCACGGGCTCGTACGATGACGAACCGGTGTGTGTCGTAGACGTAGGCTTTGGGAACTGGTTCCTTGAAGCAGTCCTCAACTGCCATCTCGTGGTACCCCTGGGCGAGCAACCATTTCCGCTCATCTGCATCAGGATTTCTCATGTCGAGCCAAGCGAGGCCATCTGCAGCTTCTAGCGCAGTGGAAAGGTCCGCGACAGCAAGTTCCTGGCTATCCTTGGCGCGGTCTCCAGAAACGCGCAATGTGTTGGTCGCCATGACGCCTGATTTTGTGACTT
>NTJU01000014.1 GCA_002457195.1 Marine Group II euryarchaeote MED-G33 | reverse complement strand
CGGTTCTGGTTCTGGTGCAGGTTCCGGTTCTGGTTCTGGTTCCGGTTCTGGTTCCGGTTCTGGTTCCGGTTCTGGTTCCGGTTCTGGTGGAGCCGAAATTGTGAATGTGGCTGATGCCATCATCTCGTGGCCATTGTCACGGAACAAGCGAGCATCAAAACTCCCTGCTGGATACTGATCTCCTGAAAAAGTGACTGAACCTGCTGTTTTGCCCTCGCCGGGTTGTTGGGTTCCGCTGACGTATGCCCAGTTACTTCCATGCTCAGCATGAGGGGCGCCAGAAGCGTAGATTCCAATCCATGCCTGGGGTGAGCCTGAACTGCCGGAAAAACCGACGGTGAATGGCGTGCCTACTTCGGGGTTTTCTGGCTCGACGAAAATCGTAGTTTGAGTGGGAGCCGGGATCTTTGTTTTGACTTCTTCTTCAAATTCTTCAATCTCCTCTGCAAGATCAACGGCCTTTTCTTTGGCCAAACTTTCGATTCGGTCTAACTCCGCCATCGCTCTTTGTCGGGCTGCATTTTGTACTGTAGCTCCTGGCAAACGCCCAATCAATTGTTCCAAATGGTCGTTGACCAGAGGACGGATTGTCTCCACTTTTGCAGATGGATCTTCCAATGCATCATGATATGCTTGGAAGGCGGCGATGAAGTCTGACTCTGAGACCATGAGGGGGACACAACAGGAAAGGGGTTTGAATCTGATGCTTCATCCCTCTCGGCTGTTCCGTTGAATTCATGAGGCGTATTCCGGTCGAACGCCCATGAAGCCTATCGAGACAGTAGCAATTGTCGGTGCCGGAAACATGGGTAGCGGTATTGCTCAGAAGACCGCGCAAGAAGAATTTCCCGTGCAAATGGTTGACCGCGAACAACAATGGGTTGACCGTGGACAAAATACGATTGCCAAATTACTTGGTGAGGCTGTAGAACGTAGAATCTTCTCTGAAAATCAAGTTGAAGAAATTCTAGCGCGTGTCACTGGTGTTGTCGGTGTCGAAAATGTTGCTGCAGATACAGATTTAGTCATTGAAGCTGTTTTCGAGGATTTCGATGTCAAAACCGCTGTCTTCAACACTCTAGACGAAGCCTGTGGCGAGGAGACAATCCTTGCATCCAATACATCCTCCCTCAGTGTCAATGCATTGGCCGAAGCAACCGCACGGCCAGATCGATTCGTCGGTTTGCATTTTTTCTACCACCCTGCAAAGAATCGGTTGGTCGAAGTCATCCCCTCAGAATTGTCCAGTGAAGAAACCATTGCACGTGTAGAGCAATATTGTAAGATGCTAGGAAAAGTTGTCATTGTTTGCAAAGACCGTCCTGGTTTTGTGGTCAACAGATTCTTTGTACCTTGGCTCAATGAAGCCTGCTTACTCTTGGAAGAAGGAGTGGGGACGACTGCACAAATCGATGCTGTCGCATGCGCCGCTTTCGATATCGGCATGGGTCCTTTCGCACTGATGAACCTGACAGGTCCACCCATTGCTCTACACTCGACCAACTACCTAGCAGAGCAACTCGAAACACCGCGATATACCGGTGCGAAGTCCCTGCAAGATCTCGTGGAATCAGGCGTAATGTGGGAAATCGATGATGAAACCGAATGCAATGAAGATGCCGCGAAAATCATCGCTGAACGGTTGCTAGGACAAGTCTTCGCCGTATCCGCACAAATTGTCGCTGAAGAGATTTGCTCGATGGAGGACGTGGATCGTGGCGCTAAAGTAGGTCTTCGTTGGATGAATGGACCGTTTGAAATCATGAATGCACTCGGTCTTGAAGAAGCCCATCGGATGGCCAGTTCCTATGCTGAACTCGCAGAATTTGATCTACCTCCATTTTTTGCAATGAAAGCTGAATCTGGCCATGATTGGGAATTCAATTTTGTCGATGTTGTACAAACCGATGGGGTCGCAACCGTACGCCTAAATCGACCTGAAGCGATGAATGCACTGAATGAAACTCTGGTCACCCAATTGGGGGCTGTTCTAGATGATTTAAATTCAGATTCTTCTGTGAAAACCATCGTCTTAGAAGGAGCCGGTAAGGCCTTCGTCGCGGGAGCTGATGTGAAATTCTTTGTCGATAAAATCCGCGCAAATTCTTTCCCCGATATTTACGATTTTACAGCCACTGGCCATGATGTATTGAACAAGTTGGAAAACAGCCCGAAGACGACTGTGGCCTTGACCACTGGTTTGGCGCTAGGCGGCGGTCTTGAATTGGCTTTGGCTTGTGATTACCGAGTTGGGACTCGACGTAGCCAATTCCGATTCCCAGAAACCAATATCGGAATCTATCCTGGATTGGGTGGAACTCAACGAACCGTTCGGATCTGTGGAGTTGAAGCCGCTCGTTGGGCTGTTCTTGCAGGAAATTTCGTCGATTCTAAAACCGCACATGCTCTTGGAATCCTAACCCATTTGGTCGAACCTGCTGAAGTTACTGCAACTGTTCAATCGATTGATACTTCTGGAAAACCAGCGAACAAATATACTGGCCAACCGCGAAATCCTGAACATCCTGTATCCGCATTTGCAAGTGCATTCTACAGCGATGGAAACATGGCTGGACTTCTGACCGGTTCTTGCCCTGATGGATTTGATGCTGAAGATCGAAATGTAGGTCGTCAATTGAAATCTCTGAGTCGTACCGCTCCAATCGCCTTACGAATGGCGAGTGAATTACTCGACTCTGCTGTTGAGACTGGAGATAATCTCGAAGCAGGACTTGCACTAGAGTTGGCAAATCTGGAAGACATCTTTGGCACTTCAGATGCTTTGGAGGGACTCTCCGCCCTCATCGAAGGCCGCCGACCAACTTACACAAATGGCTGATTAGTGCTTTAATCGCCGATGGTGATCCAGGTTGGCTGAGTTCCAATACGAAATTGCCTGAAGATAGAAATTAACGATACCTGCCAAAATCATGCATCCACCTTCTCTTTCTTAGCGAAAATCCTGAGGAACAAATTTGTCCTTGGCCTGCTCTCTAGTTTGTCCTTCTTGGCAGCCTCGAGTTCATCATATCCTACTTCCCATTCATCAATCCAATTTTTTAGCCATTCATCCATGTGTATACCTCCAACCAGTGTGGATAGTAAACCGTTGTCGCCCGTCATATTTAGACCGTGGAGTTGTAAAGTTTAAATTAAGGTGCAACTTCCACACCATGTTACATTCGTAACACCGAGATGGAAATATGCCTGAACCCCCGATGATTCTACCACATGATGACATGAAAGAAGTCGACTCAAGTATTGTGACAACTGAAGGAATGGGTGCTAGAATACGTCAAATATTCACTGAACATCAAAGTGAAGAACATAACCTTGCTTGGGAAGTTGAAGCCTCCGTTGAAGCCCTAGACGTATTCACAAGTCGCTGGACGATTGAAATTCTCGCAACATTATACATCGCGGGCGAGAGGCGCTTCAATGAATTGCGAAAATTGTTGGTTGGCATCTCAAGTCGAACTCTCTCTGATAAATTAAGGAAATGTACGGAGAATGGATTGATTGACAGAATCGTTGTCGATGGACCTCCAATTCGTGTCACGTATCGCTTGACCGATCATGGACAGACTGCAGGTAGGTTGCTAGGGCCTCTCGTTGCTTACATGAAATTGCATAAAGGTTCTATTCAACAAAAATAGTCGTACATAGGCTTCTCAGTGTCCGAACACTGGACCAATTGCTTCAATAAGCACTGAACCCAAAGAGATTCGATGGCACTGCTACAGCAATGGCACCGTCAGCGCCCTTGGCTCATGGCTGGGGTGGCTGCAGTTGGCGCTAGTCTTGGTGCCGTCATGCCTTGGAATTGGACCGCTTCTGGAGTGATTTCTACCCAAGCATCCAACCCGTGGGAACACCCACTTCGGCAACGAGTTCTACAGGTCCTTGATGCACAACCTGGTTTGGCCTATCGTGAATTACAACGTGAACTGGGTGCTGCAAATGGCACGCTTCGCCATCACCTCGATGTACTCATAGCCAATCGATCGATTACTGTGGTTCCCGTCAATGGACGATCTTGTCACTATGCAGGGGCACCACAGCAGATTGAAATTCTCAAAGAAATGAACGTAGGAGATTCTGAGAGGGCGGCTCGAATGATGCCTGTTGGCTTATCCGGTGCTCAGCGTATCGTTGTGGCTCGTTTGATGAAGACACCACTCCCCAAAAGTCAAGCTGAACTCAGTCGGGAATTGGGTCGCTCCCGAGCAACTGTGCATTCTGCAATCAAAGTTTTGCGCAGACGTGGTATTGTTCACAGTCATGAACTCAAGTTGGCACCTCACCTTGAAGGGTTACAGGCCTCTGGTGTTCAGTATGAATGGCTGGATGAACGTCCACTTCCCGAGTAACTCCGCTCTTGCGTCCTGGACGACATAGTTAGGTCTGAGTCGCTTTTGATGTCGGAGGGGTTTTGAGCCCCCCCGCTACGGACATTGCCTATGCTGAACATGCGATTGGCTGAACAGCCTGCACCTGCGGGCAGTCGTGATGTCAATCAACTGGTTGGTTGGATCCTCGATACGCTGCAATTCGTACGCCGCAGTGGTGATGAATGGACTGGTGAGGGAATACATTCCCCCATACACAGAATTCTATGCGAACATATGCTTGCAAACCCAGGTGAAGGGTGGGATGCGCAAACGTTGGGGGATGAATTGGGACTCTCCCCCACCGCCATTCAATACCAATTGAGTAAACTCAACGAATGTGGCCTCACAGCAGCCGTGAATCGTGATGGTTGGCGTGTACACCATCTCCGAAATGGTTCTCTTTCCAATGCGGTAGAACTCATGGCTACAGAAGCAAGAATGGTTTTGCAGCAACGCCTTCGAAGTCTAGAAGGATGGATGACAGAAAGTGAGACAAGGATGGCGATTGCATCTGAGAAAAAAGATGAGGCGCCATTCCACATCCAAATACGTGGCAGGGCCCCTCTCATCGAAGGGCAAGATGAAATGGATGCATTCCTGCTTGATCTTGGCCTACTCGGTGATCGAGTTCGAAGACCTGCTGATGGAAGTGCCCCCCTTGGACGACTGATGTTTGAACATCTTCTCAATGCGCATGCACCACTTTCTTTGGATGAGGCATTGGAAAAATGGGGTACTACACGCCCACGCCTCACCCGTACACTCGACCGGTTCAGAGCCGCAGGACTTGCAGAAAGAATCCCTCGTCTTGATCGGCTTCCCGTAACATTGTGGTCAGCTCTGCAAACACAGCATACCCGAAGAGGTAGTGATTGGTTGATGAAGAAAGGGGGCCTCTCTAGAATCGATGAAAAAGTCGCGAAGAAAGTCATCAAATCTTTGGAGGGAGATTCGTTTAATGTGGCTGCATGTGAGAAAAATTTCGCCACGGTCCCGGCTAATGAACAGATGGTTTTACTCAACTTGTTAGGTGGTAAATTACCCATCGGTTGGAGGTTGCCCGGTGCCAAATCCAATCAGATTTGTGAGCGTGTTTTATCCAAGGCAGACCGGAGTTTTAGACGCATTAAGAGAGTGGCCGAAACAATCGAAAAAGTGATTGGATAGTTTTTTAATAAATAAGTAAACCAATTTCTCCGCTGCGACTTTAGGGGAGCGAGAGATGCAAATTAAACTCACTTTAAACTTGACGAAATGACATAGAGTGTTCCATCATCGAGGAAGTTTGTGTAGAACAGGAATTCCCCATTGGGATGGAATGCGATCGGCAATGGTGCACTCAAATCTGAGGCAAATACCGAGGTTTCGGAGGACCAACCTTGTGGTGCACTCGAATTCTCATTGAAATCGATACGCACGATTTCATGGCCAACAGGAACGATGGTATTCCAAGAGCCAAACACGGTAGCATACACGGTATGGCTCCCACCTGGGAAGGAAGAGTTGGGTGGCCTATACGCTAGATTGTTCAGGCTCGAATGAGACGTCCATGTGGCGATTGGCCCAATCGTCCCTTCCGGCACAGGATGATCTGGATCATCGTCCGGCCAGCCATAATTCTCGCCGGGGATAAGCAGGTTAATCTCCTCAGGAGGATGATCGCCTTCCCAATCTCGACCATTGTCACTGAATACATATCCCATCTCAGGCACCCAAATTCCATGGAAAGAATTTCGTACACCACTTGCGAGCACACCGTGTGTGCCCGTGCTTGAATTCACCCATAGCAAGGCCGCATTGCGCTCATCAACCTCATCACAAATGTTGCAGGTTGAACCAACGTGCCAAATGACTGTACCATTGGGCATGACGTCAAGATTGTTCGTCTGATGGTTGCCAGTAGGCACATCATCGATGAGGGTCCACCGAGGGGCATCATTCAAAGTGGAATCGAGAAGTGTCTGATTGATACGAGTTAATTTACCCCGCTCAGAGATGAGGATGTGGTCATCAAGTATCAGAATGTCATGAGGTTCGTGTACTTCGGTCAACAGAGTAAAACTATCTTGTGTAGGCTCCCAGTCATTCGAACTAAGATCGAAATTCAACAACCGGATGACATCGCCATCTCGGTCGCAGACAAGTAAATCGCTATCTGAAACCCATTCGAGACAGGTTGGGCCTCCAATGCCACTGACCACCTCTTCGATCGCGAAACCTTCCTCAACATCTGGGTCACTCCAGCCCAGATAGGGAGAAACCATCTGGAGAATCAGAAGTGCGACGAAAATCAGCGATAGAATTCCAATGCCGAACCATCCTCGTCGAGTATCGGTCATCGGCGCCAGCCTCCAGCCTCCGAAGCTGTGGCTGCGGCTTCAATCGCTTCCGTGACCATCAATGTGTTATGGCGGCGTTGGGAGAAGGCTTCCAAGGCGATGTTGAGAGGTTCCCCAATCAAGCGAAAATCCTTGATTGCATGAAGATGAGGGCGTAATTCGCGTCCCCCGGGTAGACCTTTGGTGAATGAAATCGCGTGCTGCTTCATGTTTCGAGCCGCATAGGGTCCACCTATTTCGTCCACCAATTCGACGTAACGGTTCCATGCCCAGTGCTTCTGACCTGCTTGATTTGCATCGCCCCATGGAGCTTCGAATTCTTCCCACCCCAATTCTGATTTGATCCGACCAAAAATACACGGGTCACCAATGGCGCCACGACCAATCATCAAGCCTGATGCACCTGTAACTTCGAGACATGATTCAGCACTACGGGAATCGACAATGTCTCCGTTGGCAATGACTGGTACACCATATGGTTCGACGACTTCAACGACCTGACGTATCAAATCCCAATCAGCCACACCCCGGTATTTCTGAGCCAATGTCCGCCCATGTACACAAATTCTCAAAACTCCCAATTCAGCACAACGCTCAGCAATTTCTAGAACTGTGATGGATCCTTGCCCTGTGCCCAACCGCATCTTCACCGAGACCGGCTTGTCACTCGCCTCGATACAACGCGACACCATGGACACCAGATTGTCAGGGTCACCCATCATTGCAGCACCAGCACAGGTTTTGGTAACTTTAGGTGCAGGGCAACCAAAATTCAGATCGATGACGTCAGCAGTCTCTGACAATAAACGAGCAGTTTCAACCATCTCATCTTCTATGCCTCCAAAAATCTGGGGAATGAATGGTGATTCTCTAGGATGTGTTTCGACCTTAGCCCATGATTTGGCATCTTTCCGACTGAGTCCACTAGCGGCAGTGAATTCGGTTGCGGTGAAATCTGCGCCCGCTTCACGAGCAAGTAAGCGATAGGCTACGTCGGTTACGCCAGCCATCGGTGCGAGGAACAATGGAACTTGTTCCGACACAGTTCCACCTCACTGAGAGAACTCAGAAAGTGGATTCCCATTCGGTAACATCTTGCATGGTTTCCCATGTTTCATCATCCATGGTGCCGCGAACCTTGAGAACTTCTCGCGAAAGGAGCCAGTAAATAAGAGCCAAACTTTGCTTACCCTTGTTGTTTGCAGGGAGGCACAAGTCAACATTTCGAAGGTTGTTGTTCGCATCACAGACTGCAACAACCGGCAATCCAGTGCTAACTGCTTCCGAAAGGGATTGTTGGTCGGCCTGAGGATCTGTTACGACAATTAGTTCAGGTTCGATGTAAGTGCGCAGACGTGGGTTGGTCAGTGTTCCAGGAATGAAGCGCCCCACGATGTGCATGGCGCCAATCGCTTGAGCAAACTTACGTGCAGGTCGCTGTCCGTACTGCCGTGCACTCACTACGAGAATTCGACTTGGATCAAAGCGATTGAGGAATTGTGAAACGATTCTCATCCGAGCGTCAGTTTGCTCCAAATCAATCAAGTGCAAACCTGTTCCATCAGAATCATCACTGAGGAAAGGTTTCATGTCTGCACTCTTCTGGAGAGCACCGATGTTTACCTTGTGAACCAGGTAGGTTTCCTGAGGTAGCAGCATTGATTCGGTCATTTCGAAGCCTCGTGCGGCCTCGCCACCCACCCTCTCTTCATAACCGCTTCGCTCTCGCACGTGAGATTTTCAGACGCAGTATCCCGAATAGAGGCATTTCCCAAATCTTCAACTTACAGGCGAGACAGGGCTGGAAAACGCTTAACTTTCAGTGGACTCCGATTCAATCATGGGCGAGGCACAATCGGTGGAAGTCGCCCTAGACCTTTCAGGCGCAATCGCACAAGGAGAGCGCCGAGAGGATGGGTATTGGGAGAATGTCAAAGGTGAAACCCTGCCCGTATCCGCATCCGATTTGGAAAGACACACATATTGTCCAGTCTCCTGGCAATTGTCGAAAGCAGGAGTCAGCGGAGAGGGTGAAGCACTGCAGAAAGGGATGCGAGAACATGACCGTATTCACAAGAAGATGGTGGATTACAAAAACTCTGAAGCCAAGGCATCTCAAGAACTTGTAATTTGGACTTGGTGGATTACTGTTGTTTGTGCACTTTCCGCTGATTCGGCTGCATTCTTCTTTGTAAATGAAGGAACTATTCCTGAAGAGTTCATCCAAGATGTAGGGCGCTACCTCATCGTTTTAGCAGTAGTTTGGTTGTTGTTGGCGATCATGCTCATTTCTTTGCCATGGCGTAGATGGTTGGGTAAACCCTTTGGATTGGCACAACCCCCTGAAATCGATGCAAGTGGGTTAACGGAAAGCGTTGAAGGCTCCACCATTGGAAGTATGAATGCAAGTGGAATCGGTGAAGGTGGTGTGACCGAGTTTCGATTGCTCGTAGCATCAATTGCTGTTGCTTTGCATGGTTTGGCCATCTATTGGGCTGAAAATAGAACTGTTCTGACATTCGCCCTGATTGTATTCACATTGGCTTGGTTGCTATTCTCTGCATGGCAATTGCATCGAGTGTTGATCAAAGATCGAGAGGCATTGGATGCAAAGAAAGAAGCTGGGTTGTCTGAGTCTGAAGAATTGGCATATAGTGACGACTCAAATCAGGCAGCCTTACTCATCGATGAAGACATTGGACTCCGCGGTCGACCCGATCAAATCGTCAAGATTGACAACCAATTCATCCCTGTTGAACAGAAAACTGGGAAAATACCGGTTCACCCGCATGATAGTCATCGAATGCAATTGCTAGCATATCTCCATCTCGTGAGTAAAACAACGAACTCTGAACCAGAATATGGAATTCTTCGCTATGGCGGAGATTCACTGTTCACAGTCGCATGGGACCAAACTGGAAAAACTGATCTTTATCAATCAATTCAGGAAGTTCAACGACTCATGGTTGAAGGTGGAGCGAAGAGGAACCATGAGAGAGAAGGGAAGTGCCGGAATTGTTCACGTCTAGCAAGTTGCCCTCAGAGTTTGATTTGATTACTCAAATTCAATGGTGGGCGTACATTCCTCAAAATCGTCGTCGGGGAAGGCCAAGCAAGGGCGGATGACGGTGACGACCAGAGTCCAAGAATCTTGATCGTCAACAATCGTTAGGCCTGTGTTCCAACCGGTGCCTCGTCCATCGACCGTGAGGCTCCAGACACCACTATCAAACGGATTTTCATTTCGATCTAATTCGATTCTTTCAGGCTCATAAGAACCGTTGTCGGCCATGACATCGTATATTGGATTGGATTCATCACAGTTGATTGGATTCCCGGACCCATCGTCTTCACAAGAAAGCAACTCAACTTGCACATATCGAATGTCAGAGTCACCGAGGTGGTAATTCACCGTTGTTTCAAAGTTGATGACAACGCCTTGAACAGTATCATCCACAGGAATTGGTGTGAAGAGGGTTTTCTGAGTCTGGGTTGGTAGAAGTTCTGAACCATCGACGACGAATGTGTGCGAGAGGTCATACTCTGTGGGTGTTTCCTTGACTTCAGGGAGACCTCTGGCACCTTCCATCATTTCCCGACCGAGAACGAGAGATAGACAACCAGGCATTGCCAAGGATACGAAAAGAACGGCCATGATGCCGCTCATCGTCTTCGTACGTAGGGTAGACACACCTTCTCCTCAACATTCGGGTGCAGGGGTTTACATTTCTGTGTGACGGCTTGATGAATGCTTATTCTTCCTTCTTACGACGACGAACGCCACGACGTTTCGGTTTGGTTTCCTCTGAATCTGATTTAGGCGTCGAATCGGCATCTACACTAGGTTCAGATTCATCTTGGATGGTGAAATCACTACTGGCAGAACGGACTTCATTGCCGACCACCGTGTTATCGACCATTGCGTCGACATTCACCTCTTGTCCAGGGAGAACGCCGTCTTCACCAGTGAGTTCGAATATTTGTTCACGGTAATTTGCATCGGAAGCAGTCAACTCCACATCTTCATCGGAGATATGTTGTCGTGATTTGACATCGCCTAGGAAGGCATCAAGGTCGTGCTCTGGCATTTCATCCATAACTTCGCTGAGATCGGTAGTTCCAACCGTGTCCTCAGCCTCCTCACCTTCGGCAGCGATTGATTCGGCAGCGATACGAGCTGCCTCCTTGTCATCGAAATAGGTCTCGGCCTCCGTTAAATTCTCATCCCATTCGCCTTCCCACTGTTCTTCATCGAATCCAAGATCACCTGTATGTTGATCGAACCCTTCGGAACCTCGAACAATCTCATCTTCATCTTCTTCATCTTCTAGAGGTACTTCATCGGCTTCGACAGGCAAGGGTTTGAATTTGCGTTCACGTCGAGTATAATGTGCCCCGAGATCTTGTTCAGCACCACAATATGGACAGTGTTCTAGCATCGAAGGGATGGTTGAATTGCATTCGGTACAATCGTGGAATTTAGCGCGACCGACCCGCAGGTCGAAATCACAGTGCGGACAGATATCTTCATCGCCTTCAATTTCACCATCACATGCTGGACACAAATCGTATGTTTCACGATCTGCATCTGCCAATCCACGTCGTGTGAGAACAACGGCTCCCACAAACGCACCCAATGCAACCAGGCCGGCGATTGCAAACAGAATGATTGATGATGAATCACTACCATCTGAAATTTCGGCACCACCATCCTGTTCAACTGACCAGACCTTCGCATGAGGTGCCTGTATACTTGAGCCATGGGCTTGAATTGCAAGTTCGATTTGCCCTGGTTGATTTGGTGTGATTTCACAGATGATTGTTTGTTGTCCCTCATTACTGAATTCCAATACTGGTGTTGTATCTAAGATGGTACCTGTAGAACGATCGACACAATCGAATGTTTCGTCTCCCGCCCCACTTTGAGCCCGCACATCGATGGAGTAAAGATAACTGTAACCGGCATACAATGGAGGCGTTGGCGTCCATCCTTCTGTATTGAGGAGGAACTGTAACTGCAGATTCGATATCAAACGAACGGAACTGGTAACGGTGTTATCCGTCTCTAATCGATCATAAAAACCAGGTGTCTTGACCCAACTTGCCTCAAATGGTATGTCTCGTGTCAAACCGTCTGCAAACGCGGTGAAGGTTGCGCTATACTGCCCCTCGTTCCCTGTATTCGATGAAAGAATCGTGATGTTCTGAGGAGTTAGTGGTTGGCCATCAAATGTTGCTGATAACACGCCTTTGGTATCCACCATCCCAACATTCTGCAAGGTCACTGTGAATGTGACCATGTTGCCTGGCACGGTGGTTGGGGTTGCTGGAGATGCGCCTGTAACCACCACATTCGGTTCTTGATAAATGGTCAAAGTTGTTGATTCTAAATTGTTGAATGAATTCGACTGAGGGGTACTCAACGTCGGATCGATTTCCAAATCGATGTGGACATCACCAGGGGTTGTGTCTGTCAAATCCCCTGATGTAATCGTGGCTGAATATTCAGCGAATGCATCTACATCAGTGAATTGCAAATTGACGACTTCGAGGGTAATTCCATCCTGTATTCGAATCTCAAGAGGCGCGTTTGACGTCCCATCCCCACCATCCCGAGCAATGGTTCCACTGACCGTCCAAGGACCTGCTAAACCTGTTGAAGCGGTAACGGTTGGGCCATCTGCATGCCGGTAGTCAGGTAATGTATCTACAATCAAGGAACGTGATTCTGAATTGTCAGCAGTGGTTGATTCCACAATATTGTCACCGCTATCAGCATTGACGATACCGAATACATCGTATGTCCCTGCCGCTGGAGCTGTGGCGGATTGATTCATCCAAACACTGTCGCCCGCTTGTAATCCTGAGACACTCAATAGGTTCGCACTCCCAGCGACTGTCAATTCCAGATGGCTGGCTGGAGCATCAGCATGTCCAGCGTTTTCTACCTCGATTTGGATTTGAATCGGATCACCCTCGTGCGCACCAGTTGCAGGTGATAGTTCAAAGTGTGAGAATCGCAAGTTGGCAAGTCCGTCGACATCGAAATCATGAGAGATGATTTTTGGATCATCATTGTGGTTGACTCGAATAATCAGTGTCTGCTCACCATCGCCCCACGCGATATTTGACCAAACAAAATCCACATCGTTGAACGAACTAGCATTGACATCTACAATCTGTAATGATGCTGGGTTGCCCATTTGGAAAGTGTTTTTGTGAAATTCTACAACTACATTTTCAGCGATGGTATTCGCCACATTTTGAAGAGAAAGAGTGAATGTCACATCCCCTCCTTCAACCGCGGTTGAAGGACTCATTGAAAGGCCATCCGTACTGAAAGCAACATTCCCCGATAATTCAGCACTAACAGGGCTAGAAATCGCCAATATGGGTGCTAAGAAGAGTAGGGCGCACAAGATTTGTGCCAGTGGTGTCCTCTCCATGGGTTTAGGAGAGCAGGCGAGGCACTTCAAACCTGCTTCCCGAAAGCACCCGAAGACCCCCAGCAAGTGCCAACGTTACGGGTCCCATTGGAAAGCCTTGAAGGACGGTGCATATTGTGGGAGGATTGGTGCCGATGCTATCTCGCCGATTCATTCTTGCCACATCCGTGGTGATTCTACTGTGTCTCGTACCCCACGGTGCATGGATTGCAGTCAGTGCATCCTCGGGTAGAAGTGATGATTTAGACTTCAGTGGCGGACCCGGAGCTGGACAAATTCTATCCGGCACATACACGGTTCGTGCAACGAATGTCGTCAGTATGGATTACATCAATGTGGAGGTGTCCGATGGTTCAACATGGTCACCGATTGCCAACATTACGTCAGCCCCATGGTTGACTCCATGGGACACCAGTGTGCACACCGATGGAGATTATCAGTTAAGGATCGAAGGGACGTTCGCGAATTCAACGACAACGGGTTGGATTCTCAGTCCGACGTTCACGATTGATAATACGGCTCCTACGAGTCTTACATTGACAACTTCGGGAGCGGAGGTTGGTGATGGCTCTTCAACAATTAATCGCGCTTGGTTTACATCCAACCCATCCGACACCATAAACTTCGATTGGACTGGTTCCGATTCCCACCTCTCACATGCGACATTGACTGGTGTGCCGGGTTCAGGAACCCCCGCTCAAGATGGTCCTGGTACACTACTGAATACGTGGGCATGGTCGCCAGGTGACCTTTCAGAAGGCGTTTGGAACCCCATCCTATCTGTTTTTGATGAAGGGGGGAACTCTGCCCAAACCTCAATCCATATTGGAATCGATCGTAGTGGACCAGATGTTGGCACGCCTTCACTTTCAGTTACTGCTGGAACTTGGACTTCCGCTACCACCTTGATTTTCAATGATTTATCCAGTGGGGCAAGTGACAATGGCGGTTCTGGAATCGCCACATATCATGTGCGAGATAGTACTGCAGAATGGTCCGACATCGGAGCGGCTGGTTTTGGTTCGATGACACTTGAGGAAGGCGTTCGAACCATTCAATTCCGAGCTGTGGACCGTGTTGGAAACATTGGCGAGGCGCACAATGTGACAATCATGGCGGACAGAACTGCTCCTGTTGCCGGCGGATGGATTCTTCCAGAACTCACAGATTCATTGTCTGGTCAGGTGACAGTGACGGTAGACGCAACAGATGCCCATTCCGGTATCGACGTCGCTTCATGTAGTCTCGAATACGGTTTTGATTCCAATGGAGCAGGTACCACACCCGACATCTCATCGGATTGGCTCAGTGTGGGTTCAGGAACCTCAAATCACCTATCGGCTGCCATTGATTGGTCGACAAGGGCGGGTCAATACCTCTCCCTTCGTGCTACACTTGTCGATGATGCTGGTAACACTGTGACTACGCCTGCATCTCATTTCCTCATCTTACCCGGTCTTGATTTTTCAATTTCCGAAGCCTCCCTCAACAGATTGGTTGTCAGAGCTGGTTCTGCAGATCCGGTTCTCCTTGAAGCATCCATTGAAACCAATGAATTCTATTCAGGCAGTGTGGTTGTGAGGGTCGAGAGTGCACCGGCAAGTCGTGATTCATTGACCCAGTGGACCACATTGTATTCTATGGTGATTCCAGCAAATAGTTTCATTGACCAACAAGAGAGTATTTCTGTGAACATCACCCTGCTCTCTGCAGGTGAATTTGACCTCAGAGTAATCGTCGATCCTGATGATTCAATTTCAGAGCGTGATGAAGGAAATAACGAGGAATTTCTCCTCATTGGAGCCGCAGACCCAGAAGTTGTCGGTTCGGTCAGTGGTTTTGTTCCGAACTTGATTCTCTTGCTTCTTGCAGGCTTATTTGTGAGCCGTGTGGTCAATCGACCTGAAGCGGCGTCTTGAAAGAGGAGGCCACGGTCGCGGGGCCAATGGAGGGCTTGGCTCGAATCCCGCAGGACCGCATCGCGGTGCTCATCGGTCGCAAGGGTGTGACTCGGCGCGCATTGGAAGAAGCGACCAATTCGAAACTACACATCGATTCTTCTAGTGGTGATGTTTCTGTTGTTTGGAATGAAGATTTTGATCCAATTCTCCGCATGAAATTTCCAGATGTTATTCGAGCCATTGGACGTGGTATGAATCCATCTAGAGCTCTACAGTTACTCAACGATGATCAACACCTAATCCTTCACGATATGCGTGAGTATGTAGGAAAAAATGCAAATCAACAGAGACGAATTCGAAGTCGATTGATTGGACGGAATGGACGCATACGGGAATTGATTGAGGAACACTCTGGTGCCGAGATTGTGATTTATGGTTCAACCGTAGTGATCATCGGCGATGAAGAAGCACTGCCACTGGCCAGCCAAGCAGTTGAAAGATTGTTACAAGGTGCTGAGCATTCATCCGTTCTAAAACATCTAGAGACGGAGCGGAGAAAAAGGCGAATGGCCTCACGTAACCTTGAATCAATTGATGCACCGGACGACGGTGGTCGATTCGATGCTCTAGTACCTGGACTCGATGCCGCAAGGCGTAGGAGAGAACGGCGTTACAAAGAGGCACAAGTCGATCCCGATGATACTCAGGCTGTGGAAGATATGATGGAACTTGCAGAAGATGAATCCGTTGTATTTGGAGAGGAATGATCAGTATAACACATTGGCCATTGACTCTGCTAAATCGACTTCAACGCCTTGACGCTGAGCCCATTCTACAAGACGTGTGACATCTCTAACCAAGAACTCCTCAGCACTCGGGTGTGCTTTGGTGACCGATTGGCCGACGTCGATGATTCGTGGTTCACCCTGATGCCACAAAATATTGTATTCACTAAAGTCTGCATGAACCAAATCTGCTTCATGCCAACAAATTCGAATCCAATTGAGTAGTTCGTCAAAAACAGGCCCTGGATCTTCAACTTCAACGTCTCGAAGTCTTGGACTTGGGCCTTCCGAATCCCCAAGATAATCCATGACCAACACGTTGCGGAAGAGTGCATGTGGTTCTGGAACACGCAACCCATGTTTCGACATGCGCATCATATTTCGATGCTCTTTGCGAACCCAAATATTGACCAACTCATGATGTCGACGACGCAAGCCCCCGAATCGGGGATCACCTTCGATATACTGCATAAGTCCCTTGAATACAGCATTACTGGTGTGAAAAATCTTCACAGCAGCAACTCCGTTTGGGGTTGTAGCATGGAATACGTGCGCTTCCTTGCCTCGAGCAATTGGCCAATCTAAGGTATCGATATGACCCTGTTGCATCAATTTGTAAACAGCAAGTAATGTCCGTTGATCGAATACTTGATCGAATACTCGTCGATCGACCCATTCAAATTTCCCAGTTCCCAGAACCCCTTGCAATTTGTGTTCAATTTCTTTGAACATTGCAGAATATTTTTTTTCTTTCATCCATGACCAAGAATCCTGTTTCTTGTCCATTTCCGAGTGTAGATACAATTCATCTTCTTCTGCATTCCATTTTTCTTCAGCGAGTGCAATATTTTCTGCTTCAAGGGACAACTCGTTTTTAGTTGGTTCAGAATCCAAATCAACATTGGATGATTCGCCCAATTCAGTCCAATCCCTAGAATCGCCTTCGCGACGAGCCTTGCGGCGTCGTGCGATGCTTTCACCTCCTAAGCAGGCCCAAACAGGCTGTCGATGTCATCATCAGACACATCATCGAATGGCTCTGGTTCGGCAGCGGGTGCAGGTGCCGATTCTTCAACAACAGTTTCCTCTTCTGCGACTTCCTCTTCTTCAACCACATCTTCCACTTCTTCTACAGCGGACTGATTTTGTGAGGAGGAGGCGAAAATTCCTGAGTCGTCAAGGTCATCCCATGTTTCGGTTCCAGTTCCAAATACATCTACAATTTCGGGCAGGACTCCTTTTCTCGATAGATAGAGTGATTGGGTCTTTGAGTAGCGCTTTTTGACGTCGGCTTTGGCATCTTGGAAATCCCATGGCTGAATGACGATCAAATCTCCTTCTCGGACCCACTGTCGGCGACGCATTTTCCCTGGGATTCGTGCCAATCGTGTCTCACCATCTGCACAGACAACGCGAACCCTACGGCCACCTAAAATTTGGTCTGCGATGGCGAACATCTCATTGATTCGTTCGTTCGGAAGGGCAACTCTGATTTTGTCGCTGGAATCACCTTCTAGCTGGGCTAGAAGTTCTTCATCGACTGTTTCCTCACGACGTCTTCCCATGGTAACAAAGGCGCCGAATCGACCACCCTACATAAACACGGAGGCGTGAAAGAAGGGTTCCATTGGAAGGTATTGGTTCAACCAAACAGAGCCATGGCAGCATCGTGAGCCGCCGAAGCAAGAACATCAGCCAAGACCCCGAAGCCTAGTACAACAGCACCCATGGTGCAGAGCATGATGGCAATACGAATCATAGGTGCTCGCGAAAGGCGCAAGTGACGGTCCGTATCATCATAGAACATGACCACACAAATTCGCAGATAATAGAACAATGAAATTGCACTGTTAATGAAAATTAGAATGGCGAGCCAGAAGACCCACGACATCGACCCCATAGCATCCGAGAGACTGGAGCCTGAAACATCCCCAACCGTACTGGAGATGATACCACTTACCATCATCAACTTCGAGAGGAAACCGGACAACGGTGGAACACCGGCGAGAGCGAACATGAAGACCATCATTGAGATGGCAATCAATGGGTCTCGACGTGCAAGGCCATGGTAATGCTCTAATTCATGGCCACGGCCTTCGCATTCTAGTAATGTGATGACAAGGAATGCTCCAAGTTTGAAAGTAACCAGAACTGCAAGGTGGAAGATGATTGCAGTTGCAATCAACTCACTTCCTTCACCTGGTCCAAGTGCTCCAATGGCTGCAATACCTGCCAAGATGTATCCTGCATGTGCAACACTCGAATACGCGAGCATTCGCTTTGGGTTGTGGCTACCCAATGCAGCGATGTTACCCCATGTCATTGTGATCGCAGCAATCACTCCGATTAGTAGAGTCCATTCACTGCCATCATCCACCAGTGTGATTCCGATTAGAACCCGCATCAATGCGACAAAACCCATCGCCTTGCTGGCAGTAGATAGAACGCCTGCAACGGGACCACTCGCACCAGAATAGGCATCAGGTGCAGCGAAGTGGAAGGGGACTGCACTGACCTTGAAGCCGAAGGCGACCAACATCATACCCAAACCAATGATTGCCATTCCGTTCGGACCCGTAGTCCATGCACTGTGCAAACTGGCGATTGACAAGTCTCCATTCCAAATGTATAGCATCGACATACCGTAGAGGCCGATTGCGCTGGCAACGCTGCCGACGATGAAATACTTGACACCTGCTTCAGGACCTACTTTTGTTTCCTTGTTGAATGCAACTAGAACATAGGATGCCATACTGGCCAATTCCAATCCCACAAACAACATGAACAGATTTGCGGAAAGGGCAACGGTTGACATTCCAAGTGCGACCATGAGAACAAGTAGAGAAAAATCGACTTGTCGACGGTTGTTGAGAAGGCGGTGCAAGCGTCGATTCTCAACCACTTCATCACGCTGTGTCTTCAGTGGGATGCGATGGTGAGGGGTTGCAGGTAGACGATCCCAATTGGCAATTACTGCAAGCAGTAGTGCCGCAGTGAAAATCATCTCCATCAAGCGGCTGAAGGCATTGACTTCCAGAATTACAGAGCCACCTGAACACCATTCAGGGCCGGCTCTAGCCACGCCTTCTCTCATCGCGATACAAGAATCGGCCACACCAATTTCACCCATCTGACTCAAGAGAGCCGTGATGAACGAGGCAAAGAGGGTGAATGCGGCAATTGCAGAAGGAAGACGTGGGTCGCTGGTGAAAGAAAATCGCTTTCCGCCAACAAAGTAAGGAATTCTCCAAGCCTTACCAGGGATTGGCAAACGGAATGTTGCATTGCCAAGGTTGGGCACAATAATCATTGCAATGATACCGAAAAGAAGAATCGTTTCTGGAATGAGCGTACTGGCCATATCCGTACTGCTAAACAGCGCACCTAGATTCATGGGTTCACCTCCGGTGGGAAAATGGCATTCTCTACCAAGAGTGTCGCCCAATCTGACATCATCTCAAACATACCGAAGAAGTCTGGGTAAATTCCGTAGACAACTGCGAGAACACCTAGGATGAGCATTCCAGTATTCTCATGCCATGTGATGTCCCGGGGTTCATCTCCATGCATGGTCGGAGGAAGCTGGGCCTCTCCACTGCCTTCGAAGATGGTTCGCTGCATACTCCAAAGGTAGTATGTTGCCGTCACAATGAGTGTAACCGCAGGTAGTAGAACCCACCAACCGAAGGCCATGTAGAAAGCGATGAGGATGGCGACTTCAGCGACGAAGCCAGCCATCAAAGGCAATCCAAGGCTGCCCATCCAACCGACCATCATGTGTGCACTCATCCACGGGCTGTGGTGTGCAAGTCCTCGCATTGAGTCGATTTCCAATGTGTGATAGTGGTGCTTGAAGGAACCACACACTGCGAATAGAAGTGGACTGATGATTCCGTGGGCGAACATCATGAAGATCGCGCCAGCGATTCCAAGAGGTTGTAGAGTTGCAACACCGAGGAAAATTAGGCCCATGTGACTGACCGATGAATAAGCGACCATGCGCTTGAGGTTCATCTGCCCAAGGCAGACAATCGCACCATAGACCAGACTAATCATTCCCAGTACGATGAGCAATGTTTGGAATTCAATCACTTGGTCAGGGAAGAGTGTGACGCCCAATCGAAGGAATCCGTAGGCACCCATCTTCAACATGACACCTGCCAGTAGCATTGAACCAGCTGTCGGGGCCTGGACGTGGGCGTCGGGGAGCCAAGTGTGTACGGGTACGCTTGGCATCTTTGTTGCAAACCCAATCAGCATGAGTAGGAATACAACACTACGCAATCCCTCAGTGGCAATGAAATTCGTACTGGTATCCATCAAGACGAAATCGAATGATTTCCCTGTAATGTTTCCAACCCAACTCGCATCGTTGTTGAAGTACATCACGAGGATGCCAGCGAGCATGAAGACGCTGGCTGCAAATGTGTAGATGAAGAACTTCTGAGCTGCATATCTCCGGTCTTCGCCACCCCACATCAAGATCAAGAAGAACATTGGTATCAATGTCAATTCCCAAAAGACGTAGAAGACAAACAGATCAAGACTGACAAAGACTCCAATCAGTGCACCCTCCATCATCAATATGAGACTGTGGAAATAGGCGCCCTTCTTGGCATCCCATTCTACAATCATGGTAATTGGAATCAAGAGGGTTGTAAGCCAAACCATCGGATATGAAAGCGCATCGATTCCGACGTGCCATGAGACCCCGATACTGCTAATCAGAGTGCATGAACCTGTACTTACTGCTCCGACTTCGCAATTTTGGTAGAGATATTCGCCCCAGGCCATGCCGAATTTTTCTTCGAGGCCGATGAGGGTGGCCAAGACAAACATTAGCAAGGCGATTCCAAGATTGGTATAACGAATCGGATTTGCCAACATTTCGCGTCTCTCATCATTGCCCAACCAATGAACGAGCATGAGTAACAGGGCACCTGTAATCGGCAACAAGGTCAGGACGGTCAGAGGATTTCCTAACAAGGTAATGAATTCTGTAATTTCCACTCAAAGCACCCCCCATAGAATGCCAACGATGACCAACATCCCTACTGCGGCCATCAGCAGGTAGTCGCTGGCTCGGCCCGTCGTGAATTGACGCAGCCAAGTACTGGTTGATTGACTACCGGATTCAATTCCCTTGATGACTCCATCAACCCAATTCTTATCGACCCAGGCACAGATTTTCGCCAATGGTATGAGCGTCTTGGAAATGACCCATTCGTAGGCATCATCAATGTAGAGGCGATTGTGCAAAGCTGTGGCCAAGCCGCCTTCTGAGAGTTCGCCGATATCCGTGTGGCCGACACTGCCAGAATAACTGATTAACCATGATGTGAGGCGAGATACTTCCTCTCCTTCTGCGAGGTGACCACCATGCATTCGAGCCGCAATGAATGGACCTACACCTGCTGAAAGAAGGATTGCAGTCCATCCTACAACCTTCAGTAAGTTGTCTTCAGGTAGGAACGCATGCTCTAGTTCGTACAGAATTGCATCGATTGGGTGTTCAATCAAATCTGTCATGAAATGAGAATGTCCTGGATCGGCTAGCCAGTAGACAAAGTGACCACAAGCTAAGATAAAACCGCTGAAGGCTGTGACAATCGAAAGGGTCACCAGAGGCGTTTTGATCCACTGTGTATCTTCATGCACGTGGTTGACAACATCGCTCTTTGGCTTGCCTGCGAAGGTCATAAACCACATTCTTGACATGTAAAATCCAGTCATACCAGCGGTTGCAAGCACCAAAATGGCTGGGAAGAGAATCATTTCGCCACCTTTCGCGTAAACATTCCATGCCTGAGCAACAATGCCTTCCTTTGACCAGAATCCGCCGATTAGTGGAATCCCAATAATCGACATTGAGCCGAGCATCATGGCGAGGCTGGTGACCGGCATCTTACTCGCCAATCCACCCATGTTTCGCATGTCTTGCGGATCGAAATCGTGGTGATCACCATCGTCGTCATACAAGTGTGCATGATCGTGCGCGTGGTGCATTTCATGGATGACCGAACCGGAAGCCATGAAGAGCATCCCTTTGGCCATCGCGTGATTGAACAAGTGGAACAGAGCTGCACCAAAGGCAACAATTGCATACTTGTCATAGCCTTCGTTTGCAAACCAACAAGCAACACCTAATCCTGTGAAAATATAGGCCAATTGGCTCATGGTTGAATAGGCTAATACACGTTTGATATCGTTGGCTACAAACGCGATGAGTGCGGCCATAAATGCGGTGATTCCGCCAATCCAAGCGATGAGCATTGCCACATCTGACAATGCACCTTCAAACGAGGCCTCGCTGAAAATTGGGAACATTCGAGCCACAAGATACAGGCCAGCATTGACCATGGTTGCAGCGTGAATCAGAGCAGATACTGGGGTTGGACCTTCCATTGCATCTGGCAACCAAACGTGCAGTGGGAACTGGGCTGACTTTCCAACACAACCAATGAACATCAGAACAAGGGGCCATTGTAGGTCTGCACCTTGGATGGTTCCACCCATTGTGGGGTCTCCAAAGATGACTGCGAATTCAAGACTGTGATACAAATCATACAGCATGAAGAGGCCGACCATGAGGAATACGTCACCCACACGTGTAGTGAGGAATGCTTTCTTGGCAGCAGCAGCAGCACTGGGCTTCTCCCAGTAGAAACCAATCAACAAATACGAACACAGACCCATGATTTCCCAGAATATGAATAGCCAAAGGAAGCTGTCAGCAAGGACCATCCCGAACATACCCATGCTGAATAGAATAAATTCAGCGAAGAATCGGTGATTTCGATCTTCATTGATTGGATCGGTTGTCATGTAACCGATTGCAAACCAACAGATGAGGAAGCAGAGGAAGGCTGCGACGAAGAGAACCATTAGAGATACACTGTCAATCCAAAGGCCGAAACTCAATGTCGAAGTACCGACGAGTGCTTCACTCTCAAAGACTTCGAATTGAATCCAATCGAAAATAGTGCCCTGTGCTCCGAACTCTGCATGGTGCACTAGGAATTCGACGAGTAACCAAACAGTCAGTGACAATGTGATTGTCAAACCAGCAAGGGCAACAATCCCACCCTCTTTGAGTTGATTTTTCCACCAATCTTCACCTTTGTAGATCTGGCCCAAGATTAGAATCGCGGGGAAGATTGCAAGTGGGACGACTGCGATTAGGAAGGCGCTTTCAATTGCGTCAAAACCCATGGCCATACGAATTCCTGGGAAAGAAACCATGGCCAGAACTGGCAGCAAGAGATTCCATTCTGCTTTACTATGTTCACCCATTCATCTCACCTCCTCAGTGCTTTAGCAGCGTAACCTCATCCAATGAAATCGTATTCCTTTGACTGTATAGTGCCAAGAATATGGCCAAACCAACGGCCACTTCAGCGGCAGCGATTGCAATTGCAACCGAGGTGTAAACCCAACCATCGATATTCTCCCAGTGAGCCGCACCTGCAACAAAGTTGAGATTGACTGCATTGAGCATGATTTCAATGCACATCAATACGATAATGGCATTCTTGCGTGTAAAGACCCCGATCAATCCTATGCAAAAGAGGATGGCGCCCAAACCAGCAATCCAACTGGGTTCAATCATTCTTCTTCACCTCCGTGAAGTTCCCACATGAGGTTGATTTTACGTTCATCGCGAACCAAGTAAGCAGCCCCAGCCATGGCCATGGTCAAAAGTGCGCCAAGGATGATGAGCATAAACGCCCAGTCATCGAGAACCGCTGTTGCAAATTCCAGGGTAGTCATGCTGTCTGATCCAGTGACTGGAGTCCAGTTTGCAGGATCCATCATCACGGCGAGTAGGATGCCAAGCAAACCGACAATCCCGAGACGCGCAAATGTGCTAATGAGTCTCATTCGAAATCCTCCTCCATGATTTGTCGACGTGACAACATCACACCAAAGGCAAACACCAGCATGACGCTGCCCAAGTATACTAGAATCTGAATCGCAGCCAGCATCTCAGCATTGGCCATCAAAAATACGCCTGCAACCGCAAAGAAGCACATGATTAGAGCCAACATCGAATGTGCAACACGCTTTGAGTAAACCGTTCCCAAAGCACCACCGATTGCAATCACGGACAAAATTCCAAAGGAAATACCCTCAACCGATCCGAAAATATCCCCGATGGGGTCCATGATCAGCCCGGGTAATTCCATGCTCAAGCCTCCGATTTTGCTGCCTTTGCAGCAGCTTTCTCTGCCTTCTTACGGGCCTGATCTGCACGCTTTGCCAACTCGATGTCGACTGCTTCGGCGTGCTGCACAGGCAAGACTCGAGTTCGGTCTGCTTCAAACCACAGATCTTCTCTTGTAAATCCGGACATGCCATCGTATTCATTGGTCATGAAGAACGAATTGAATGGACAGGATTCCATGCACAAACCGCAGAACATACACCGACCAATGTCAATCCGGCCAGAGACGATATCCACCTCTGCACCGACCAATTCGCTTGAGGCAACATCCTCAATCGTCCCAGATGCATTCCAACGGACACTGATGGTGTCCCCTGCTAAATCGATAACTTCGCCAAATTCATATTCTTCAGGTGGCGCTTCGTGGGCTGTAGAAAGTTGGAAGTCGGCTGCGGCTTCTTCACTACCTTCGATACGGCGTGCAGCCATTCCACCGACTTCGAGTTCGACTCCGTATCCATGATTTTCATCACCTTCTTCGGTCATGTCTAGAACGTTGACACGTGTTTCAGTTTCCATGTGCAAGCAATCGTTTGGACATATGCGGACGCATGCCTTACAGGCCGTGCAAGTTTCCCATATCACGCCAATTCGACCATTGTAATTGCCTGGAACAAAC
>NTJU01000013.1 GCA_002457195.1 Marine Group II euryarchaeote MED-G33 | reverse complement strand
CCGTTTCATACTAGCCATACTGGCCAAATCAAACCCATCCATATCGTGGACATGGCCGACCAAACCGTAATCTGCAGCCTTCTTTGCAATGAGTGAGCAGAGTCCTTCTGAATTTCCTGATTGACTTCCAAATAGAATGTGTAAATCTCGATCGCCTGCCATGACCTCGTCCAATGCACCATCGCCAACAGGTTCCGCAGCGGGGGCTGGTTCGGCGGCGGGAGCAGGGGCTGCAACTTCTGCGGATGCATCTTCGTCCACTGCTTCTTCCCCACCTGCAACTTCGAACAAGATTACATCGACTGGGCAAGCATCCGCAGCTTCTACGATGTCATCGCTCCACTCGCTGGGGTTCACACCGTCGACAATTGCACACGTGTCATCTCCCACGTGGAAAACCTCTGGGACGATGTTTTCACATGCATCACAGGTGATACAACCCTCATCAATCCAGACCTTTACGACTGCACTCATAGAGATACACCACACCAGCCCTACGGGCTGAACAAGACGTCCACCAGAATTCGATTCTTCAACCTATGGGGGTGAACTGGAGCCTGCGGGTCTCTAGAAGCCCATTCCGCCCATGTCCATGCCACCCATATCTGGCATGCCACCACCAGCGCCTGCGCGGCTGGAGATTACATCGTCAATTCTTAGAATCATGACTGCGGTTTCAGTAGCCGATTGAATCGCCTGTTCGACAACACGAACGGGTTCCAGAACATTGGCTGCTCTCATGTCCATTACACCCCCGTCGATGACGTTGACACCGTAGGTCGAATTGCCCTCTGCATGTGCTTTCCGAACAGCAATAATCGTGTTGACTGGATCCAATCCTGCGTTTTCTGCAAGAGTCCTTGGGATGACTTCAAGTGCCCCTGCAAAGGCTTCAATCGCCATCTGCTCACGGCCACCAATTCCTTCAGCAAAGGCTCGCAAATCTCGGGAGAGGGATGCGATTACTGAACCGCCACCAGTCAGAACCGATCCATCTTCTCGTGCAACACTGACTACGCCAATTGCATCGTCGAATGCACGACGAATTTCATCGACGACGTGTTCGGTTCCACCTCTGAGCAATACACTGACACTTTTTGCATCAGGGCAACCTGTGATGAAGACCATGTCGGATTCACCGATTTTGCGCTCTTCGACTTTGGCTGCTCCGCCCAAATCATCCTCACTAAGATCATCGATGTTGGTGACAATTCGTCCACCTGTAGCCTTCCCCAGTGCTTCCATGTCTGATTTCTTGGCGCGTCGAACCGCGAACAGTCCCGCCTTTGACATGTAATGTTGAGCCAAATCGTCAATCCCCTTTTGGCAAATGACAACATTGGCACCTGCTGCCTGAATCTTCTCGACCAGACTGCGCAGATAATTCTCTTCCTCATCGAGGAATTGCGCCAACATACTTGGATCGGTAATCTGAATCTTTGCATCGACTTCTGTTTTCTTGACTTCAATCGCTGAATTGATGAGAGCAATTTTCGCACCAGATACGCTGCGAGGCATGCCACTGTGTACACGTTCTTTGTCGAGGATGATGCCATCGACCAAGGTGCTATCCTTGATGGAGCCACCTTGTTTCTTTTCGACCTTCACATCATCCAGATCGACGTGTACTTCGCCATCCTCTTCGCGTGCGACCGCTTGAACCGCGTCTACACAAATATCTGCTAGGAATTCTTTGACAGCACCTGCAGATTTACCGGTAAGAGCTGTCTTGGCAACTTCGTGAAGTGTTTGAGTATCTGCATCGATTGCGTGACCCTCTAGGAGTTCAACCGCCTTATCGGAAGCCAATCTGAAGCCCTCGCAAATTACGGTTGGATGAACATTCTGCTCAATGAGATCTTCACTTCTCTTGAGAAGTTCGCCTGCGATGACCACAGCACTGGTCGTCCCATCGAAGCAGTGCTGCTCCTGGGTTTTTGCAACTTCAATAATCATCTTGGCCGCAGGATGTTCGATGTCCATCTCCTTGAGGATGGTTGCACCATCGTTGGTGATGACAACATCGCCCATGCTATCGACAAGCATCTTGTCCATTCCCTTCGGGCCCAATGTGGTTCTTACTGCATCAGCGACGGCTTTGGCCGCAGCGATGTTGTTACTCTGAGCGCTCTTTCCGCGGGTGCGGTTTGTTCCTTCTTTGAGAATAAAAATCGGTTGTTGTCCACCATACATGTCAATTCACACCTACTTACGCCCCTACGGGGCGACTTGCCGACTCAGGAGTCATTCATAAAGGCGCCGTGATGAATTACGCGCCACCTTGGCGACGTAGATACTCCTCACCATAGTGTTGCCACTGCTCCATGGTCCATCCCTCGGGCAGACCTGATTCGGGCAACTGAGGGCCGCCTGATGCTACAGGTTCAGGAGCAACTGGTGCTGGTTCAGGCTCTACGGGAGTAGTGGGGGGAGGCGGGGTCGCCATGACGGGTTGCGCAAACAACTCCTGCGTACCACCATACATCGAATTCGCCGTTGTATCTGCACTGGGTAGAGTCGGGGCATCCGGTAGTGTTGGGGCCTCTGGCAAATCAAGACTGGACTCATAACCACCCAAGGAAGAAATCTCTTCCTCGTGTTCTGTAGACATGATGATCTTCACCAAAACAACACCTAGAACAAGAATCAGGATGATGCTAATGGCCCAAATGGCAATGTTCTGCGCCATCTCACCTAAACTGCCACCCTCTTCGGATGAATCTGCTGAAACATACTTGTCTGCAGAGAAATCAATGGCTATATCTGTGTTATCATCAGTTGCCTCAACCTTGAGTGTCGCTGTGAAAATCATGGTATCTTGAGCCAAATTTATGAGATTCTCATCTGTCACCCATACTTCGACATTGATGATTCGAATTGCATCGGGGGCGAGTTCGAATTGTTGGTCTGAATTGACCACGCGAACCCATCGCAAGTTGAAATCAGCCTCGGAATCCGTACTGACACTCAGTCGGATTTCTTGGTTGGAAGTGGGGTGCTGGTTGTGCACGGTTACCGCCAACATGTGAGGACCCGGTTCTGTGATGTGAACTGGTGAACCAGATTCAAGACGAATCCATCCTAGTGAGCCAACCTGGAAGTCAGCTACACCAGTGGCAATGACACTTTGACCCGCTTCCAATCCTTTGACACTGGTCGCTGTGACGATCAACTCCTTCATTCCCTGAACACCATTGTTGAATGAATAACTCACAGTGATATTGGTCGAAGTTTGTGGATCAATAAACAGGGTTCGACCATCTGTATCGAATCCAGTTCCTGCTGAAATTTCAGCCACCACACCTTCATCCATCGACAATACGACGTTGAAAGCATCGATATCATTGCCGTGATTGAATATCTCGAAGTTCATGGTTCGTGGTTCAGCGCCAGCCGAGAACGATTGGCCAGTCAAATCTTTGTCTTCAACTTCAACGATATATGTCGTTGGAACCTCCAACGTGAATTGGCCGCTGGAACTGTACGTGGAGTCAGTCTGTGAGGTTGCTGTGACTGTAATCGGATAGAAATTCGGCATCAATCCTTGTGGCATATTCATGATGATTGTGATGTCGACTTCTTGGCCAAAGGGTTCGATTGGTTCGGTTACCTGAGTGGCCAAAGACGCACCAATTCGCCAATCTGCATCTAGAGTTAGATCGAAAATTTCTGGTGCGTTTCCATCGTTTCGAATGGTCATTGACATGGTACGCATGTTGCCATCGGCGAGTGCGGTCATCGAAGATTCGTACGCTGTGACTTTAACGTCCTGGATTGCAGGAACATCGAGGTAAATTCGCTCAACAGATTGCGCGTTGGCAGGAGCTACACCCTGAACGTATAGGGAAATCTCAACCATTCCTGGTGGGTTTGCTTCAGGTGCATGGAATCGTGCAGTAATGAGTTTCTCTTCACCCTTGTTTAGACTCATTTGCATCACTTGTGTCTCGTTACCATCGCCATCCCAATCTTCGAACCACTCAAGGTTTGCAGCACCCCATAGAGTGCTGTCAAAATAGGCTCCAAATGTCCAATCAGCCAATTGGTTACCCGTATTCTTGACCTTCATCTGAACATCTCCGGTTTCACCAGGTTCGAGGGTCAAGGCAGGGTATGCTGGGCTAACCTGATCCAAACGAACAGAGAATGAAGACGAAATAGAGACGGGGAGAGTCATTTCGCCCATGACCTCGCTATTGATGGCATCATCGAGGATTACAGTCCAGTTTAGGGTCTCAACATTGGCCCCTTCGGGAACTGTCAGATTGACCCAAAATGACGTGCTGGTTTCGCCATCTAGTGGATTCAGGGTGACGTAATTGTCGTGATCAAGCAAATTGTCACTGTCAATCCGAAGTGGGTAAATGTTCATCCAAGAAACATTGGATACCTCAGTGAAGATGTTGAGGTTGACCTCTCTGTATCCATTGTTTGTCAATGTACAATAGAGGGATGGTGGGTTAGGATCTGCAGGGATTACCACGTAGGCATTGGGCAATGGATCATCACAGTCTAGGGTAATGGTGTACTCATCGACCACTTCCACAGCAAAGAGAATGAAATCATCAATTCGGATTCCACTGTTCGCACCCATTGCGTCTGCAATCTTTGAGTAAGAAATTGTGTAGGAATTGTCATTGTGAACATCGGTCATATTCCAAATCACTTGGGTCCAATCATTTTCAGAAGCGGAGATACCCGCCTCGGTTAGATTGTTTTCTTCGATGGTCGTCATTCCACGAAGAGCTTCCATGGCCAATTCATCGCCAGCACCCATGGTACCCCATGCCATTGTCGCCCAGTGAACTGAACGATAATCAGAGTCGAGGATGTTGAGCCAGCAGAATGGAATACCGTAGCGGGCTTCAATATCTGAATCGATGCTGCCGTAGCCAAGACCATGTCCGGGGTCATTACATGTGCCGTCAGTTGGCACCCAACCCCACTTTAGCATGTCAATGGTATTCGAAGCATAGTTGCCCCCACCGGGTGGTGAAATACGCCAATGGTTGGAACCTACAGCGGAGGATGTGTTGTGCGTTTGCCAATCTTCGCCACCACCATAAATTCCACTTTGACCGATGGTTCGATCTGTGTATGAAATCGGTAGCCAAGTAGGTGTATTGGCTGCCACGCCACCTTCCATTGGATCATGCCACAATGCGATTGGAATATGTTCCTCGTAGACGTTATTTGACTCATCATCACCCAGGCCGGCCACGACTGTTGAAATGCTTCCACGGAAAACAATTCCACCGTGCAGAGTACCGTCATCATCGACGATACTATGGGCAGAGTTTGGAATCCATTCAATCACTTTGACATCTGCTTGACCACCGGCCAAAGACAGGTTGAATGACCAAGTTTGGATGACAAAGCCAATCGGATGAATGGCCTCTAAGGTGCCGATTGCATCTACGCTAGAGAAACCAGTTCCTGCATTCTTGAAGGTGATATTCGCAGCATATCGGGTTCCTCGCAGGAGGTAATCCATGGAATCACCATTGGGCTGGGTCCAAGTTTCAGCGGCCTCTGTTGAATTGCCAAAGGCGATGTCAACGATGGTCAAATCGATGAGGTCTCGACCATTGGTTTCTTGTTCCTCAATTTGCGGTGAAAGTTCAGTCTGTGGAGCCAACATCGGAGAGAGGGAGGCAAGGCACAGAACGAGGAACATAAGGGTGGTTTGGGCATTCTTCATCGCAATCAACAACTTCGCCAATGGCAATTCGGTCTTAAGGTTGGTTGAACCCTGTCTACGACAGGGAGTTCATAGTCGGCGCAATTCCAAGCCGTAAACAATCGCCACCCTGAACCCGCTAACCTCCGACACCCTCATCATGCGAACCGGTGCCAAAGGCACTGTTGTCACCCGGAAAAAGTACGCTGATTGAGAGGATGTGGCTGACCTTGGTGGTCGGTTTGCAGGTGTTCGTTGCACCGATCCTGGCATTCACTGCAACCTACATTCTCAAAATGGATTGGGATACATACACGTTTTCTTTGCAAGTCAACTTACTGCCATGGATTATCAGTGCTGCAGTCATGTATGGACTCATCTCCCTAGTCCTTGGTCTGGCAGTGGGCGGTTATATGCCCAACCGGGTGGCCGATGCCGGTGGTTGGAGGGCTGTTTTTCGATTGACTGGGAGAAAGCGAGATGCTGACCTCGTCGACCGCGCAAGATTCAATCTAATCCAATCCCCATACGGGAAAGTGACACGAATCGTACATCAAGAGGTCAGAGTCAATGGCCGCCCACTTCTAGAGGTGCATGGTGGATTACAATTACTTGCTGCACCATTGCAAATTGTTCTGATCATGTTGCCACTTCTCGTCATGAGATTTGTACCCGGTGAATGGTTACAGGAACGTCGAGTCCTCGAATTGGCCCTACTGGTATATCTGGCAGGTCTTGTGATTGGGCTTCGATTGTATCCGAAGATCGCATCCAAAGTGGTCGGTGTAGCGGCCATTGCCAGACGGATTTTGGTCGACCGTACCAAATTGGGATGGCTTTTTCCCGTCTTACTGCTGTGGATTATTGAGCGATTCATCGTCGACTTGGCCTTCCAAGGACTGGGCCTAGATTACGGCCGCTGGGATGACATCGAAGTTGAACGTGGCGTTCTTGAAGCAATCCTGCCAGGACAGGTGGACATCCCAGAATCTAGTTTCCTCGACCTTTTGGTTGCTCTTTCTCTACTACCCATGGCAATTTTCACCACCATGGCCGTTCTTGGTGGAGGGGAGCAAGACCCTCCAAGATGGTTTATCGGAATTGAAGATGAGTGGCAGTCTTTGGTGGAAGAACCTGCAGCCCTGCCAGCCCCCGGTGATACAACTGATGGAACGGGGACGGATGTCCATGAAGAATTAGAGTCGAATGAGCAGGATTCCGAGGAGGACGTTGGGGAATCATTCCTCTTCGGAGACTTGGCCGAGCAACTCGACTCCTTGTCCGACGACTGAATCCCCATCTCGTGGAAAGACTGAGTGACCATCCATCAACAGAATTCGCAAGGTGCCCACGAACCGACCATCGGAACGAATACGGCCCAAATCTGGCCGAGGTAAATCGAGTGACACAATTCGACAATTTAAACAGCGAATGGCACGTACTTCCCATTGCAATAATTGTCGATTACAACAGTATGTTTCCGGTTCTCGAAGATTGTTTATTTCCTGAATCAATGACAACGGCAGGATGCCCCATCCACCCTCAATGTTTAGGGGCACACTTCGAGATAATATGAACCATGCAGAACCCGCGACCAAACCAACACCAAAAGGCTCAGGGGAGGACTTTAGAATGAGTAAACCCATGCCCAAAGGAAAGAGAGAAATCAACCAACCCATCGCATGTATTCGACGCATTAGCAACAGCCTTTGAACCAATGGAACTCCGATTGGAACGGGGTCTGGATGCGGTGTCAGTTCATGTTCTAAATTCAGAAAACGTGTGAAAAATAAAAGAGGGATTCGGGGCAACAAAATTCCCAAAAAAAGACCGACGATTAGTCTGGTCAGATCTGCACTGATCGACATCGCTGGACCTCAGTTTTCATCTCTGAGTTTGCTGAGGACCTTTTCGACTTTGTCCATTCCACGAGAGATATCCTCGCGACCAATCGTATACGCGAACCGAAGATGGCCCTCACCAGAGTCACCAAAGGCGGTACCCGGTGAACAAAGAACCCCTCCTCTCAGTAATTCCATAGCGACTTCTTCAGAATTCATCCCGGGAACTTCCACCTTGGGAAATACGTAAAATGCACCCTCGGGGATATGGCAAGATACACCTGGCATGGCATTGAGACGTTCACAAATCAAATCTCGACGAGCTTGGAATTCTTGTGTCATTTCCGCAGGGTAATCATATGCCTCATTGAATGCAGCCAATACCGCGTATTGCATGGCATCATTACTACAGGCAGTCACATAATATTGCAATTTAATCAATTGTTGCATGGCTTCCAAGTTGGTTGAAAGGATATAGCCAATTCTCCACCCAGTCATAGCGAAGGTTTTGGAGAATGAATTGACCAAGATAATCTTCTCGTATCCAGTCCCTAAGAAGGATACATGCTCAGAACCGTAAATGATTCTGTCATAGACTTCGTCCGTAATGATCCAGATGTTATGACGACGGGCGAAATCCAACAACTCATCGCGTTGTTCGACGTTGATGGTTGCCCCCGTTGGATTGCTCGGGAAATTGTAGAGGATGGCCTTGGTATTTTCATCTACAAGTTTTTCCAAATCGGATACTTGTGGGACAAATTCATGCTCAAAAAAGCAAGGATAAAATCGTGATTCAGCACCACAAAGTGCAGCATCAGGCGCATACAATGGGAAATAAGGTTCGGGTAACAGAATATTGTCACCTGGGTTGAGGAGAGCAAGTGAGCAACATAGCAGTGCATTGGTTCCACTCATCGTCATGCAAACATTGCTTTCATCGAGACCTGGTTGCACAGTTGCCCAGTCTTCTGCAATTTTCTTTCGCAGTGCTGGTAAACCAGCGGTAGTGGTGTATTTGTTGTGACCATCTCGCATGGCTTTGCACATTGCATCCACGGCAACAGCAGGTGGTTGGAAATCTGGTTCACCCAAACCAAACGAGATTACATCGTCACCAGCCATATCGAACATCTTGCGAACGCCCGTGGGCTGAATCGCAAGCGCACGGTCAGAGAAGCCGGCCATGATGGGCCGGAACAGCCTCTCGCCCTTAAGCGGTTTGAGTCGCTAATCGAGCAACCAATTCGGTCTTATTGCCAGATACGGGCAATCCCTGTTCAGACAATCTCTGCTTTAATTCTGCAACGGTGAGGGAAAATAGATCTTCTTCTGGAAACAATTCTGCTTCGAAAATGTCGCCTTCTTCGAATCCAACCGATGGTCGATTCATGGCGAAAATCACTGTGGCAAGTGTTAGAATTCCAGCCAATAACACGAGGGTGATGATTAGAGTGAAGCTGGATGAGGAAGTATGTGATTCAACACCTAGAACGTCAATCAAAACTGGAAGTGATTGGCCACCTGATCCGACGGCGCGAATCTCGATTGTTTGTTCTCCTGAAGGGATGCTGGTCAAATCGATTGCAACCGTCCAGTTGAATGGGGTAAGTGGACCCAACTCTTCGGGTACGGCTTCATAGGTCGCTTCTTTCCAAACCCCATCACCAATGCGGAATTCGACGACGTCGATGATGTTCGATTGTGTCCAAGCATGACCTGTGATGATGGCTTTATCACCATCATAACTGACATTCAAAAGATGATTCTGAACCGTCCAATCAATGGCTGTGCTTTGATCTGTTTCACCGAGGAAGAAGGCCATTTCAACCGCTGCTCGAGCATCTACCATGCCATATCCAAAGTCCCGGTTCCAGTATGGATCTACATTGGGTGCCGATGCTGGACCTCTACGCTCAGCTGTTTGCTTGAGAACTTCCTTGATTTGCATTGGATTGAGGTCGGGGTTGGCTTCCATGACCAAAGCGATTACGCCGGTCACCGAGGGAGTCGCATAGGATGTTCCCGATCCACGACCTGTGTAGGTATTGTCACTCGCATCGCTGAAGAGATTGCTACAACCCCCACTGGTGACACATCCTTCAGCCTGAATGATGTTGGTCCCTGGGGCTGAAATTTCTGGAATCAACTCGTTGATTGGATTGCCATCGCCGTTGTCTCTGCGAGGTCCACGTGAAGAGTAACCGGCAACGGTATCATCTTCTCGATCAACCGTGTTTTTGTCATCTGTAGCGCCAACAGTAATCGAAAGTGATGACGAACTCATTCCCGAAAGACCGTCATTGTCTTCGCCATCATTGCCTGCAGCATTCGAGACTGTGACGCCGGCCTCGGTTGCCTCATTGAGAATACGACTGTGCATATCTTCGCCATCACTTCCACCGCCTTCATGGCTGGTGATTCCCCAAGAGAGAGAGATGATATCAATCCCATGTAGAGATTCATCGACACCGGGCCAGGCAGTGTCTTTGTTGTCAATAATCCACTGTAGACCGTTCATCGCAGATTCATAGAATTCCTGCTCAAGAACATAATTCTCAAATGGTCCCGCTCCGACATCTGTACCAATTCGAACATCGACCAAGGAGGCATTTGGTGCACTACCGTAAAATTCGGATTGAGAACCATCTGCTTCAATGCCGGTGGCGGCGGCCATGCCCATGCAAGCGGTTCCATGCTGATTCCCATCATCGGGGTCGAACGAGCCATCCGACTGTCGCCCACCAGCAGCAACACACATTGGATCGCTGTGAACAAAGCAAACCGCATCATAACCTGCGACGTGCTTGCCTTCCAATCCCGGGTGTTCACTGTCTACACCTGTATCTGTCAAAGCGATATTGACACCTGCTCCAGAAACACCCAATTCCCAAGCACTGTCTGGATATTCTGTAGAATTTCGCGCTTTGACAGCCAGTGTTTGAATATCTCCATAGAAAACAACATTGCCGTATCTTTCGACCATAACGACTCCTTCGATTTGTGACAACTGTGTCACATTGAGTGCGTCGACTACCCCGATGAGGATTGCATCGACAGCAGGAATCACCATTTTCGGCGTGTAACCCAAATCGATCAAACGATTCTCATCTTCAAGAGTTGGAGTGTGGTCGTATGAAAGCCCAATCCAAACGGTACCATTGGCTGATTGAAGACTATCATGAATTCCATTTCGATCTTGGTCCATACTCGTCCAAGTCCACCAAGGATTCGTATTCCAAACCAGAGGCTGATGGGTTGGGATTTCAGTTGTCCAATCAGAATGAATCAATTGGGGGCCATCGAGAATATCGAATCCATCGTCGACGGGGGGGGCGATTGAACCAATCATTGGCAAGGTTAGCAGTAGCGAAAGCAGTATCGCCAATGGTTCTCGCATCTGTCCCATGCGCGCGCGTGCGCGGGCACACATCATCAATCCAACGCTTCGTAGTCCTGAAAGGTGGGGGCAGAGGGATTCGAACCCCCCTCCACCGGTCTGGAGCCGGTAGTACTACCAGGCTATACTATACCCCCAATGCAATAGCAGGCCGACGGCAACGATATTTCAACCGAGCGGTAAGGCGATGAGCATTCACTGCTTGTTCTGCTTGCGTGCAGCACGGCGACGGCGGAGCTTCTTACGGCGCCACTTCCATCGTTGATTGCCGGCCTTCTTCCAGGCACGACTTCCTCGCTTCATCGATTCGGCCGACCTGCTCCCCGTATATGAGGAAATCGGGTCACTACGGAGGTAATATGTGGGCGATACAGGATTCGAACCCGTGTTCTCGGATTAGAAATCCAAGGTGATATCCAAGCTACACTAATCGCCCGTAACATGGCGTGGTCGCCGACCCTTCATGAAGTTCACTTGAACGGGCGGGCGCACTTTGGGCATCTTGAAGGGGCTTTGACAGTGGTCCGACTCCAAATGAAGCCGCAATGTCCGCAGGTCCAGTCCTTCACCTCTTGTTGAGCCAGAGCTTGATCCCGAATGTCTTGCAGAATTGGGCTTTCCGATAATTTCGGGCTCGGAGAGATTTCATCCACCAAATCTGCGTGACGTGTGTCGTGCTGAGTCAGACCCGCAGCATGCAATAGTTCGTGAGTCAAAGTATGATTGAAGAGTTTCTCATCATCGACTAGAATGGGGTGTAAACTTACGGTCACAGGCCCAGGTGGCATTCGTTGTCGTTTTCGAATTTCAACCTCGTGTGGTGGCATTTCAAAACAGGTATTCCCGAGACGATCAGCTTCTAATTCAAGCCATGTCACGCGCACGCGCGAGAGGTGCGATACGAATGGTGCCTCTTTCTGAGTGACTTTTTCAGTAATTTGGGCAATCAGGCCTTCTGGGATTTGAGGGGGGGTATCAGGAGTCATTACAGCCTTGGCGATGGCAGTGACATAACGCCTGAGGCGGCCTCCGAAATCGTTGCCCGCCATACCCATCGTGACCGGTTGGAGAGGCTTAAATGAACGGGGCCGTTCGCCGGGTTGCAATCAAGCCTGTCTTGGATGCAAAAGGGCGCTTAGATCAGCTGGAAGATCGCTTGAGTGGCACTCAAGAGGCCGGGGGTTCAAATCCCCCAGCGTCCACTTCAATTGGTATTTCTGAAGATATTGGCCGCCGCAGAGATGATGAAGGTGGTTGTGCGGCCAATAGGCATGAGTCCCTATTGGGTCATGATGGGAATGATTCTCATCCTCACTCCGATTATCTGCTGGTTGTTCTCTCGCAATCAACGAGATACCCGCGTCCCCATGAATCAGATCTTCTCTGAAATCGGTGACAAACGGTATTACATTCACATTCTTGGATACCTTGTTATCATCGCTTGGAAAAAGGTGACTGATGGGCTGAATGAACCCATCAAAACAACGACTGGTCACTTCACAGATTGGGTACATGGATTTGAAGGTGAATTGGTATTTGTCATCCAAGACACGTTCCAAAATGCATTCTTGACTGATTTCCTGAATTTCCATTACCTGTTCATTTACCTCTTCCTAATTTACGTCACGACGATTTACTACATGTACACGGGAGAGCGTGATTTGACTGACAAAGTGACGTTGAATTATCTGTTGATTTACATTCTTGCAGTGCCCTATTATCTATTCTTCAATGTCGAAGTCACTAGCGCATATATCCCTGGAATGGAAGCCTTGTTGTACCAAGATTCGTGGTATACTGTATTCTACGCGAGCCATGATCCACTCGACAATTGCGTACCCAGTCTACACATCGCGATTCCATTCGGCATGTTGGCTCTAAACTGGCTACACATGCGCGAGAATAAAATCGACCTCAAAGATTGGAAACACCGACGATATCACCAGTTTATTTTCTGGAATACAGTATTATTCGCATTTACGATCCTCTACTTGGGGATACACTGGATCATCGATATCCCCCTCGGCATATTGATCGGTGGTGTCGGTGCATTATTCATCCACCATATTCAACCACGACTGCGCAATGGATTCGGGGCGACATTCAAGGGTATGACCAGAATTAAGGCGGGCCGACATGCTGTGATTGAAGGCATCGTCGTTCTGTTAATGATTGGAGCCATGATGGCTAGCATGACATATCAGGCCGAAACGATGGATGATCGCGTTTCCATGAGACTGGGGCCCGGAGACACAAACATCGATGTCATTCAAGAAATGAAATATGGTGAGGAAGCGAATTTCATCATCACAAATTTAGATTCAACCCACTCCATTGAGGTGGTCATCGTCGAGTTAGATGAAATCGCGACAAAGATGGACGATGATGGCATCATCTGGTCAGAACTCGAAGAGCGTTCGGTTTCAATCACCCCTGGTGAAACTCATTCTTTCTTGATTGACCAACACAAATACTGGCATTTGGCTGTAGTACATCTCAACGATAGTGCTGAAGGGGTTGTTGAAGCCCACATTTCTGTTGAATACCATGTTGAAGACAGAGTCACGAAATCACTCATCATGAGTATGCCATCACTATGGATGACTGGGTGGGTACTACATCGCCTGGGACGGCTGAAGTGGGAAGGACGTAGTTGGATTGACTCGACGCCGAGTCATGCATGGAAAAGCATGGGTGAATCCGAGTGATTTCCAAAACAAACATTCCAATCCAATCGTAAACCGTAAAGGCGGCGCGCTAAACCGGCGGCTATGCCGAAGGTTCGCAAGCCGAAGAGAGGATGGCCGCGAATCCCTGCCATCCGCAAATGGCGGCGGAAATTCCGAGAGAAAAACTCAGGACACGGTCTCCCACCCTGCCCACATTGTGGGCGTTTTTCAATGAAAAGGGATGATTCCCGTAGTGAGATCTATTGTACTGAATGCGGTGGTTTGCTGGGGCAGTAAACAGAGAATTATTGAGTGAGAAACACTTCGTTTCATTCCCGCAGTGATGATGTACTAATGCTCGCGGCTTAGCCGCTTGATTGATGGGCGAACTGAGCGGGACCCTCAAATGCTGCCGAGTGTAGCATAGATTATGCAAACAGGGGGTCCTCAAGGGCCGTATTCCGAACAGGTACCTGTTGTTCCCGTACAAACACCAATGATGACGACAATCCCTCATGGGATGACACTGGTGACTCCTGAACCCGTCCCATTGTCACCCGCGCCTTCGAATTTACAGATGGCCAGACCCAGTCGTCCGTGGCGAATGTATGGACGGATTGTCGGATTGGTGGTTATCCTATTCTTCTTTGAACAAGCCCTCGCAGGTGGATGGATTATCGCTCTTGAGGGTGACCCTCTTTGGGGATCTTTATGCATCACTTTTGCAATTCCAATCATGTTGGTTGCCGTCGCTATACGTAGACCAAGAGTGGTGCTTTTGGAAAGGGCTGTACCCGATTCTACCGGTCAATATCTCCATGCTATTACAAGTCAACAGGGTTCGTTGCAAACTCAAGTCCCGACAAGGCTAGATCGGCACTTGATTCGGGACAATTCAATTCTTGATGTACCTGCAAGTTCTACTGCATGGTGGATTTTCGCCGTGACTGTGGTTTGCGCTATTGGACTCAGCATCATGCTTTATCTCGATATTGCATTTTGGCTGGCTGCAATATTAATCATTCCAACGGTACTGATTGGATTCAGCATTCCAGTCATGGGTTGGTGGTCACATTCGACCAAGAGGATTGGGTTGCCAACTCGGAGACGTGATGCAGAAGCTTGGTTGATGGCTGGTATTTTGAGTGGGCTCCCTGCAATCATGATCAATGGTTGGTTGTTTCCAGGAGTCATCACCACAATGTTGCCGAATATTTCCGAAGACAATTTGTTTTACTTGACCGTCATCATATCAGCACCCGTTGGGGAAGAAATCTGTAAAGCAGCAGCAATCTGGTTCTTCGCATCAAAAATTCGTTCACCAAAACATGGTTTCCAAATTGGTTTCACTGTAGGACTTGGGTTTGCAATCATTGAAAATCTGATGTACATCTCAGATTCTTCAACAGGGGTTTTCTTTAGCGCCACGATCCTCATCCGCGGTATTGGTTCGATTCCGGGCCATGCGTTTTGGACGGGGCTGACAGGAGCCGCGATGGGTTGGACTATCATGAGAACGAGGGCTGCGACCATGCAATCGGCCGCAGAAGCGGGCCACCAAATTCGAGCACCAGCTGATAAGTCGAGTGATTGGAAATTGGTCGACAAAGATACCGGTGCAATTCTTGAATCTACTCAGTCTGTAGTCGATGGAGTCTCTATCGACCCATCTGGAGTGAAAATTTGGACACCTACTCAGCAAATCATTACCAAGAAACCTTGGATAACCGTCCCTCTTCCTGAGAATATTGTATTTGGATTGTTATTGGCGATGTTAGGCCATGCCACATGGAATGGAGCAGGTATTCTTCTGTATTTGATTGCAGTCGATATCAACATGCATTGGTTCATTTATTTCATTCTTGAATTGTCACTCACTGTTCTTTTGGTTGCAGGCGTCTTAATCCTTGGATCAGGCCTTCTACACAGTGTTCGCGATGCTCCAGATGGAAGTGAAGTGGACGAGTATCAAGCACAACTGGCAGAGATGACACAACAGAGATTCTGAAAGAGTCTGTATGTTCGGACTTCAATGGTGAAAACATTCAACCGCGTTAGGCGTTTCAAGGCGCTGGAGGGACATCATGGAGTTTGAAATGGTCGGCGGTATCGACCAGACAAATCTGGTGATTTCATTCGCTCTGATTCTAATTTTGATGATTGTCAGCCGCGTCCGAAATATCCTCAATGAGGCCGGAACCTGGGCTGCTGCCATACTTGGATTGGGTGTGGCGATTGGCGGCCATTGGACATGGTTGGTCATCCTACTCACATTCTTGTGCGCTGGTTTTGCAGCCACTCGCTGGCGATACGAAGAAAAACGTAAACATGGATTTCACGAAGGTGACGAAGGGGAGCGTGATTGGACCAACGTGGTTGCAAATGGAGGCGTTCCCCTCATCGTTTCGATCTTGGCAATCAGTTCGGAAGATTGGGAATCCCTGTTCCCTGTCTTCGCGGCGGCAGTTGCTGTTGCGGCATCAGATACATTCGCCAGTGAATTTGGAGCATTGGACGAACGAGTTTACATGATTACGACCATGAAGAAATGTGAACAAGGTGTCAACGGTGGTTTCAGCCCCAATGGGCAGTTCGCTGCCCTTTCTGGAGCATTGCTGATTGCATTGATTGCAGCCGGCCTTGGACTGTTGGTGGGTGCAGATGCAATGAACAGTCCCATCGAGTTCATCCTAAGCATCTCGTTGATTGGATTCATCGGTTGCCAGATCGATTCAATACTCGGTGCTGTTCTCGAAAATCGCGGATATATCGGCAAAGGAATGGTCAACACATTGGCGATTGCTTCAGGCGCATTAATCGCCTGTTATTTCCACCCAATTATCGCCCTTTGAGCGGCGGCCCTTAGGGCCGCCGGATTCATCTATGCGATGTGTTTGCCCAAACTATGCATCCGACAGGCGAGACTCGACCTGCCCGCAGGATGCTATTCCTAATCGCAGTCATGCTGGCTGTTTCCCTCCTCCCAGCTTCAAGCACTGCAGATGATTTCCCGACCGGACCGGGTTTGGATTGGACTTTGCCAGAATCACATGGCCTATACATCACAGGTGCAGAGGGATCGGAAAGTCTGACGAGAACACATCCAGGAGAAACCGGCCAACCTGATGGTGAACTCGAATTTGGTTCTGCACCATTTGCACAGAATTTACTATCTTTGAGCAGTATTCCAGCAACGGAAGCCGCCTTGTTACAAGGAAATCTTACCGTCAAACTCTACGCCGGACTGTATGCTCAAGGAACACAATGCAAATGGTTGGGAGAGACCTTTGAAACCCAATTCTTTGCAACCATATATGTTGGAGACACCCCCGTCATAGAGGATTCTGGAAGCAATTCGATTGTGCTTGAAAACGATTGGAATAATGCCCATGAATTTGTCATTGAAAGTCCGATTGATGCGATGCTGGATATCGACGACATAGTGACGTTGGATATCTCGGTCCTCCACAATTGTGCTTTTGCAAATGGATATCTATTTTGGGACACCTATGATTTGTCTAGTGGAATTCAGTTCGATGTGGAGATGCTCACACCTTCGATGAACCTCTCCGTGAGCTCAAACGGTATGCCTCAAATCGAATTTACACCCCATTCTCCGTTTGGAACCGATGATTATCAAGAGATTCTCATCGATGTCATCGGACCTTTGGATACATGGGAACAAGGGGTCCATTACCCAATTCCACCCGAGGAAGAACAATTCCAAGATCGACTAAAGATGGATTCTGAGAACCCTCCACATGGAGAACGACAGACCGATACAGGACGAACCGCATGGACTTGGGTGACCAGAGAACCATTGGATGAGGGGATGTATGTCATCGACCTCTGTGCCACGATGGCAGATGGTGTCTACACTGTAGACTGTCATTTGATTGGAGTCCTGAGATTCGAAGTGAAGGAAGCGCCCAGTGCTTGGGTCGAATCGGGATGGTTTGCAGCCATGCCCGTGATTACAATCCTCGGTTTATTCGGATTCTTCATGCAAACAAGGATGCCGCCTTGGCCCGTATTGATCGTGATTGGATTGATGGCGGCGACAACCATGGCAGCGATGACTGCGTTACCAGATATCGGACCGGGTGAGCAGCAATCCGAAACCGCATCACCCGATTTCATGTTACTCAAACACGGCAATGGAAGTGCCAACCTTGGTGATTTACTCGATGGAAAAGATGCCTTGGTCCTAGGTGTATTCACAGCAGGTTCACCAGCAGCAGACTTGCAAATGCTAGATTTCCGCGATGTTCAAGACGATTACGGCGACTCTGTTGCCTTTGCCCAGTTGATTACGGGGGAGGGTGTAGAAATCTACGATGGAGATTCGCATGCCGCCAATCTCAATGGCTCATGGCCATTGATGATCGACGAAAGCGATGGAGCGATTGCACAGCAATTACCAACGGGAATCGGAGATGGAGTCATCATCATCGATTCTGCGGGTTTTATTGTCGATTGGCACGCATCGACCATGAATCCAATTGACATGGAGAAGGCGATTGAGACCGCAGGATCTGGTGGAGGCCGTACACCATTAGAGATGATGCAACTTTCGAGTATACTCGTCTTCCTTCCATTGCTCATTCTCGGTTTGCCCCGGGAGCGGATCGATGCTCCTGAGACAGTCATGATTCCAGCAGCAGGTTGGTTGGGCACAGCAGGTGCAGCTGCGATTGGATTTGCACTATGGGCAATCCCAGTCGCCATCCTCAGTGTCTTTGGAGCTATGCTGTGGTCTTGGGTACAAGCCTTCCTCATTGGATGGCTTGTTTGGCAAACATTCGCCATGCTGATTTGGCAGCGTTTACCAGAGGTTGATTGGATTTCAAATCGAGTTTACAAATTCCTTCCAGATGACTATAGAGCGTGGCGCTCAGAAGAAATGTGGACTTGGGATTCTCGCATGGGTCACTGGTTGGCCTGGATGTCGTGGTTGGCCATGCCAACCCTGATTGGGCAGGGTGTTGGCTCTCGAATCGCTTCTGGTGGGTTCGGATTCATAATGGGACCAATCATGCTCGTCGCATTCATCCTCATCGCTGGACTGTTGGCACTTCTGATTCGATTGGTTGCCTCATGGGGTGGACCGATCTCACGATTTGCGGGTACTCTGACTCGACCGTTTGCGGTGCGAAGTTGGGGCGCCATGAATCTAGGCATCGTCATCTGGATGACTCTGTGGTATGTTTTCGGACCACTGCTGTGATGACTATAGTTGGGATACGAGATCTCGTAGAACTGCTGCTGGGTCGTTCGCTTTTGTAACGCCACTCGCTAGAAGTACACCTTCTGTACCCAGTTTGATTGCCATTGCAACATCTGCACCATTCTTGACACCTGCACCACAGAGAACACGGACATTGGGATTCGCTTCCTTGACTGCCTCGGCAGTCCCCGATACAATACCTGGGTCTGCGGTGGTCACACTGATGTCGCCACCAATGAGTTCAGGGGGCTCTACAGCGATGAAAGTTGGAGAAAGTGCTGCCAGTGCCTTTGCTTCGTCAATATCAGCTGCGCACGCGCACACGGGAAAGTCATCGGGAAGTTGGGCGAGTAATGTCTCCACATGACCCAAATCGACCTTGTGCTCGGCATGGTTGATGATGGAACCTGTTGCGCCGTGCTCCATTGCGGTCTCAGGATGTAGCCAGCCGGTGTTTGAACCCCAACCGATTGGATCCAGATGCTGAGTCCAGACTTCGAGGCTGGGTGCAGCTGCCTTCACGGCACTCAAATCAAATGCGGAGACCACGGCGACCATTGTCGCATCTGTGGTTGAATCGACTTCCGCCATGGCTTTGGCAAGTGAGACCGCTGCCTCGCCTTGGGCGGAAGCATAGGTCTTGAAATTGACAACGATGAGAGCGCTCATCAAACCCTGCGAAAAGACGGGGGGTGTTCAATCTGCCGTCGGGAACATACCGCCATTTTGCGCATGGCCAGCAGGTACGATTGCACCGTGATCTACGACGACATTTTGTAAATTACAACCTTCACCGACCTGAGCGTTGTGGCCAACCATGCAACCCGTGATTGAGGTGCCTGATTCGATGGATACTGAATTTAGTAAGGCACTACTTACAACAGTGCATGAGTAGCCAAGATTGGATTTTGAATCGACTGCAGAACCCGATACTTTAGAGGTTGAATCAATACTTACATCTTCTCCGAACCAATTGCCCCCATCTGCAGAATCACCTCGAATCCAAGCTTTGTTTCGAATCGATGTTTGTACCGCTTCAATGTATGATGCGGGTGTCCCAGCATCGACGAAATGACCCTCGAACGGAAATCCAGACAATTCTCCACCTTCGGCCAGTTCCGGGAACACTACACGTTCCATACTGAATGCCCCTTCTGGCATTCGATCGAATACTTCGGGTTCTAGAAGATAGGTGCCCGCATTGATGAGATTGGAATAGGCCTCCTCTCTGGGTGGCTTCTCTTGGAATCGGCGAATCAGCGTACTTTCAGAATCAAAGTCCGCGACACCGAAGCGACTGGGGTCCTCAACTTCCCAAAGTGAGATGGAAGCGAGTGTCCCCCCTTCCTTGTGTGCGCGTAGCATTTCATCGACACGCAGACTGGTGAGTAAATCTCCATTGATGACGCAACAGGTCCCTTCACCGAGGTGTTCGCGACAGTTGGCGATTGCCCCACCTGTGCCCAACGGCTCAGTCTCCTCAACGATAACGACCTCATAGGGTAAATCGAGTGTGGCGAAGTGATTGCGCATTTGCTCAATTCCATATCCCGCCGCAATGAGAACCTTGTCGACCATTTCCTCTGGTAGAATACTGACTACATGTTCAATCATCGTGCGGTCCAAGATTGGGATCAATGGCTTGGGAACATGTTGAGTCCAAGGGCGTAAGCGTGTACCGAAGCCGCCGGCCAATACGATGACGTCCATCAGTCACGCGAGTCGGGTCTCACTCAAGTGCCTTGCGAACCGAGGACTGGTCTCACGCGCGCGTGTCAAAGCGTTCAAAGAGCGGCTTCCGGTCGAATGGTCTGAGGGATACCAATGAACATACACGAATACCAAGGAAAGCAGTTGTTCCGCGATGCTGGACTTGCTGTGCAAGAGGGTGTACATTGTACCACTGTTGAACAGGCACTAGCCGCATACGATTCCCTGGGTGGCAATGTTGTCGCCGTCAAGAGTCAGATCCATGCAGGTGGCAGAGGAAAAGGAACGCTGTATGACCCTGAGAGTGGAGACGTGGTAATGGAAGGTGGCGTCAAAATCGCATTCAACCGAGAAGATGTTGAAAATTATGCTCAGAATATCCTTGGCAATATCCTTGTCACCAAACAAACGGGTGAAGAAGGCAAGTTGGTCAGCAACCTGTATGTCGAAGGTGGTTGCAAGATCGCCCACGAATACTATCTCGCTATCTTGGTAGATCGAGAAGAGAAGATGCCCCTGATCATGGCTTCATGTGAGGGAGGAGTGGATATTGAAGAAGTGGCTGAAGAAACACCTGAGGCGATTTTCAAAGTTCATGTCGACCCAAGTGTAGGCCTATTGCCAGAGCAGGCTGAAGGGCTCGCCAACTCACTCGGACTCACTGGATTGTCAATCGATTCATTTGTTGAGAATGTCAGCGGATTGTTCGATCTGTTCGTATCAAAGGATTGTGCGATGGTTGAAATCAACCCGATGGTGCGAACCGAGGACGATAAAATCGTCCTCCTAGACGCCAAAGTTGGATTTGATGAAAACGCCCTATTCCGTCATCCAGACATTGTTGAACTACGCGATTTGTCCGAAGAAGAGCCGACTGAGGTCCGTGCTAAGGCTTCGGATTTATCCTACGTCAAGTTGGATGGTAACATCGGTTGTCTGGTCAATGGAGCCGGACTGGCAATGGCTACCATGGATGTCATCAAACTGTATGGTGGTGAGCCTGCCAATTTCCTCGATGTCGGTGGTGGCGCCAATGAAGAACAGGTGACTACCGCCTTTGGAATCATTATGGAAGACCCGAACGTCAAAGGAATCCTTGTCAATATCTTTGGTGGTATCATGCGATGCGATATCATCGCCCGAGGTGTCATTGCAGCAACTCAAGCCCTTGCTCTAGAAGATCCACTTGTCGTCCGCTTGGTGGGAACCAATTTCGAAGAAGGAAGGCGGATTTTGGCAGAGAGTGGACTCAATATCCACACAGCTGAAACCCTTGCCGAAGGGGCAAAAATGATTGTCGAATTGGTTGGAGGTGATTCACAATGAGTATCTGGATTGATGAAGATGCAAAGGTTCTCGTCCAAGGAATCACGGGCAATCAAGGAACATTCCATGCGACAAAGATGGTCGAATATGGCACGGATATTGTGGGCGGCGTCACTCCTCGAAAAGGTGGACAAACTGTCGACTTAGGAACTTTACAAGCGCCTGTATGGAATACTATGGTCGAAGCGATTGAAGCAACGGATGCAGATGCTAGTGTGATTTACGTCCCACCTCGATTTGCTGGAGCAGCGATTATTGAAGCGGCTGATGCCTTTTCACAAGTTCGCAATGGCGGTGTAATCGTCTGTATCACAGAAGGAATCCCAACCCTCGACATGGTCAAGGCGGTCGAACATGTTCACAACACAGATGGTGTTCGACTCATCGGCCCCAACTGCCCAGGAATTATTACACCCGGAGATACAGGTGGATCCAAAATTGGAATCATGCCAGGGCATATTCATGCCAAAGGACGAATTGGCATCGTGTCAAAGTCGGGTACTCTCACTTACGAAGCAGTGGCTCAAACAATGAGCATTGATGAAGGTCAAAGCACATGTGTCGGAATCGGTGGTGACCCAGTCAATGGCACTGGTTTCATCGATTGTTTGTCTGCATTCGAAAACGATGATCAAACTGAAGCTGTTGTTATGATCGGAGAAATCGGTGGTAACGCAGAGGAAGAAGCCGCAGAATGGGTTGCTGAAAATATGACCAAACCTGTGGTCGGGTTCGTCGCGGGTATGACCGCCCCCCCCGGCAAGCGAATGGGACACGCTGGTGCCATCATCAGTGGTGGAAAGGGTACTGCTACAGAGAAAGTCGCTGCCATGGAAGCCGCTGGAATTCGTTGTGCCAATGACCCATCGGAAATTGGTGCAGTTCTGCTGGAAAGTCTGAAGGCCGCTGGTCTTCGCTAAGCAGGCATGGACTTCGCTGCGCTCGCCCCGATCGTTGCGGTACTGGTTGTCGGTGCGATTTCACCTGGGCCATCGTTGGCGATTCTCATTCGCAACACGCTGGAGGGTGGAAAGCGAAGAGGAGTGGCTTGCGGAATTGGACATGGGATTGGATTCGGCATTTATGCATTCATCGCCATTGCAGGAATCGCCCAACTGAAAGCCAGTGCCAGTGGTGCTGCTGAATTACTGGAAATCATTGGAGGGCTCTTCTTATTGCTACTCGCAGCACTAATGATTCGTGGTTCGGATGGAGAGAATGAACATCAAAACTCTGATCGACGTGGATTTACAGAGGGATTTCTCATCGCTTTCTTGAATCCAAAAATTCTCGCATTCCTCATCGCAATTTTCAGCCAATTTGTTCAACCCGACTTTACATGGGGTGAGAGGGCATTGGTTGCATGTATCGCAATGTGTATTGATGGTGGGTGGTATGTTTTGGTCGCACTAATCATCTCAGGTACACCGTTGATGGTTACCATCGAAGAAAATGCACGCAAGGTAGAACTTGCAATGGGAATTTTACTCGCCGGACTTGGAGTCTGGATCGTATTGTAATCAGCTTGGAGGGCCGCGTCTCTTCTTCGGTGGGCCGCCACTTGGACCGCGACTAGGTGGACCGCCGCCTGGACCTCGACTGGGAGGACCACCGCTTGGACCGCGACTGGGTGGGCCGCCGCCTGGGCCCCGACTGGGAGGGCCGCCGCTTGGACCGCGACTAGGTGGGCCACCGCCTGGGCCTCGACTGGGAGGGGAACCACCGGAGGCACGAGATGGCCCTCGAGGCGGACCGCCTGAACCCCGCGATGGACCTCTTGGTGGGCCCCCGGGACCTCCGCTAGGTCCGCGGGAAGGTGGACCGCCCGCACCACGTGATGGAGGCGTACTTGGGCCTCTGGAAGGAGGCGCAGGTGAGTCATCCCAAGCATCATCGTCATCGATAAATTGTGCACCACAGCCTGGGCAACTCGAATCTGAATCACGAATGGGGTAATGCCCACAGTCATCGCAAGCGAAGAGGTCTTCATCGTCTTCTTCGATTTCTTCTGAACCCACGGCTTCGCCCCAAACGAGTTCGATGCTTCCATCCAAAGATCGGAAGAGGGCGATTTCGATGCCGATGTCAAAACCTTTGAGGGCCAATTCAGTCGCAATTGCATGCTCAAACGCATTCGAAAGATCGGGAGGTGTGTCGAGTACTCTCCCATCATCGATGTATGTCACATTGACCTGGACCGTATCATCTTCAGTCATTGCAACTTGAGGAGATTCAACAGCCACCCCACGCTTTCGAGCGACACGACGAGTGGCAACTTCTGCCATTCTGCGGAGTAAGGATGGAGAGGGTTGATTCGATTTCACCCGTTTCTTCTCCAGACCTACATCTTGCCCATCATCTAGGAACCTTGCACTGCCGGATGCTGATGCCAAGTGTTCGGGGACTTCGCCACCAGAAAGTCCTGCTAAGACTCCCGAGGCTGTTTTTTGGTTCATTGCCAACCACTCGTTTCGCGCACCTGCTTTCTCGGCACGTTCCGATTCAACAATCTGATCGACAACTTGGTCAGTGACCGAGGAAGGTTGGGGCATTGCGGGTTGATGCGCTGGTTGATGCGCTGGTTGTTGCGCTTGCCGATTGTCCATTTGATCGGCGATTTGGTTGAGGAAATTGGAAGGATCCATGGTTGCACCAGACCCACCTGCTGAATCGGAAGCTTGCATATCATGGGTTGCCTGAACCGCTTGAGAACTGACTACTCCGAAGTTTCGACCACCCATTGCACCCGACTTCGAAGGGTCTTGACGTGCACCACATTCGGGGCAGAAAAGTGAGTCATCTGGAATTTCTTCTGAACACACTTGGCAGTCCATCGTTCCACCCCTATGGGTGGAAGGGCAGAACTCCCGTAGAAAAGGTTGCCTAAAACAAGGGCGCCCACAGGGTCAAGAACACGTGGCCTGTAGACACACTGGGTGGGAGTGGTGTCCGGGTTAATCAATCCAGAAATTGATACCCTGTTAGAGGACACTTCTCGTTCGTTCTTCCTCACTCTCAAGGTCTTACCAAAGCGCATGCGTGGGCAGGTAGGACTGCTTTACCTTCTCGCAAGGGTTGCAGATACGATTGCAGATACAAAAACGGGGTCTGAAAAACAATTGATTGATGCCCTTGAATCATATGGAGATGTTGCGCAAGGAAAATCATCCACCCTTCCAGATTTTTCAGAAATTACCGCCCTGCAAGAACATGAAGGTGAACAAAGATTGATGCAAAATGTGGCCAAAGTGATTTCATCATTGGGGGATTTCGATAATGATGATCAAGAGAGAATGCGGAAATGCCTGGAAATTATCGTTGGAGGGCAAATTCTAGATCTCCAGAGATTTGGTTCTGCAAATGAAACTGATTCAATTGGTGCATTGAATAATTCTCAAGAATTGGATGATTACGCCTATCGCGTCGCAGGTAGTGTTGGTGAATTTTGGACCAGTATGACATTGGCACACCAAATCAATTTCAAGCCGGAAAAAGAAACCAAAATGTATGAGCTTGGAGTTCGATTTGGAAAGGCACTTCAGATGATCAATATCCTGAGGGACATACCTGAAGATTTACGCTTTGGCCGTTGCTATATTCCGATTGATTGCTTGGATGAAGTGGGTTTGAAACCCGCAGATTTAACCGACCCAAATAACATGGGGAAATTCCAATCGATCTACGAAGAAAATCTTGACATTGCATCATCC
>NTJU01000012.1 GCA_002457195.1 Marine Group II euryarchaeote MED-G33 | reverse complement strand
AAGGGTCAGTGTCGTTGACGACCGCTTTGAAAACTTGTTCAGCCATGCTTAATCCTCGTGCGATTCGGCGACAGACGCCCCCTATAAGAGCGGTTCGGCCGATTCCACCGTAGGTGGGTGGAGTGGTTTATCGCAAATCATCGCTTTAGGGCATGTTCAAGGCGGTTTTCCAGTTGTCCTGGCAAACTTTGTGGCATTGTGATATGTTGTGTTCGGCCCCTGCCGGCTTTCGCTGTCCCAGTGCGTGTTTCCATCAATCCACGAGTTTCCAGTGTCTTCAGGTATTTCCAGAAGGTCGTGTGGCCACGCGGCTTGACCTCATATTCTTCACAAACGACCTGATACAATTTTTCAGCATCTCCAGAGGTCACTTCGGGGTCCCTTCTTAGACGTCTACAAATTGCGAGCAGGATCAATTGCTCATGATGGTTGAGTTCATCGACCACACTGGGTTCAACCGCACGACTTCGAGATGCAGCGTCACGCTGAACGTGATTGGGTTCGACCTCACGGAAACCACCCTTCTCAGCTCGCATAACTGCAGCTTCCAACAATTCGATTGCAACACGTGCATCGCCGGTGTCTGCAGAGGCTTGCCCAATCAATGTAAGGATGTCCTCACTCACCGAACCTGTACGCGTTGCAAGCGCTGATCGTTGCCCTGCGATGGCGGATAGTTGTGACTCTGAATAGGGTTTCAATGCCAGATGATTTGATCGGCCAAAGCGAGAGATGATGGCACCCTCAAGTTGGTCCAAAACTTGTTCTTGACTGATGAGAATAAGGGATAGTGTACCTGATTCATCCCGCCCCTCATCGATTCGCAAGAGTTGGTAGAGGAGGTCACCACTTTCTCTTCGAAGTAGTACATCCACCTCATCGAGAATGAGTAACATGTGCTGATTACGGGTTCGAAGATTGCGGCGTATACCTTGGATCACTTCTGACGCAGAGAACCCACGATCAGGATGACGGTCATCCAGCGACTTCGCGATCCGCTGAAGGACTTGTGATGTTGAGGGGTGGTTTCGACAGTTCACGTGAACAGGTTGTATATTCCTCACACCTGAAAGGTGTCGTGCTAAATCCTCTCCAAAAGAACGACTGAGGACTGTTTTACCACTTCCGACATTACCTGTAATCACAGCCCTACAGGAAACTCCAGGGGTTCCAATACTGGCAAACATCGAAGCGAGTTGTCCTTGTTCTTCTTCGCGGCCGACGACATTTGGAGGCACCCAATCGTAGGAAAGTGGCGCCGCATCGAGCAAGATGAGGCCCGCGCCAATCCGATTCAGGTATTCAGCCATCGAGGGCTCCCACTGTTGGCTGTTCTTGAAGATATGCAATGCCACACGCGTGTACGCACCCGATGGCGTGTCGCGCGCGGGTATGCGAGCCTCAGGGAATCTCGTCGAATTGGTATCCCATTTCCCACTTCTTCTCGCCCAGAGCAACTTCCAACTCAAATGGTGTAATCAGTGGTTTGGCGTATCGGACTGAATCATCGATTGCAATTCGTGGACACGCTGTATTGACAAATGCATCCACGGGGTAGAAGTCAATCAGCTCAGGTCCGACGTGCTCTAAAGCCAATAAGTAGCCCTTTTTGCCATGCTTTTCGAGAATCTTCTTCATTCGTAATGCAAGCGTGCGACGCATTTGTCCGGGCTTTTCCCCAATGAGGATTCCAAATGTTTTCGCTTGATCACAAGCGATGATGAGCCCGAACCGCTGCCTTAGGATTCTTTCAATTCGTTCAAAAGACATTTCTTCAGCATCACCCGAGTAAGGGTCGAGCATGGCCAATGGCTTACCTGTGTGCAAAACCAAACCGATGGGGTGGAAGTCTCCACTTCCAAGGAACAGATAGTGCCCAATATCGTCCTGATCGCCAGAGTAATTGCACCCCAGTACTTGTCCAGGGAAGGTTAGGCGAGCCCCGCCAACGGGTACTTCAACCTCAAATCCTGCTGCCTCAAGGCGCTCTTTGTAATCGAAAATAAGGTGCAAATGCTGGATGCTACCAACCAAACCCAACTTTGTGCCACTCAATGGGGCTACACGACCTACAGCGTCGAGGAAGCGATCCTGTGCTTCTTCATCGGTCACTGTGGAATCAGACTGCGCATTGACCAATCGCTGTTCTGCAATGGCGCGGTGTTGAGCTAGAATGGGTAGGACCGGGTCGATTGCCGGGTCTCCTTCGTAGGTCACGTTGATGAATTGGGTTGGCATTCCGGAATCAATGTTCATCTGAGAGTGACCCATGTGTGCAACCAGTTCCACACCCATGCGTTGCATCTTGTCATGGACAAGATCACAGGCACCATAACAGGGGTCTGCTGCAAGGATAATCTTGGCCGAAGTCTCTTCTTCTATAGAATCCATCATGTCCAATGCTTGCATCTTCAGGCCCTCAGGAACTTGCAATGCGACGAGGCGATTATCGTTGGACTTAATCCGCTCGATCAATTCGTCGAGTTCGAAGTCATGTTTGTCCATGTCCATGCGGCTGCCTCATGACGCCGTCCAACCTCTCCTTGATGAATCCACCCTATAGGGTGGAATCATTCGAGGACAACGATTTTGTCACCTTGCATTTCGATTCTAACCAAACTATTCAACGGCCAATTTCCTGAAGATCTGATATTGTTCATGCCCTCACCTTTCTCAAAGACAATCCAACAATCTTGTACAATCGCTCCACTTTCTTCAACCGCGTTCAATACGGGGTGTAACGTTCCACCTGTGCTCACAACATCATCTACAATCAGTACACGAGCCCCTTTATCGATATCATTCAGGAATATTTCACCCTTCGAGTATCCTGTCGATTGATCGATTGAAACTTCACCAGGTAGCCCATACTGTCGTTTACGGCCAATGACCAATGGTTTGCCACTAGAGAGGCACAGGGCTGCAGCCAATGGAATCCCCATCGCTTCAAGACCAAGGATGATGTCGATTGAATCCCAGTCGACACCCTCTGAAATCAGATCACGGGCGGCTCTGAGTAACTCAGCTGATTGTCTTGGAACGCCATCTGACAAGGGGTGTACAAAGTAAGGATATCCTTCCTTCCACACCACAGGGGCTTTCACGACGCTTTCTTTCAGTAATTCGACACGCATGTCGATGGTCGTGGTCTGCTCGCCCATGGACAGCGAGCAGGCGTCTCTTTATTGAAGAATGTGATACAAAAAAAAATGCCCCCCAGGGGCGCCGAAGCGCCCCTGAAGGACATGTGTGTTATCTTGACTTACGTATTAGAGTGGTTTACTTACTCTTCTTCGTTGGTTGGTATGTTCTCGTTGATGATGTTGCCCAATAGAGCACCAGCACCAAGGAAGACACCATCCAAAAGCCATGGTAGTGCAACGTTTACAGTGTCGCCAGCCTCATTCATGAGTACTGAAGCCATCTGTGTTGCGGACTCGAAGTTGATGAGACTAGTCATCATAACGATCGCAACAGGCATTGCCCATCGGCTGTCAACAGCCATAACTTGTCCAAGAACTGCACCAGCAGCGATTAGACCAAGGGTTGCGCCCATGTTGAATTCCCAAGCAGTTGTTCCCCAGAAATCAACACCGGCAGCAGCGGATGCAGCAGCTGCATCTGCATACCCGAAGATGTTGTCGTGCATCTGTCCAATGAGGACGTATGCGACAATACCACCGACAATTTGCATTGCCAATGTAATCCCGGTGTTCATCCAGGCATCTGTATCTGTCAAATTATCTTGATTTGACATCTGCTTTAGCCAAGTTACCTGTGGTAGGATGTCTGCGCCCTTAAACGCCATCCATGCTACAGTCAATCCAACAACACCCATAATGCCAGCTAGACCCATCCCAGTTCCACTACCATCTGTTAGTGTTACACCAAAGATAAGCCAAGTGACAGCAAAAGCACCGCCCATCTCGGTCATCATTTTCTTTACATTTAGTTCCATTTTCATTCACCTTTTCATACTCGCATCCCATGCGATTAACTAGCGTTCGTGCTCGGACTGCTTATGAAAGGTTCTACTTACATTCTCCCTGAAACGTCTATTTTGGCTGTTTTAGCGGTAAACCGGTGTATATCCTAATATCAGGTGTAATTTACTACACCGCTAAAAAATTGAGGTGGAAAAAGCCCGGGCCCCGAAGGACCCGGGCAGTTCCCAGTGTGTTATCTTGCTCAGAAGATCATATTGATGATCCACTCGAATGTGGTCTCGCCACCAGGTCCGAGGTAGAACATGACCATCAGAACACAGAGTGTCCCCATGACCTTGTTGATTTGATCCATCTTGCCCATGCCGACCTTCATAATCACATACGCGATGATACCCCATGCAATTCCATCTGCGATGGAATAGGTGAAAGGCATCATGACCATGGTGATAAAGGCTGGAATCGCCATCTCTTTGTCAGCCCAATCAATCTCAGCAGCGCCTCGCATCATCATTGCACCGACCACAACTAGGGCGGGTGCGACCGCGAATGTAGGGATCGCTTGTAGCAATCCTGACAAAAATAGACCCATGAGCATCAATACACCCACGACTACAGCTACAAGTCCTGTCTTACCACCTTCTTCGATTCCAGCAGCGGATTCGATGTAAGTAGTCGTGGTGCTTGTTCCACAGAGGGCACCGACAATCGTTGCACCTGCGTCTGCCATGAATGCTTCATCTGCATTCTCGATGTTGTCGTCATCATCGACCTTGCCAGCCATCTTACCAACACCATATAGTGTACCAGCGGTGTCGAAAATATCGACGAATAGGAACGTTACCATTACGAGGATGAACGCTCCGATCGTGTCACTATTGATATCCATTAGTGCACTCAGGGATGCTCCGAAAGCACCAGTGTCGAATCCATCAGTGGAGAATATGTCCCCCATTGCGGGTGCTGCTACGGCTTCAATTCCGTTGTAAGGGTCACTAACACCCATGTCCATTGCGCCCATAATCCAAGCGATTGCCGTCACGCCAGCGATTCCGTAAATGATTGCACCCTTCATGCCGCGCGCCATCATGATACCGATGGCAATCAATCCAATCATGGCCCATAGTTCACCAGATTGGTGCGTCCATGCTCCATGTGCGCCAATGTTGACCAATGTGGCCCCATCGTCAATAATCCAACCCATTTCCCTTAGACCAATGATGGCAAGGAACATTCCGATGCCAGCCATCGTTGCGATCTTCAGATCCTTTGGGATCGAATTGATCATCTCGGAACGCCATCCAACTTGTGGCAAAGAGATAATCATGAACAACACACCTTCGACCAGAACTGCGGCAAGCGCAAGTTCCCAGGCAATACCTTGGCTGAGAACTACGGTGAATGCAAAGTATGCATTCAGTCCCATACCAGGTGCCAGTGCATACGGTTGGTTCGCCCAAAGGCCCATGATCGTACAACCGACAAATGCTGCTATTGCTGTAGCAAACAGCGCCTGATTGAATGGGATCCCAAGCCCAACTCCTGTCTCTGGGTCAATTGTGAACCCCAGTGACAACATGTCTGGGTTGACAACCAGAATGTATGCCATCGTTAGGAATGTTGTAATTCCTGCTCTTACTTCTCCTTCTAACGAACTACCGGCTTCAGTGTAGCCAAAGTAGTCGTCTAACTTTTGATTTTCCATATTGAAGTCTCTCCTTCGGAGACCTTAGTCACAATACAGGGGATAAAGATTGCCTGATTTTCAAGATCAAAAAACTTGAGTTGGAAGTGGCTGAAAAACGCCACCAACTGCTCAAACGAGACCTTTGAGGTGCTCGTGTCCTTTGACGACCTTGGTCGAACAAGGGCTTGGGATCTTCATACTCGCCTTTCGAAGCGCATCCTTTGCAGTCAGGAAATGCTTGGCATCGGTAGAGATTGAGATGACGGTTGTGTCACGCTTGCATCGGGCAGCGGTTCCGACATTCTTTCCGAAGGCACATCGCATGCCCTGGGATACACGATCAGCACCCGCGCCAGTCGCTTGCTTGTTTTCGCGCAGGATGTGGTGTGGGTAGACATGGACTCGAAGTGCATATCCTTCTTGACCGGCTGCTTCACGAATGGTTGCATTGGAAATCACACGAGCCGCTTCGAGTGCAGTGTGCCGAACTTGGCAACCTTCATCCACTGAAAGGTGGAGGACTACTGGGAAATCATCTGCTTCAGCAGCTTTTCTGTTCCCCATGTGGAATCGCATAATTCGATTGTTTGGGACACCGCCAGTATACTTGCGTCGAGTATATGCCTGGCCCTTAATTCGGCGGTACATCTTCGCGGGCTTGCGTGCCATATTCGATTCCCTCGGGCGTCGGCCACCGACAGCCCGTATATGAATGCATCCGGCCACCTACGGTGGCGTGACATACCGATGAGCGGACATGTTCTTCAACTCTCTAGGTTACAGACGTGCTATGGCCAACGTCATCGAGCGGTTGTTTACCTTTGTCGATTCACCTCGTGAACGACCTTGGGTGGCAATGGGTGCGCTGGGTATTTTCATTTTACTCGGAGCATTCTGGGTCAACCAGGCACAGGTTCTTCCAGGAGTTTCTGTTTCAGAAACAGGATTGACTGACCCCATTGTAGACATCGTATGGGATACGGATGGGGATCAAGCCTTGGCGTTGGTTCAATCCGAATCGGATATCGGGTTGATGATTCGAGACAGTGATGGCACTTGGTCAGCATTGGATTGCGGTTGCAATGTGACTGCCATTGGTGGCGATGAAACTCAATGGTTGGTCGGAGGCGAAGATGGTTGGTTTGGATGGATGGAGGCTGGTTCAACCAGCATCTCGCCCCGCTCACTCACCTGGGGCGATAGTCCACCCGACATTATTTCATTGGACGGGATTCTCAGTCAAGGTTGGCTAATCGTTGAAAGTGGTGCTGACCGAACTGTACACACGTGGTCTGGCTTGGATGTCAGTGATGGCACCTCTTACCCGATTTCATCGATTGTGATGGATCAGATCGAGGTTGTTTCCGGTGGGGCTCTCATCATTGGCCACGATACCACTGGTGCCAATCCTGCACTGGGTGGACAAACATCAGAGGTACTAATCGATGCAGCAGGAGGTTCAGGGGGCGCCCCCCAACTCATCTTACTACACCGTGGAGCTGGTGCAACATTCCACACAATCATTCCAACCGATGATTCCTCATTCATCGCCATCGTCGGTGGTGGTGATGCGATATATGGTGTGACGATGGAACGCAATGTCCACCGTATTGCCGGTTCTATAGGTGTGAGTACGATTGCAATCGATGATGGTGAAATGCTTTGGTTCAATGGCGAAAATGGTCTGTATAGTATGGTCATCGGCGATTCTGAACCAACACCAGTTAACTGTCCCGACGGTGCCCCACTGGATTTGACTACAGCTTCAAATTCAGGTGAAAATATCGTCATGTTTAGCGAGGATGGTTCGACAAGAGTGACAATCGATCCGATGGCTCAACATTCACTTCTCAGGAGTTTATCACTTCTCGGTGATCTAATCTTGGTTCTCACCTTTGTCGGGTTCGTTGGCTTTGGTGGTCATGCTTTGTTGAGGAAACACGACGTAATCTGAATTTAGTGGCTGTTTATTCACCAATCAATCGTTCACGTAGTGAACGGCCGTTTGGTTCATAGGCTGCGACGGAGGCTCGCCGAACTCATGGCGAAGGGTCCCAGCATGCTCGACCAGTATGCGGAGATTAAGGCGGAGCATCCAGACACCATCCTATTCTTCAGAATGGGTGACTTTTACGAGATGTTCTACGACGATGCAGTTACTGCTGCTGAGGTCCTCGGCATCACACTCACCAGCCGCGACAAAAATAGTGACGATCCTGTCCCGATGGCTGGATTCCCTTGGCATTCAGCCGAAGGTTACCTTCAACGAATGCTACGTGCTGGATACAAAGTGACACTTTGTGAACAGGCCGAAGAGTTGCAGCCAGGGGAGAAAATTCTGCGCCGAGTTGTGGCAAGAGTCTACACTCCAGGTTCATTGTATGAGGAGGAACTTATCGGTGAAGATGGAAGTGCCCTGTTGGCGGCAGTGGTCCTCAAGGGCGACAATCTTGGAATTGCTGTAATCGATCCATCCAGTGGCCGTGCCTCATCGACAGAGTTTGAGGGTGCGGGCCGGTTTGAACGACTGCGGGATGAATTGCTGCGCTGGGGTCCACGGGAACTGGTAATGCATGGTCGAGATGCCAAGCATGAGACCATACTCAGTATCCTTCGAGATATTGATGGATTGGTTCTCAGTATCCATGATTTACCGAGTAAAGGACGATTAGAGGCTCTGCGTAACGTGCTTGAGATGAGCGACCTTGGCAGCCTAGATCTCGACAGCCGTCCTTTGGCCATGGAGGCTGCTGGATTGGCGACCGCTTACCTGTCAAAACTACATCTTGTCGATGCCGTTCCATTGCGTGAGATTCACTTGGGCGCAGATGCATCTCACATGTTACTGGATCAAACCACGCTTAGGAACCTCGAATTGGTGCAAACACTTTCTGGAGAAAAGAATGGTAGTTTGCTGCAAGCCATCGATGCCACACAAACTTGGATGGGTCGTCGTTTGCTGAAAGAGTGGCTACTTCGACCATTGATGAATCGCGATAGGATCGCAGAACGCCACTCTGCAGTCGCTAGTTTGGTCAATGCAAACAGGCGTCTACGGGAAATCCGTACTGCCCTCAAAGCGATGCGTGATTTGGAACGATTGTCTACAAGGCTGGCTTACAATCGTGCCAATGGACGCGATTTGTTGGCCATTTGTGATTGTCTTTCAAGAATGCCTGCACTCCAATCTTTGCTCCAGGAATCGGATGATTCTCTACTCAATTCTTGTGCAGAAGGTTTGGTCGATTTACAGCCCCTCAAGGAGATTATCGAAGACGCCCTATTGCCAGAGCAACCAGCTTTGATTCGAGATGGAGGCTTGTTTCGAGAAGGATACGATGACAAATTGGATGACCTACGAATCAAGGCCAGCAAGGGCACAAATTGGCTATCGGAATTAGAATCTACGCAGAGAGAACAATTGGATATCCCGAGTTTGAAAGTTCGATACAATCGACAATTTGGTTACTTTATCGAAGTGACAAAAACCCATCTAGACAAAGTTCCTGAAGACTGGATTCGACGTCAGACCATGACGAATGCAGAACGCTATATCACACCCGAATTGAAAGAATGGGAAGAGATTATTTTGTCAGCCGACAGTCGTGCCAATGCGATTGAATACAAACTCTTCTGCAATCTTCGGGATGAAATCAAAGCGGTCACATCTTCGCTATCTTCAATCGCTAGAAAAATCTCGACCGTCGATGTTCTTGCATCCTTTGCCCACCATGCCCGACAGCGTTCTTGGTGCCGACCTGAAATTCAAGAAACGGATCGTTTGGACATTTCTGGAGCCCGGCATCCGGTGCTTGAAGCGGATGGACGGTTCGTACCAAACGATGTCCGTTTTGATGCAAAACGGCGATTCCTATTGCTGACTGGCCCGAACATGGGTGGTAAATCCACATACCTTCGAACCAGCGCCCTCATCACCATTTTAGCACAGGCCGGTTCCTACGTTCCAGCGAACAAAGCACGCATCGGATTGGTTGATCGTGTGTTTACTCGAGTGGGCGCTCATGATGATCTGCGCAGAGGGCGCTCTACATTCATGATGGAGATGATTGAGGTGGCCCACATACTTCGAAGAGCCACACCGAACAGCCTCGTCCTGTTGGATGAAATTGGGCGTGGTACATCGACGTTTGATGGATTGGCCATCGCTTGGTCGGTCACTGAAGACATCGCCCGAAGAATCGGTTGTCGAACTCTCTTCGCGACCCATTATCATCAATTGGTCGGACTCGCTGAAGAGATCAATGGTCTCTGTAATATTCACGTCCAAGTTGCAGATTCGGATGGTGAAATCGCATTCTTGCACACGATTGCTGAAGGACCCTGTGACGATTCATATGGTGTGCAGGTAGCCGGTCTTGCAGGGTTACCATCGGCTGTTGTCGAACGTGCAAGGGATCTGTTGTTGTTCCTCGAATCTCAAGCTCAAGGTGCCCGAGCAGGAGAAGGTGGTGTCCCCCTGTCCAGAGAAGCAGGCCAATCCTCACTATTCGGATGGAATCGTCCTGCCGCACCAACCCGAATTGTCGAAAAAGAATCTGAAATTGAGAAGCGTTTGTCAGAAATTGATCCAGACATGTTGAGTCCTAGAGATGCGATGGACCTGATTTACGAGTTGCGTGGAATGCTACAAGGCACACACGAATGGTTGGAGGAATGAAATGGTCGTATCGACAGAAAATCGCCGCCCAATCCAGCAACTGGATGATGATACGATTGGCCATATCGCGGCCGGTGAAGTCGTTGAACGTCCAGCTCAAGTCGTCAAGGAATTGGTAGAGAATAGCATCGATGCCGGGGCCAAGAGAATACGTGTTGAAATCGAAAGAGGTGGATTCGATTTAATTTCAGTGATTGATGACGGTGGAGGCATCCCCTCAAATGAATTGGAATTGGCCGTAACAAGACATGCGACAAGTAAACTTGCGACAGCAATCGATCTGAGTGCAATTCACACTTTGGGCTTCCGTGGAGAGGCATTGGCAAGCATTGGGATGGTGAGTTCCCTCATGGTTTCCAGCCGACATGGGGATGCAGAAGGCATGAAAATCTCGGTTGAAGATGGCGCCAAGAAACCATTGGAGCCGGCCGGAATCGCACCAGGGACGATCATCGAAGTGCGCAACTTGTTCGCCAATATTCCAGCCCGACTTTCTTTCCAAAAACGTCCTTCGATCGAATCAGCAGCCATTGTAGATATTGTGATGTCACAGGCTTTGTGTAACCCAACGATTGGTTTCACAGTCACCATCGATGGACGCAGTGTGCTTGAGACACCACCGAGTGTTGAAATGGCCGATCGTCTGTTCGATCTCATCGGAGCACCAGCAGAACGACTTGTCCCATTGAAATGTTCGGATGAGGATGCTGAGGCACCCGGTGAGGAAGAGTGGACTGGTTGGATTTCTCCTCCCGATTTGACTCGTTCCAAAGGCGATGAAATTCATGTCATTATCAACGGGCGCCCCGTCGCATCATCACCTTTCAATCAGGCGATTAGACGAGGTTATCATACTCGGTTGATGGTGGGGCGTCACCCGATTTGTGTTTTCCGCCTCAATTTACCACCAGATGAGGTGGATGTCAATGTACATCCGACCAAACGTGAGGTCCGATTGAAGAATTCTTGGCGTGTATTGGAACGTCTTGAGAGGGCGATTAAGCACACATTACTACAATTACCAACTGGGTCGATGACACCTGATCATAGCCCGATTGAGGCCGTATCTTCATCGATTGATTCCCCAGAAAAAATCCATTCACCACTTCCTGTATGGGCCGAAACTGCACAAACTCGAATCACCTATGCTGGACCTGTTGAGAATGTGATTAAAAAACCTGAAATCAAGGTGAGTGAATCACCACTTACTCAGGCAACTCTTCCCAATTTAGGGGTTGAAAAAATATCTCCTGCCCTCTCTAGTGCTGAACGAGATTTACATCGTTGGTGCTCGGGTGAAGAGAGCGTTTCACCACTGGATGAACCTGAACCAAGTCCGCTTGAAGCCGAAGTGACAGATGTTCCCGCAATGGTACCATTGTCACAATTCGCGGATTCCTATATCCTCGCCCAAGGTGAAGATGAGTTGTTCATCATCGATCAACACGCACTTCACGAGCGTGTCCGTTACGAGCGACTGCGTGATGATATGGTTTCATGGGAAAGTCAACAACTCGTTTCAGCGTTACCTCTAGAATTGAGTACAGCCAAATCTGAGGTATTGCATGGGCACAAATCAAGATTGAATGACCTGGGTTTTGATTTCGATGAAAATTTGAATTTAATCGCAGTCCCTCAATTATTACTTGGTAGTGATCAATTGGAAGGATTCCTTTCCGATGTATTGTCCGAACTTGAATCCGGAGCGGAACGACTCGACACGGTTGAGAGTCTGGCCGACGAGGTCGCCTTCATGAAATCCTGTAGGGGGGCGGTTAAGGCCAATCAGAAGCTATCCCTCCCTGAGATGCGACGCCTTCTAGCAGACATGCAAACCATCGAAAATCCCTGGGCTTGTGTGCATGGACGTCCTACTGTTCTACGTATGAGTTTGAATCGTCTTGATGGCCACTTTGGTCGTCATGGTTGAATCAAGTCGATGAACTCGGGAAACGATACTTCGTGCAATTCCTCACCTTCGATTTCGGCTCCAACTTTTGTGGCCAGGACAACAGCGGTCATTTGCATACGATGGTCACCGAACGTCAAGACGGTTGATTGAGGCGCAATCAACCGTTGCCCACCGTCAATTTTCAGCCCATCAGTGGTTGATTCCACATCGATTGAGAATTGCGATAACATCTCGACTGTTCGTGTAATTCGATTCGTTTCCTTGAATTGGGCGTGAGCAGCACCAAAGATGGATCCACCACCACCAATGGCCATCGCTGCAGCTAGCGGTGTGATCAAATCGTTTGCTTCACTAAGGTCGATTTGTTGGAATTGACTCAAATCTAAATCAGACAAAATTTCTGCACCGATTGAATCCTTTGCGAGAACTTTCGGTAACTCGATGGTTGTATCATGAATCATTTCGTATAGCCTCCAAAATGAAATATGCGATGCATCAGGCGGAATCTCAACACGACTTGGTGGCGTACATTCCCATGGTTCTAACCGTGTATTTTCGAGGGTATTTGGCGAACCACATTCGGAAGCCAATTGGAATGATAGTTGGGCGTGCCTACGACTCACAATATTGCCATCTATAGTCAGATTCAAACCCTCTTCACGGGCTGGCATTGAAAGGATTAATGCCGAAAGATGTTGGCTGGTTTTTTGACAGTTCAGTTTGATAGAATTGAGATTTATTGGGCCTTTAATTTTCATCGGGAGGCTCTGTTGTGCTGATTCAAAGTCAACTTCAATTCCCAATGATTCCCAGAAAAGCCGATCTATTCGAGGTTCTAGAGTCGAATCTCCATCGATGGTAACCCACTCGCCGATTCGGGTTGCCGCCATGGTAAGCAATCTCAGTGCCGTACCAGAATTATGCAAATTCAAGTTGAGATCAGGAGTATTGTAACCATTTGAACCGACACCATGCACTGTCCAAACATCATCTTCAATCTCAATTTGGACTCCCAATTGAATCAGTGCATCCCTCATCGCACATGCATCATTCGCAGCACCAGATACCCCAGTGATCTCAACTGAATCATCCCCTTGGGATGCCAACAATAACCAACGGATGAGGTGGCTTTTCGAAGGAGGTAAGCCACCCTTCTCGACAACCTGAGAACTGGTTGGAATCGAAATGATTCCATCGCCTAGTAGGGGGCTCACATGCTGCCGACTAGGGCCTACACCATCATACCGTCGCTGGAAGTGGCATGGCAGCCAATTCGGTTGTGGCGCCGCTACTACCTTCAGAACGGACGAACATGGTCCATCCACCTTCTTCGGTTCCTGCTGCAGTAGCGTTGATGACGAAATAATCGCCTCTATTGACTGTAAACGATGCATCTCGGTCGTGGAATGTTACGGTTTCCCCTACTGAGCCATAGACATCGGCATCATTCACCCGTCCATCGATACTGGATCCATTGACACCCGATGGAGGGACAATCGAGAATGTTACACCAGCAGTGTGAAGATTTTGTGATAATTCAGTGAATCGAACAACTTGGAATCCATTGTCCAAGGCTCTGACACTCATCGTCGCATACGGCGCTCCTTTGTCTGGAGCTGCGATGGCATCGTCGACCATCAAGTAGACAGCACTGGCCAATAGTACGGTAATGGCCATCAGAAGAACGGTGGCAATAACGGGGCTAACCGCCTCGTCCTCACAGACTCGTTCGCGCCTCATTACCCACCGAAGGTGGCCAACGACCTGTAAATACACCGGCAGTTTGCCAAAAAATGGACCAAGATTCGACACCAAAGCGATGAGCCAACGCTCAAACTTTTGTTTCCTTGTTCTTGAGTCGGAGACCCTTGTAGCTGCACTTACGGCAACGGGTTGCCCGGAGGGCATTCCGTGCATTGCACTTCATGCACACTCTAACATTGAGTAGCCGTGCCTCTGCCTCAGGGAATCGAGCCATGAGCCCGCCGACTTGCTCCCCCTATTTAATCGGCGTGGAATTCTAACGCCCCCGTAGGGGGCGGTGAGACCGTCATTGTATTGTGTCGCGTATGCCTCCCTAGGAACGGTTACGATGCGACTGGAGAGACTGCCCGGAATCCACCATGATTCTGCATGTGTAATCGTCTCAGGTACCCAATCCACAGTGATCATTGATTCTGGAACTTCATGGTATCAAACAAACTTGGTCGAGAGATTGACTCCCCATCTTGAGGGCAGGGCGCCCGTTGAAGCGATTATTCTCACCCATCGGCACTTCGATACTTGTGCTGCTGCACCACATCTCGCTGAGCATTTCAAAGCGAAGATTCGAATCCATGAAGATGCCGTCGCACCACTTGCTGGTGGAGATTTGTTTACCACCTGGGCCAGCCGATATGATTCAGATATGCCTCCCATCGATGCAGACGGTTTTACAGATGGCGATAAAATTGATTTGGGAGATGTCACATTACAAATCCTGCATACACCCGGGCACACGATGGATGCCTGTTGTATCCTAATTGAAGAAAAAAAGGCGATTATCTGTGGTGATTTGATTCCAGCCGCTGGCCACCCTTCACGGGCGGATTTACCCACTGGGAATCTGTTGGCAATGAAAGAAAGTCTTGAGAAAATTCTCAAATTATCACCTGAGCTATTGGTCTGTGGGCGCGGTGAAGCCATTTCAGGTTCTACGGCCTGCCGTGATGTACTGGATCGACACCTTGAATCAGTAGAAATGCGAATTGAAAGAGAAGGTAAATTGCCGAATGGTTGGCCTAGGCCTGCTGAAACTTGCCACTGGTTGACGCCCGATCCCGAATGGATTTTTGACAATAATGAGGTGGAATAAGTGGAGTTGCCGTGGTGGGGTTGGTGCCTTTGGGGGTTCCTGGTTTACTTTGGGTATAGTCTTCTAAGGTCTCTTATTGAAATCATCAATTTCAATGTGAGAGAATTCAAAGAACGACGTTCAAAGTGAGATTACCAGGTTTGACTTTCGTCATCCTTCTTCTCTTTCTTGTAATGTCGATAACATGGTTTGCAGATTGCGAGCCTTCGCCCTTCTCCGACCAATTCACCCTCGTCCCAAACATCTGCTAGATTGTCAAAAGCAATACTGCGTCCGCCATGACTCTTGTCGGCCCAATTCTTACAATCCTTGATTGCACAGGATTTCTCACCCTCATCCAAGTCTTTGCTTCGACGCTTACGTCCAGTATCTTCACCAGCATCTTTTCTGGCTCTGCGTGCCTTTGATTTGAAGCCCATATCAATCACTCCTTGGCACTCCTACTTGACTTCGTCGATTCTCAATTTCGTTCTATGGTCGCTTCCCGATCGGGACCCACTCCAACACTGATGATTGGGAATCCTAGCAAACTCTCGATTTTATCCACATAGGTTCTGGCATTTTCTGGCAGAGCAGCAAAACCGGTTCCATCACGTGCAGCAGTACGGGCGATTTCCAACCACTCCTTTAGAGAAAGAGCTTCGAAACCAGGGACGGATTCGTAGACTGGCTCGCATCTTGCAAGTCGACCAATATCGGCTGGCACTTCATGACAAGGTTCACCATCGATGGTGTACCCAACACAAATTTTCAGTTCAGCAATCCCTCCCAATACATCGAGTTTGGTCAGGGTGGCTCCATCGAAGCCATTCATTCGATGCGCATGCCGTAGCACAGTGAGGTCTAGCCATCCACAACGTCGGGGACGACCTGTGGTCGTGCCAAATTCATGGCCCACGTCAGCCATGTGTTTTCCATCTGCATCCGTCATTCCCTTCCCGTCGTACAGTTCGGTTGGAAATGGCCCTTCGCCTACGCGCGTAGTATATGCTTTCACAACACCGTATGTTTTCTCTACGTGACCGGGGTGAATTCCAGCGCCATGTGTTGCATTACCACGGCTGGTCACAGATGAAGTTACGAAGGGAAAAGTCCCTTGATCAATATCGAGTAAACAACCTTGGGCACCCTCAAGTAATACATTTTCGCCCTGCTTTAGGGCCATGTCTAGCATCAATCCTGTCGGTGCAACTGCCATCCCAAAGCGTTGCCAAATCCATGAGAGATCGAGTGCGAGAGATTGCGGTGTGATTTCCCCATGTAGACTTGCTTGCCGGGAAATCGTATTCCAACCAGGTGGGTCATTTGAGGAAGGTTCAGTATCCTTGATTCCATACAAATCCAGTCTCGCATTCATCCTGTCTGCGGTGTAGGATAACCACTCAGAATCGGCCATTCGAGATGGGATGTCGCAGAAGCGCACACCGACCCTTTCGATTTTGTCTCCATAGGTGGGTCCAATGCCTCGTTTGGTGGTTCCAATTTTGGTATCGGTACCATCGATTCTTCGGTGAAATGGTAGATTGACATGAGCTCTTTCGCTAATCCAAAGGCGCTGCCCCTCAGGTCTTTCTTGACCGAATGCATACCAGTCTTCCAGTTCTTTCTCTAACGTCCAAGGGTCGATGACCATTCCATCCCCAAGAACGAGTTGGCATTCAGGATAAGTGATTCCACTGGGTAGGTGGTTCAACTTCAGAGTACGATCGCCGATGACAATCGTATGCCCTGCATTGTTTCCACCTTGGAATCTAGCAACCCAACTGACCTCACTGGCGAGTTGGTCAACCATCTTCCCTTTTCCTTCGTCACCCCACTGTGCACCGAGCACCACTGTGGCAGGCATGAACGTGGCGCATTGCAGGCCATCCATGAACCTGCCCACGGTGTAAATCTCGATTTACATCTAAAATTTGATGCAAATACACGATGGCTTTAAGTCCAGAATCCCCTATCTTATTTTACGTATGTTGAGTGTATGTCGAAATGGAGTAGAAGCTACCGCAATGGTGGATTGCTCTGATGTGATACAATCAAATGTATTCGATAGGTTTAAATACTGCCGAGTATAGATGTTAACCCGAGGTTGATTAGTATGGTCGAAAAGAGAGCGGAATCAGAAAGCAAGAGCAAGAACACACGAAAGTCCCCAATTGGTGCAGGACGTCCATCCCAGCGCCGAACCGTGGGACAGACTACCCCCTGTACCCAATGTGGTGCAACGGAATGGGATGAAGACATAATCCGGGGTGAGACCTATTGTGTCCCATGTGGCAATGTTGTCGAGCAGAATGCCATCGACCCTGGTGCTGAGTGGACCAACTACTCAGATGGAACGGATCGCTCACGAGTGGGTGCTCCAACCCGTGAGTCCCTTTCTGACAAGGGCCTCAACACGACCATCTCACGTAGCGATATTTCGGGTTCAGGCGCAGCGCGTCATGGGATCAAGGGAAGCGATGCCAAGCACTGGCGTCGGCGAGCCCTCATCGATGAGCGAAGCAAGACTCGCTCCTCACGCGCGCGTAACCTTACCAAGGCTATGCAGTTCATCCGAGACCGAGGCAAACTCCCACCTGCTTTGGTAGAAGAGGCAGCACGTCTCTATCGTCATGCTGCCGAACAAGGAATCGTTACAGGCCGTAGTATTCGTGGTGTATCAGCTGCTTGCGTTTACCTCGCAGCACGTCAGGCCAAATTGCCACGTAAAATCGAAGAGATTGCTGAATCTTTCGACATGACTGGTGAAATGGGTGAGAAGGAACTCAAGCGAACCATTCGTTTGGTCGCTCGAAAACTCAATGCTCACCACGTCACAGGACCGGGGGAGTATCTCGACAAGTTCCACAGTGACCTTGGCCTGCCCGCACCTGTTCTCGGTGAAGCCAACTATCTGTGGGATCGCGTAGGTGAGTCCATGGAATGGCAAGGCAAGAAGCCTGCTGGTGTGGCGGGAGTCATGCTCTACAAGGCAGCTCAGAGCCGAGGACACCCTCGAACACAGAAAGAGGTGTGCGATGTTGTTGGAGTCTCCGAAGTGACCCTTCGTGGCCTTCTACGAATCCTCGAAGTCCTCCTCAATCGGTTGGGTGAAGCACCGTCGAACTGAAGAAGTCTAGGCAGTTCGGATGTTCTACGGGCGCTTAGATCAGCTGGAAGATCGTCTGGTTTGCAACCAGAAGGCCGGGGGTTCAAATCCCCCAGCGTCCACTTGCTGAATCACCAATCTTCTTTGAAGATTGATTCAAAAAGATAGTCGTCCCCGTGTGAACATGGGTCGCCCACTGGTTTCAGTATCGCTCTCGATGCTGATGGTGACCTCTTTACTGTGTGTTATCCCTCCAACCGCAATTGCCGAGGAAACTTCTGAGATTGTCGAACCCATCTGTAATGCCAATCGTAACGAGACTTGGACAGTCGGGCTCATCTACTGCGATGACCGATCCAATGAGGATTACACCCTGTTTGCCCCAATTTCTTCAGCCAGTACATATCTCATTGATTCCCACGGCCGGGAAATCCATTCTTGGACATCCTCGAGTGGTCTTCGCCCCGGACTTTCTGCCTACATCCTTGAGGATGGAGATTTACTCCGGACCGCAAACATTGGCACTGGTGGCGGGGGTTCCTTCTCAGGTGGTGGGATCGCGGGTAAAGTTGAGCGTCTATCTTGGGATGGTCAAATGGAATGGGAATGGTACTACGTTAGCGACAACAAGCGTAGCCACCATGATATCGAACCCTTGCCAAATGGTAATTTTCTCATGATTGCTTGGGAAGCCAAGAGTGAGGAACAAGCGATTCAAGCGGGTAGAGACCCTGAGAAAATGACTCAGAATCAATTGTGGCCAGATCATATCGTCGAGGTCCAACCAATCGGAACGGATGAGGCGAACATTGTCTGGAAGTGGCACATTTGGGATCACCTTATTCAAGACCATGATTCAACCAAAGACAACTATGGTGTCGTCGCAGATCATCCCGAATTACTCGATGTTAACTTCGCTGATTCGGCCGGCCCAAACAAGTACAAGAGTGACTGGATGCATTGCAATGGCATCGATTACAATCCCGTTCTAGATCAGATTGCTCTTTCTTGCAAGAACACGAACGAGATCTACATCATCGACCACAGTACGACCACTGAGGAAGCAGCAAGCCACACCGGTGGGAACTCTGGCAAAGGAGGAGATATCCTGTATCGTTGGGGCAACCCGGAGGCCTACAGGGCAGGAACACCCGAGGATCAGCAGTTGTTCGGCCAACATGACATTCAGTGGATTCAGGAAGGCCGCCCTGGTGCTGGAGACTTGTCCCTGTTCAACAATGGGAATGGGCGTAGTGTGAGTTACTCTTCAGTGGATGTAATCTCTCCACCTTTGGTCAATGGCGAATATGTGATTCAACCTGGTAGCGCATGGGGTCCAGTTGCACCCAATTGGACCTGGGACCAAGGAACCGATATGTACGGAACTGCCATCTCTGGTGCTGAGCGTTTAGAGAATGGCAATACCTTGGTGACTTGGGGCCAACGTGGTACATTCTATGAGGTCAATCTCGAAGGAGAAATCGTTTGGGAATACATCAACCCAGTTGTTGGCAATGGACCGATGAATCAAGGGGAAACCATTCCACAAGGACAGAACCCCAATAGTCAGCAAAATACTGTGTTCAAGACGCACAGATACAACAGCTCGTTCCCCGGGTTTGTAGGTAAAGATCTGACCCCTGGCGACTACATCGAATCTTGGACAGACAATTGCAACAAGGAGGAGTCCATCCCTTGGGACTCCGATGGTGATGGTTGCATCGATGATACCGATGGTGATGGTGTCAAGGACAATATAGACATTTGCAGAGGTTTTGATGATTCGGTTGACGTCGATGGTGATTCTATTCCAGATGGATGCGATGATATGGTCGATTCTGATCAAGATGGTGTCGAAGATTCACTCGATGTTTGCCCAGGATTCGATGATTCTATCGATGTGGACAATGACGGTATACCAGATGATTGTGATAATTTAATCGATTCAGATGGTGATGGAGTTTCTGATGGAGAAGATGCTTGCCCAGGCTTTGATGACAATATCGATATGGATGACGATGGAATCGCTGATGGTTGTGATGATCTCATCGATTCAGATGGTGACGGTATCTCAGACTCCATGGATACTTGTTATGGATACAATGATTCAATCGATGTCGATGCCGATGGAATCGCTGATGGATGCGATGAGTTGATCGATTCAGATGGGGATGAAGTGGAAAACGATGACGATATCTGCGAAGGCTTTGACGATACAATAGATCTCGATTCAGATGGTTTGCCAGATGGTTGTGATGATCTCATCGATTCGGATGGAGATGGCATCTCTGATTCTGAAGACCAGTGTGCAGGATTCAATGATACGCTGGACCAAGACGCAGATGGGATTCCTGATGATTGCGATCAAACTCCAATTCCGGTCGATGATCAATCCAATTTAACCGACCAAGATACGATTGGAAACCAAACAGATGAAGTATCGTTACAAGAGTCTAAATCTTCAGATTCCAAGATGACAACAGCCGCGATGATTGCAGTAGTGGGCCTTCTAATCATCTTCATTTCGGCAGCCCGACTCTTCCTCATGCGCCCAGCCAAAGAGGGTGAATGGGGCGCAGTTCCTCAACTCGATCCATTTGCAGCAACCGTTCCAACATATGATCCGCCCACTCCAATACAAACCGCTCCTGCCTTACCTCAAATGTCAGATGTCGTTCAAGGCCCTCCACTGCCTGCAACAGGTTTACCTGAAGGCTGGACCATGGAACAATGGCAGCACTATGGGCAACAATATCTTGATGAATTAAATCATCACAACAATGGTTGATTTCTCAACCATTCAAGGTCGGAGATATACAACTGGCGAATATCGTCTAGGCCCAATACCAGCATGGCCAATCGCTCCAAACCCATGCCCCATGCACAAACTGGCCATTCACAGCCCAGTGGTTCGGTGACTTCTGGACGGAAAATCCCTGCACCGCCCAATTCAAGCCATTGCCCTCGCCATTTGACTTCAACCTCGAGAGAGGGTTCAGTGTATGGGAAGTAAGCAGGCCGGACCCTAACTTCTGGATATCCCATTTTTTCGTAGAAGGTCTTGAGAGTGGTGACCAACATTGGCAAACTTGCTCCAGGTTCCATGATGATCCCCTCGATTTGGTGGAATTCGGGTAAATGAGTTCGATCGATTGTTTCCTTACGGAACACACGTCCGATGCCAAATACACGACATGGGACATCTGGAGCATTGGCGAGATATTGCACAGTATTGACAGTAGTATGTGTCCGCAGCAGCCCTTTTTGACTTTCATCACCCGAGAATTTACCGCCCCAACCTGTACTGCCAGTTTCCCCACCGTGCTCATGGATTGAAGTCCAATCTTCGAGGTGCTTTTTGTCGATTGGGATCTTCTCTGGGTCGGTTAGGTAGAACGTGTCTTGCATCTCTCTGGCTGGATGATCTTGTGGGATGAACAATGCATCCATATTCCATCCTGCGGTTTGGACGAAGTCACCATCAATCTCATCAAAGCCCATTTCAAGAAAAATGCTGCGGATTCTCTCAATCAGTGCCATCATGGGGTGAGGTCGACCACCAGCAGGAACTGGGGCATCCAATCCAACATCGTAGGGTTTGAAATCAGCATCACGCCATTCTTCACCCTGCAATAATTCGGGTGTAATTTGTACGACTTGCAATTGCTCATCGAGTTCTGAATCAGAAATTGTTCTCCCTTGTTCGGTGAGCGTCCATGTCCGTGTAGTCCCATCTGTAGATTCAATCAATCCCTTACGTTTTTTGAAATGAACAAGTAAGTCAGCATCGAGGTCAGTTTCATCCGCCCCTTTTTGGCATTGTTCAAGGAAGGATTTGCGGGCGACCAAAGTCACGATGACTGCATCTGTGGGGCTCGGGAGAGCAAAGGCTCCATTCTCAAGCGAACACCCCAGGCCTTTCAGTAACCCGATTCCGATTCCTGTTTCCTGCTTGGAAGTCACACCACTGGCTTGCAGATCTTTCATGCCTCGAGCACCTTCGGATTGTTCTTCCAACCAATCCCAAATTCGTTGTTCAAGAAGTCCATTCTCGACAGCAGCAACCCCTTCGGGGCCGAGTGTCCAAATCGTCGTCTTCGTAGAATCAATCTCGACTAGACCATTCTCGGCCAATGCCAAACCGGCACCTGCTGCGTGGACTTGATCATCCCAATCACAGGCTGCCAAGACCTCATCCAAACCCCATGTGTCCGAGGGGCGGGAACGGAGTGCCTTCAGCATCCGTTTCTCATTGTTGGTCAGTTCCATACACAGGCCTCCATAGGAGGCCTCCTCGGCTCTTGCTCTTGACCGTTCCGCGAGTAAGCCGAATCATTCCTCTTCTTCCCAGAGTTCTAGTCCACAACCAGCACAGGTGTATGTTGGTGGTTTTCTTCCGTCATACCATTCCAAATGCCCACACGATCCACACAAGATACTGGTTCGAATCGGATCGTCTAGGGTCGTGTCGACTCTAAACATCACAGAACCTCCCGCTCCGGGGGGGAGTGGGTCTGCGTCTGGTGTCCATTTGGAGATATCTTTGTCGGACATTCCCTTGGGTTCTTCTCGCATCGAAATCGCCCAGATTAGCATGAGACTACCCGCGATTCCCAAGGGTGCAGCAATCGCCAACCCACTGGCCCCAGGTAGACCGACAGAAATCCCTGCAGCGAGTAAAATCAGTGTCCATGATGCGATGAACAAATTTGGGCGCAGGTGCTGCACTAATCTACACCTCAGTATTTGATTGCTGTACCATAGGCGAGAATCTCAACACCCGATGTCTTGTCTTTACCACCTTTTGTTCTGGACAACATGGTTGTTTCAATCCTCATGTTGATGACTTCATCAAACCCTTCTTCTTGCACTTTCTCGCGAAGGCGCTGTTGGGCTTCTCTTCGAGCCCAATCGACCACCTTTGTGAAGACGTTGATTTGTCCTCCAAAAAGACTCATGATTCCACCGATCCACATTTGGACCCAACTGGGCGACATGACGACACTTGCCATCAGCAACTTCGTTTGCTTGACTTCACGGCCGCCAAACGGTTTGCTTAGAGTTGAAATGACATCCCCTTTGATTGCAGATTGTGATTCACGCTCGAGCAAGACCTTCTGTTTACTGGGCTGGTAAATGAACGTCGCAACAAGACTCAACAGCCATGGGCCGACGGAACATGCGCAGACAATGCCTGCAATCATGAGTCCTACAAACGGTTCTTCTTCACCAGCCATGAGATGACCTCACTGTGCGACAACTGCAGTTCCATACGCCAACAATTCAGCGGCTCCACCGGCAACCGAAGAGGTTGCAAAGCGGACGTTCACCACGGCATTTGCACCACGAGCAGCCGCATCATTCAACATTCTAAACAGAGCTTCATTGCGCGATTCTTGAAGCAATTCAGTGTAGGCTTTGATTTCGCCTCCAGCGATGTTCTTGAATGCCGCACCAATGTCCTTGAAGACGTTCTTGGCACGTACTGTGGAACCAGTGACTACACCTAGCGATTGTGTAATCGTCATTCCGGGTATCGTTTCTGTATTCGAAAAAATCAGATTAGGGGCTGCTTGCATACCAATTGGGTGGCCTAGACGGAACTTAAGGTTGAGGCCCTATTTGATTGGGGGTTTCCATCGGTTGTCGATGGAACCCACTCTCTTCGACCAACTGTGTGTCCTGGCTCTTCATAGAACACATGATGACGATCAGCAGAAGCAAGGTATTGCATACCATGGTTCCACCCAAACTCAATCCCATGTTTACTGACATCCACATAGATGCCTCGTCAGACATGCTGGAAATTATATCGCTCATCGTGGATTGCATTTTGTATTGCATCCAAACTTGGGTGACAGTCGAGATGCCCAGCCAAACATAAGTCATCTTGAATCCATTTGGATTTTGCTGGAACAGCATGACAATGGCAACCATGCCAATCCCACAGGTGAGAATACCTGACCAGATTTGGAGCGATTTCATACTCTCCATTTCATCCATCATTTCATTGATGAGCAGATAACTATCCCATTCTTCTTTGGTCCAATTCCACTCATCTTGTTCCTCAGATGTACCATTGGTTGGATATTCACCGGGCTCCTCGACCTCCCAATCATCCAACAGCATGTCATACGGAATGATTGCGGTAATGATGGTGCCAATGAGTGTGAAGAAGACTTGAATCGCCAGGAAAATCGCAAGTCCCCAAGCCCACCATTTGGATGGGCCTGTGTTCACGTGACCGGTGTGGCCTTGCCAAGGTGCTGCTTGCATGCCTGTGCCTCAAGCACTCATGCGCCAAGCCTCAGCCAAAATACCTGCGGCGCGGTCTGCGTTGTAAGTGGGGATTGAACAGAGTCCAATCCGGATCCCACCGTTGAGTGGGACGACATACAATCCACGAGCTGCGGCGGCTTGTGCAACCTGTACAGGTGTGTCGTGAGGCAGGAACGCAAAGTATCCATCATGGCTGGGCAGGATGGGGACTCCCTCTTTCTCACATCGTGCATTGAACAGTGTTCGACGCTCGTTGAGCATTTGTTGGAGTCGATCCCGCTCGCTGAGCCATCCGACATATTTGTCCACATCTGAATGAATTGAATGCAAGGTGGCTTGCGGCAAACGTGCAGCACCAGACCAGGTGCCTCGGCCCGTGTGTAGCATGACCTCCACCAACTTGTCAACAAAGGCTCGATTGGGGTGTAACATGACCAAGGCGCCACATCGTTGCCCATACAGAGTATGACTCTTGGACGCAGAGAAGCCGAAGCAGATCAACAGATTGCCCGGCCAAATACACTCTTTGGCAAACTCAGCCAAGGTGTGCCCCCAGCCATGGTGGTCGTCCGAGTAAGCGGCATAGGCGCCATCGATGAACAGGGTTACGCCCTTGTCGGGATTGTCTTTGGCCGCTTTGGCAAAGATGGACAATACGCGTGCGCGGCTGGAATATGTGAGCGTCATTCCCGTTGGGTTGTGAGCGGGATCATTCAACCAAGACAGAACATTGTCCTGATCATTCATCAATTGGGCAATCATGGAGGTTAGTGCCGCTTCATCGACCTGAGATTCTTCTCCATACAGTGGCCAAGTTGCGGTATTGATGTCACATTCTTTGGCAATCGTGTTGTAGGGACCCCAGTGCAAATCTCGCAGTAGGAGGGCATCCCCGGGTGAAAGCAGATTTCGCGCGGACATGTAGAGGGCCCCAGTCCCACCAGGCGTGATGACTGCATCCATGTGAATGCCGTGTTTTTGGATGACTGGAAGTCCGTCCCCCATGGACAACTCTTGTACCATGGTGCGGAAGTGAGGCAGGCCCGGGAGCGGTGCGTAGGCACTCATCTCGAGATCCGCTTGTTCGCGCAATGTCTTGGATACCATCGGATTAACTGCAAGTTCTCCATTGTCTTCCAACAGACTACCGACGGTACCATTGATGGCGTTTTGACCGCTCGCTTTCGCCTCTTGGTATTTGGCGAGCCAAGAAAAAATGACGTCACGCCCTTCCTTGTTCCCAGCATGGCTAGGAAGCATGGTCGCCTCGAGTTCCTCGAGGGTCCAGGACTTCTCGTCCTCGGACATGGCCGCAATTTCTTCAGGTTTCATTCAATCCCCTCAATTCACAGCCAGAGAATAGGCATCCATTGTTTGGTAATCATAATCCGTTCCTTCATCAAGG
>NTJU01000011.1 GCA_002457195.1 Marine Group II euryarchaeote MED-G33 | reverse complement strand
GGGCTAGAGGAATGGTTGGGGCGCGTCGCATAGCCTGGATATTGCACCGGCCTCCTAAGCCGGGTTCCGTGGGTTCGAATCCTGCCGCGTCCGTTTTGTCAATCAGTTTCGCATCCGGTTTATGGCATACTCAACTGCTCTCTGCAAGTGGTCGTCAACAAATTCTGTTTCATTTGCTACAATGAGACGAGTGAGGGCTTCTTCGGTTGCATCGAGTCTTGCTACAATGAATCGTTTAACATCGTCGTTTTCGCATCTTTCGAATGTATCTAGGAAAAGTACCTGCAACTCATCATTGGTGATGGATGGTTCAAAATCAAGATCGAGATTGAATAATCTCCGGACGATGTATAGAAGATGTTCGGGTTCAAATTCAAGAATGGCTGCGAGTCTGGTTTCAGGAGTTGTATCTTGTGCGATGGCAGTTTCATAGAATGGTTGCCAATGGGCTTCTAACGGATCAACTCGCGTGTATGTCCGATTCGGGTATGCCACTCGCATGGCTGCTGTTGCGAGTGTCTTGATTTCAGTCATATGCTTTCCATTTGCAAATAACAACAGAAATTGTGCCAAATAATCACCAATTGGGAGTTTTCCTTTTTTCTCAACACACACGTCCTTTTCTCTTATCTGACCTGTTTCAGGTTCACCAATTGCCGTCAAAGAAATGTGTTTATCATCATAAAGAGAGTCAACAATCGTTTTTTTTACGTTCAATCGCCAAATGACTTGTTTTCCTTCAAATTGATCTTTGAGTTTGACGATACCTGTTGCTGTACTGAATCTCTCATCGTCCCGAAAATCTTCGAGTACTTCTACGAACAACTTGAGGCTCTTCTTGAGTTGGGGGGTGACCATTGGATTCTCGGTGGATTGCAGGAATCCCCGCACGGTCTCAGACGAGTTGAAGCGGCGAGGCATGGAGGGGTTTTACTGCTCTAAGGTATTTGAAGACGTGGTTTCAGAATCAATTCATTGCTAGGCCATGGCGTCGACCTGCTGCTGAAATTTTATGAAGAAAGTGTTCGATTTGAATTCTTGAGTGAATGGTTCGACGGAGTGATGTGTCGCATTCTGCGAGAGCATCGAGCATTTCGTTGCGTAAAGGAGGTGCGAGCATGAGTCTGTTACCAACCAGTTCCATGTGGATTTGGTGTACGATGTCTTCGGCGTCCAATGCGTGAGCACCCATCATTTCATCCAACTGGCCCATTGCACCTTCGAGTGTCTTGATATTGCGACCTCCTCTCTTCTCCCAACGCCATTCGATGACTCGTCCTCTAAGGGCGAGTTCAATCATCCTCCGTGCATGTTGTAACGTACTTGCTGAAACCACCTCGTAGAGCCTGTTTCTTTCGCCCGTCATTTCCCTACGGGCAAGAAGTTCAGTGGTAAATAGGGCCTTGCGCAAGTTTCCATCAGCAACGTGGGCGATGTCTGCTGCCATACCATCAGCAAGTGTGATGTCTTCCAATGAGGTTACTTTTTCCACTGTGGCAACAATCTCGTCTGCAGGAATAGAGGGGATGCGGATATGTTGCATTCGACTCCGGAGCGCGTCAATAATACGGCTTGGGGCACGTGCGGTGAAAATGAAGCGGCTGGTGTGGGATTCAGATTCCATCATACGCCGAAGGTAGGGTTGGCGACGTGCTCCGAGGTGGTCTGCGTCTTCGATGATAATCAATCGACTGACTGGGGCTCGGCCAAATTCGACCTGTGTCTCCTCGCCACATGGTGCTTCGCCAACATCACCCGACCACATGTTTCGATCAAATGCATCCAGACTTGTCCGGCTGGCTAAGGTGTCTGAAGAATTGAGGCCTGCTGGACGAAGAAATTCTTCGAAGGTTTTCATGGCTCCTGATTGCCTTGCCAAATCTCTTGCTTGGAGAATGTGACATGTTGACTCCCATCCTGGTCCCAAGACTTGGCGAGCGACCAAGCGCCAAGCTGCTGTTTTTCCGACGCCTGCAGGGCCTGTAATCAGTAAATGAGGAGGATCTCCGCTCAAACTGGCACGAATGAATTGGTCGCGGACTTGCTGAGGCACGGCCAACGCATCAAACCGCTTGGGTGCGTGGGTCGTGAGCCACGATGCCATCGCTAAGAGCGGGGGTGCCACAGTCTTTCAACAAGACGTTTCAAATCGCATCTAGAGTCTTGTGACCCTGTCGACGTGGCTTGACAAAAATACGGAATCCGCACGCTTTGCATGCAATTCCTGTCCGATTACCTGTGAAATCATCGTGGTGTCCGCATCGCAGACACTTGTAGGTCACCATCTTGGCCATCGAATTCGCCGACCTACCACTCCCATTTGAAGCCGTCGCCTACGAAAGTGTGAGAGGAAACTGTGAATTACTGGGATTCGCGGAACTCTCGGCATACTTCAATAAAATTTTGAAACATGTTTTGGCCGTATTCTGAGTCGTTGACTTCTGGGTGGAATTGGAGTCCGAATCGATCGCCGTTTTCATTTTCCATCCCCTGAACTTCGCATGACTGGCTACTGGCGGTGATGAAGAATCCTTCTGGCAATTGATCGACTTCGTCATTGTGGGATTCCCAGACAATTTGTGATTCAGGGGTGCCTTGGAAAATTTTCCCGCCTCCGCTCACGAGTGTGATATTCGCTGCTCCGAATTCTGGTTCTTGTGCTTCCGCAGCGCTACCACCATAGAATCCTGCCATGAATTGGTGGCCGGCACATATTCCCAAAATAGGTAGGTCTAATTCGAGGTATGCACCACAATTCCCAAGTTTTCCAGTGAGGCCGACTCGGGCTGCGCCCCCTGACAGGATGATGCCGTCTAGTTCTCTAAGTTCTGAAACGGGTGTCGTATTACCGATGATTTGAGTGTCGACGCCGAGATATCGTAGCATACGCCATTCTCGATGTGTCCACTGGCCACCATTATCGACAACGTCGATGACCAGGGGTGCATCACTCATTGGTCTGCGGCGAGGTTGACGCTCAATCAAGGTGGCGGAACTCACAGGTCCGCCAATTCACTAAGATAGAGGATTCTCATACTGTGCTCAAAGGCTGCTGCATTGCCCCATGCCTCCAACAGATCACCGCCCAGTGCATAGACGCCGTGCCCGCGGGCGACGAACAATTTGTTTCCTGTTTGCTTGAGGGCTTCTGTGATTTCAACAAGGTATCCTTCCATGTCATCATACTGGACATCAACTATAGTTGCTCGACCAAAATTAGAACGGCCCTCAAAGTCGGTTGGAACAAGTGCATAGCGATCTTTCTCCAAACTCAATGTTGTCGTGTAAGGAGCGGCAACGTGTACACATGCGCCTCGACCTTCATGTTCTAAACTCGCAATGGCCAACCCCACACTGTGAATCTGCCAATCCTCGCTGGCACGGTTTGGAGCGGCGTCGCCGAGCCTTCCAGTGATGAGATCTGATTCGTTCATCAAACCAAGTGCTGCGCCTTGGCGAGTAATGTGGACAAGCCCGGGTGACTGTGTGGAAAGTAGACTGAATGAACCCGCCGTACCATGGAGTAGGCGTTCTTTGTGTAATTGGCGGCCTAGAGTAGCGAACATACCAACTATTTCGCCAGGAACAACGAAACCATCGCCTACAATTGGAGGCATCGGCGGATTTTCTACATCTTGGATGACCTCGCCAGCTGCAGACATCCCTTGCTTGAGATTTTCATTCTCTTCACGCAACTTTTCCAACTCGGCTTTTTCATCTCCATCGACCATGCGTTTTGCGGTTTCGATTTTTTCTTGGCCGGCTTCAATGACGACACTGGATCCAGTGTGCATACTTTGTGCACCCGAAGGTGCGGTTGGGGGTGTGTTTGAGGGAGTGTTCGGGGTTGAAGATGGTCCGCCTCCAAACATTGCCCGGCCACCGCCGCCTCTACCAGGGGGGCCGCTAGGAGGTCCACTGGGTGGTCCACTGGGAGGTCCGCTAGGGGGTCCGCTGGGTGGCCCACTGGGTGCGCCTCCAGTTACCTTTTGCAGCATCTCATCGGACCCGTCGTCGTCGTCAGCAGTCTCGTCTGCCATGTGCACACCCAAACCTCGGAACGGGTGCCGATTAAATACAGGTCCGCTGTCGCTTGTCCGCTCAGCCCCTGTAGTGTAGTGGCCTATCATGGAGCCCTGTCGAGGCTCCGACCCGGGTTCAAATCCCGGCGGGGGCGCCTAATTCACGCCAATCAGGCCCTTTTTTGCGCCTCGAAACGACATAGGTTTGCCGTCGCAGAATAGGAACGGCGGATCTCAAGATTTGTATCTTGGCCGAACAGACTGTGTAATTGTTCGTTCGCATTTTCAAAATCGGTATCTTCGACGATTGCCCAACCCCGCATGACTCCGTTGACTCGTAAGAGTGGCAATAGATCTGACATGTGTGTGAGACTGTCGTGTGGAATATTGACCAGTAATAGATCATAATTCTCGCACATCTCTGCTCGGTTTTTCAAATCACGAGCATCTGCGCATTCGATGGTGGCTGCAGGGTGGCTGATGTTTTCGTGAAGAAATTCTACGGCAGAGGGGTTCAGATCACCAGCAAATAATTCTCCAACCAAGCCTGATTCCGACACCAATGGCCTCAGTGAGGGGCCCACTCCCGCATATGGGTCACAGACTGATATTGGGCGGCCGAGTTCTTGGCTGAGCTTCTTGGCACAATCCAGAGTTCCTTCGCGTTCGTGTGAAAGGCGGGATGAGTAGTAGACGGTTGAAGGATCAGTCCACAAATGATGGCCGCCTTCGACGATTCGGGTTCGTGTGCTTTCTGACTCGCCTTCCCTCACGGCAAGTAGTTTGAGATTGCGGACCCGGAAAGTTCCAGTCACCCCCTTGTCCTCAAACACCGCTCTTGTTCGCGCATTTTGGAGAAGGAGGGCTTTACCGATGGAGTTTCCAAAAGGCCGCTGATGATCTTCGAGTTTGATCAGAATCAAATCGCCAACAAACTCGTGGCGTGTGGGCCATTCTGTAGCCTCAACCGTTGTGGCAGGAAGGAGGTTTAGCAAATGGTCACGATAGTTTCGTGCCTTGGGGGGTTCGACGTTGATACTTACCACTGGATATTGGTCAATCATTTCCTGCGAAACAGATTCTGTAAACGGGATGAGGCGACGGCCTGGATCGGAAGGGTCAGACCTGACTCGGGCGCCTTCGGGTAGCGCCAATTCTACCTTGAGGCGCTGTAGTACCTGCTGCGTATCTTGGCTCGGCACGCTCAAATGACGCATGTTGCTCGATGGGGTCGACGGGCCTACCCCGCTTGACGATGACGGAGGGATACAATGGGCGTAAATGGACTATGGTTGATTGGATTGGGGCCCGGAGACCTGCAGCAGATGACTGTGGCTGCACTGGATGCGGCCCGTGATGCTGACCATCGATTCCTAGAAGGATACACGGCTCTATTACCTCCAACAGAATTGGAAAACATGGAAACGATCGTTGGACCGTGGGAACTGAGGATGCGGTCTGCTGTCGAAGAACCTGATGACTTGCTTTCATTGGCTCAATCGTCAAAGGTCGCACTACTTGTAGTGGGAGACCCACTACAAGCCACCACACATGTTGATTTAGAATTGAGATGTGATGAATTGGGAATTCCTTGTCATATTCAGCATGGGGTTTCGATTACGACCATCGTTACCGGTGCGGTTGGTCTTCAATCCTATCGATTTGGTCGACAATGTACTTTCGCTTATCCTTACGGGGAATATTTGCCTACATCTCCTTTGGAAATAATTCTCGCCAATCGTGAACGAGATTTGCATACTCTCGCTTTGCTCGACTTGGATCCGAGTGGCATGGGTGAAGGGCAGCAAGAGCCGATGACACCAGGTATTGCCATGGATGTGCTACGAAAAATGGCGCAGAAATTGGATGTTGATATCGAAGATTGGAAGATTGTTCTTTGTTCCGACATGGGTACCGTTGACGCACGTATCTCAGTGGGTTCACCCACCGATATATCAGGGATTAAAGAAGGACGAATTCACTGTATCCTCGTGCCGGCCAATTTGCATGATGTTGAGGCTGCTGCTCTCGCACGGTGGTGAATTGCTCGCCGGAGGCACCAAACCACGAATGCAGTTCGGACAAAGGGGGAAGTTGTATGGCAGGGCCAAGTAAAGTCGAATTCCCTGGTCAAAAGAAACAGCGTATGCGTGCCAGGGGTACGAAACGTGCTTCGGGTAGTGTTCTCAAACGTCTAGAGAAAAACCTAGCTGAGTTACTGGACGATCCACATGCACTAATGCCTACAATTGCATACACTGTAAAGCGAGCGAGGAAAGACCCTGTGCAGCGTTCTCTAAAGGAATGTGTGAAGGTTATTGCCAAGAAACATGATCGTAGATGGTTGGGCAAACGCATGATGAGAGGCCGGGGGGATGCTGTCGCCAAGGCGCTGGCGGGGTCCCTACATGCGGCTCATGATGATGAAAGAAGTATGGTTGCTGTTTTCGAACACCCGCTCTTTGGCACCTCATCTTTCGTTCGACGAGGGAGTGGGAAGTCATCCCACCTCGTCTCATTCCAAAACCACAAACACCCCCGCCAAAAATTGTTGACTTGGGAGGATCATGCAAGAAGTGGTTGGTGGTTTTTCTCGATGGATGATGGAATCATTTGTACTGGAAATCAACCCGAACCGCCCGCTGGTTGGTTGGAAGGTGGGTTGGATGATGCCCCAATCAAGTTCACGGTTGAAGATGGTGTACATTGCTCACCGGGGGCAACCCCGCAACAAGAAGGGGGGATTCATTTCACATCAGGGGATGCGCGTGTGGTCATCGATAATGTCGATCTTGCAAGTGTTGGAGATGAAGAATCCTTTACCCGTTCGATTGCGTTGAGGATGATGCCTCCCCGACTCGCTGATTTCGCCAAAGTTGAGTGGAATTGGAGGCCAGAAGGGTGGCCAGAGGGGCGAGAACTACCAGAAACGGCGCAGGAGAGAATTGACGAAGTGATCGAAGCTTGGTTGAATCTCTCATTGGCAGATTCCAAACTGACCCAAACCCTGAGAAAGGCGCTCTGCCTCAATCTCGATGAAGGTTGTATCATCGGGGAACGATGGTGGGCGAATGATGATCGCGAATCGATGATTGATGCGATCAATGGTTCCCCTCCTGAGAAGGCTGCCTTGGATCTCGTCTTATCTGAAGCACTGGAAGAAGGGGGATTACACATCCGCGGAAATGGGACCTTCGAAGAATTGGAAAATCATGTTTTGAGATTGGAAGAAACTTCATGTCATGCCAATCTCGTTGCCCTTTGGCCACAATGGGGTGAGTTTATTCTCGAAGAAATCTATGGGATCACCGGTGATGAAGCGGAACGAATGGTTGAGAAGCAGACCAAACGAAAGCAAGGTTTTGGTGCGTTCCTAAAGAAGATGGAATCAGAACGAGCGGAACATTTGATGTTGTCTAGATTCCCTTGGAAAGAAGGAGAAATGGATGGCTTATGTGGCCAAGCCGATTCGTTGGTTAGAAAGGCGCGAATCGATGGCGTTGGTAGCACCATCACAATGGCCAAGAAAGGTAAAACCCCTGCAGAGGAAGCGATTGGTTGGGCTTGGATTAACGTTCACGAACGGGCCGAATCCGAAGGTTGGCATTTCGGCTCGGATGCCAGGGACAAAGGTGGAGATTGGGTGCCTGCGTTGAAGGCATTGTACGAAGCCAGTGCAGTGTTAGCCGATGGTGGCACTTCAGACGATTATATCGAAGCGATGCGTGAATTCTCTGCACGAAGTGGTGCTTCGGATTTCGTTGAAGTGTAATTACTCCTCAAATTCTGATACGACCGGATCTGGGATAACAAGAGGTGAGGAGGACCACTCGTCTTCTTCGGTTGGATTATTCGGAGAGGGGAACAATGAACCCACCAAACCCCCGAGGCCGAAAAGAACTGACAAGGGGGCGAAAACATACGCACCGACCATCATTGGCATCAGACACTCATAGTGTTCGCATAGGCCTGTTTCCTGACCAACTCCTGGGGCGATAAAACAACTACCAAGTGTGAGGAAGAGGCAAACGACACTTGTAATAAGCGCAGTTGATGTTCCTGCTGCAGCCATTGTAATCCCACGTTCCTTGAAAATTGACAATATGAAGAACTTTTTCCCGGGCACCGGGGATTTGTTTATCGTCGCATTATTGTTGGTTCACCCTACATGGATGACTTTTATTCTCTAACGGTCGTTCAACTCAAAGAACGGTTGAAAGAGAAGGGGTTACCTGTTTCAGGGAAGAAGGCAGATTTGATTGCTCGCCTCAGAGAGGAGGAAGTAGAATCGTTTGTTCCCGATGAAAAATACGAAATTGGATGTGCAGAATGCGAGACCACTCTCCGTGTTCCAACTGATTATTCGGGGGGAATCACATGTCCAAAATGTATGGCTAAAACTCAAGTCACCAGTCCATTTTCGACAGATGATGGGTCAAATCTTACTGGTATTGTTTCAGATATACAAGGTGGCGAGGACCTCCCGCCGTGGGAGCGCGGAGACGCGAGTGATTTCGACTTTGAGATGGGCCCAGATGGTCAACCCTTTGCAGTCAAGAAGCCGTTTCGTGGGGATTTTAGTTGGGGGGATTATTTGCTTGGATTGTTTGGGACCTTGGCAGCCTATGTTTTGCTAATCTTTGCTACTCCGTCGTTGTTTGATTCCCTGACCAGCACTACTTGTGGTCTCTGTTTTGTTGGGATACCCTCTCTAATTGGAGGTGTGGGGTGGGCGAAAGGTAAACCTGGAATGGCGGTGGGGGCGTTGACCGCAGTTGTTGCATCCCCGACTCTCTTCATCGTTGGTTGTTTTGCGATTTTTCTTGGATGAGCCGGGGATCTGCTCAATATTTCACGACTGTGCATTACGGATGAATTCAGCGTGAGCGGACCACTTGCCAATCATCCACGCCTGGTTTGGGATCAAGCCAATCGGGATCCCCTGGCAGAACCAGTCCTGCGCCGATCGTGGCCAATTCTTGTGCCAAGGATGCGTGTGTTTTCAGCAAGGATTCCCAATCCACATCGCCACTTCGAAGTTTGAATCCGAGGCGCAGTGCACGCCAAGAACGGCTGGCGCGTGCATACAATTTGAGGTGTAGTCTAGCAGACAATGGCCACCAAAGCAACACGATGATGGCCATCAATGGCCAAGGGAACCCAGCGAGTAGAGGGAGGATGATGCTGGGTAAATTCACATCTTGGAGCGGTGAGGATGGGGATGAAATAAACCACCCGATTGGTACTGAAATCAGAAGCCACCAGATTGGATAAACCAACACGGAAAGGAGTAATTTCATCGTCCCCATAATCGATTTGTTCGACTCATTCTTGCCGAGTTTATTGGTTACCAGTCGTGTAAACATGTAAGGTGGAATCGAGCCGATGACGGCACCCCACGATACCACGCCGAGCATCCATGAAATCGACCATATCCAGTAAACCATATTCTTGAACAAAGAGCGCTTCGAGATTCTCTCTTCGCGGTTGGTGATTTCCCAAGAGCGGAATCCATGTTGATTCATTTCTTCGTGATGTTCCCTAAATCTGGATTCGGTTTTTTCTGTTCGTTCTGGATCGTTTGCTGCCTGAAATTGCCATGCTGCCCTGACTCTGCGTGAACCCAAAAGAGCCTTGTCGTATGGCAGGGGTCCTTTCGGTGCCTGGTTCGCCAAAGTGCGATGGACGTGAATCATTCTTCGAGCCCGCCAAACCAATTCTCGATCTTCCCACGTTTCTTGAGCTTGATTGCAGCGATTCATTTCCATTCTCAAATGTTCAGTAATCACGGAGCACCACACACGATCATGAGCTTGTTCACCAAACTCTTCGACATCTTCAGCAGTGGGTTCTGGCGCCCCTACCTCTCCGGGCAAAGGGGGGATGGGTAGCGGTTGGTTGACTTGGAGGCTGACTCGTTCCCGGAATCTATGTTGGTCACTGTAATGCAATCCAAGGGGGATGACGTGTGGTTGAGGGTGGCCCTCATCACGTGCTTTTCTGATGGCATGTAATAGGATGCGTGCGGCTCCTGTTCGTAGTCGGACTGGATGGGGTTCCAAATGTGTCACACCTTCTGGGAAAATCGCCACACGGCCACCCGTAGCAACAGCATCTCCCAAACTCTCAATCAGTGAGGAATTCTTTGCCGAGCGGTTGGTGTTGTCTCCTTCTGTGACATTACTGTCTTGTGCGCGATGGACTGGTTTTGCACCCGCTGCGCGAACAACGCGACCAATGATTGGCATCTTGAACAAGGTGTGTTTGGCCGCAAAGGTCAGGCTACCCGGAATCGCAGTCATCATCAACATTGGATCAATCATTCCACCTGGGTGCCAGGTGGTGAATAGGATGCCGCCCTCATCTGGGAGTGTGTCAATATCGACCAGTGAAATCTCTCGGAACCAAGTCTCCATCAGCGCACGGTTGATTCGACGAATCCGTTTGTAACCCTTGGAAACTGGGAAATTATCTGGGTCTTTTCCCCAGTCCATGGCCCTTCCAAACGCGTCGAGGTTTTGGTTCAATCCCCGGCAAGAGGACAAGAGGGTTTGACTTTCAGTCAATATCTGTCGGGGTATCATTGAAGCCTGATGCAGTAGTGCATAGAGTGAATGGACTGGAAGAAGTTCGCTGGACCCGCAATTCTCGCTGGCGTCGCTATTCTCATTTGGTCGGCCCCAGGGGTTCTATTGAGTATGATATATGAGGAGGGAGATACTGTTGATTCAGGTGTTCCTTTGGTTGTTTGTGGGACGTCTTTACTCTCGATTTTAATGTGCTTGAGTTCGATCGTTTGGTTTGCGTTTGCATTGGGAACGAAGACGCAAAAGACGGTTTTCTTGTCCGAAGACCCTGATAATTTCCAACATGTTTCGGTTCCTCTTGCGGGCGATGCGCAGAGTACGGTCGTGCCCTCTGCGGTTGGTGGAGGGGCCGTGTCATATGTTCGGGAAAAAATTGTCATCGAAACGACTGAAGGAGATACAGCGCAAATGATTGGGTTCTCCATGATTGCAGGCAGCGTTGGAATGTTTGTACTGATGGTCCTATTGGGATTCATCTCGATACTAATGTCATTGGGACCCGGATTGGGGTTCTCTGGTGGAACGTGCAACAGTACCTGTGAAACCATCTGGAGTGGGGCGAGTTTCAGTATGTGGGCCTCAATCTTGCTTTTCCCATGTGGGCTTATCGCTTTGGCGAGACCCTGGTCATGGTTCCATTCTGGCCAAGATATTGATGATCCTGTTGTGAAAGTAAGGGCTGGTATTGTAGCAGGAATAGCATTAATTGCAGTAATCTCCTTTGGTTGGCCCGCATTGCTTGTTGTAGGAATAGCGTTGATTATCTATGCAATACCGTGGTTTACTCAGGGTGGTGGTGTGTTGGTGCCTACACAAGGTCCAACTGTAGAGGTTGATGATTTCACGGTCAATGAACTCAAAGAGAAGTTGCGCGAGGTTGGGTTGCCTGTCTCGGGTAAAAAGGCAGATTTGGTTGTGAGATTAACAGAATATTACGAGAAATCTGCGTGGAAGAAGTCGACTGCTGAATGTGTCGAATGTCGGGCGACCTTGCGTTTCCCGTCTGATTACTCTGGGGAAATCCAATGCCCCAGATGCAAAACTTTTCATCGTGTATGATTAGATTTGAGCGAGGGCTTGAACGATATCCTCCCAAAGATCCTCTACATCCTCAATCCCAATACTCACTCGTACAAAGCCAGGAACAACACCTGATTCATGGCGTACGCTTTCTGGAATCGACATGTGGCTAGAGTTGAATGGGCACTCGATCAAACTCTCCACTCCACCCAAACTTGTTGCTTCAAAAATGAGTTTGAGTCCGCGCATAAAGCGCAACGCTGCATCATCCCCGCCCTTGACAACAAATGCTAGCATTCCAGTGCCCTTCGGCATGGTTCGTTGGGCGACATCATAATCCGGGTGAGTTGACAAAGAGGGGTGGATGACGTTCGAAATTGCGTCGTGGGTTTGCAAACGCTTGGCAATCTCTGCCGAGTTTGAACAGTGGATTGGCATTCTTGCACTCAGTGTCCGCATCCCTCTTTCCAGTAAGTAACAAGCGTGAGGATCAGGGGACCCGCCGAAGTGTACCTTCTTGGGGAACAAGGTGGCGATGAGGTCCTTGCGACCAACGATTGCGCCGCCAACGATGTCTGAATGACCGCCGAGATATTTGGTGGTCGAATGAATGACAATGTCGCAACCCATTGCAACCGGTTGACAACCCCAAGGAGAAGCGAAGGTGTTGTCAATCACGAGGAGGAGGTCGTGCTTTCGAGCGATGACTGCCATCGCTTCAATGTCACAAACCTTCAGAACAGGATTGGATAGTGTCTCGATGTAGAGCATCTTGGTATTGTCTTCGATTGCAGCTTCGTAAGAGGCTGGGTCTTGCATATCGGCCATGGTTACTTCAATTCCAAACCGAGGGAGTTCCTGTGTCATCAAACCGTAAGTGCCACCGTAGACATCGGCGCTGGCCACAACGTGATCTCCGTTGGATAGAAGTCCCATCATGACGGTTGAAATCGCAGCCATCCCACTGGCAAACAGTTCACCATCTTCGGCACCTTCCATCGCGCAAATCTTCTCCACGCAGGCCTCGGAGTTTACACTGGAAAGGCGCGAGTACAGCAGGGTGTGTTGTGCCCCAGCTGCCCAACCAGCATACCGCTCATCTGTTAGATAGTATGTTGAGGATTGGAAAATCGGTGTATTGACGGCCCCCTCAATGTGTTTGGTCCCAGAGTGGACCGAGCGGGTTGCGAATCGCTTGTCTGTATCATCATCGGCCATGACACTGGTGGATGTTGTTCAGCACTTGAATCAAGCGATGTGGGAGTCTAGGCCGATTCCACCCAATCGGTGTATTCTGCTGTCGATTCGGCGAGCCAATGCACGATTTGTGGGAGGGTGTAGGGATGATTTTTTCGAAGTGCAGTCAGGAGGGTTTCTAAGCCGTTTTGCTGGACCTTGATTTGTAATTTCCACTCTTCTGAAGATTGAATTTGGCCATCCCACTTGTATGTCGATTGGATTTTTGAATGCTGTACACAAGCAGCACCGGCTTCGATCATCAATTGTGAAAATGACCCGACTTCAGGTTCAATCCATGACCCGGGGAGTGTGGTTTGAACGATTGAAATTTGAGTTGGCATGTCATTGCGATATGGCCGTAGGCCATGAAATCAACGCCCCAACGCTTGAAGACCGTGGAGGACCGCCGTTGGATAGGTGCGAGCATGAGTTGGGATTCACCAATCGATTCTGGGGCTGTCCCCGATGATGGTTCCACTTTCGATGTCATCGTTGTAGGTGGTGGGCCGGGTGGAAGTGCCGCTGCCGCTTACATGGCGATGGCTGGTGCCAAAGTTTTACTTCTTGAAAAGGCGGTCTATCCAAGAGACAAGACTTGTGGTGATGCTGTCGGAGGTAAGTCGCTGAAACACGTCGAAGAATTGGGTGTCAAGGCGACTCTCGAACAGACCAACCATTTCCGGGTCGACGGGATTATTTTCGGCGCCCCGAATGGGAAAGAGGTTCGGATTTCACTCCCGGAAGATGAAGTTGAAAATCGTGAAGCGGGCTACAGCTTACCCCGCAAACAATTCGACACGTTGCTCTTCCGAAATGCGAACGAAAAAGTGCTTGAAACTGGTGGTTCTGTAGTTCAAAATTTCTCGGTGAAGGAAGTACATGTCGAAGATGGTGCCATCACCGGAGTGAGTGGAATTCATGACAAAAATAGCTACCATTTCAGTGCACCCCTGACGATCGGTGCGGGCGGCTATAATTGTCCAGTCGCACGTACTGTCGTTGCTGAGTTCGATGAGCCTATGGTTGACAAAAAGCACTACTGCGGAGCCTATAGGGAATATTGGACCGGTGTGGAGGGCTGTGAAGATTGGAAAGGTGCGATTGAAATTCACTTCATCGACGGAGTCATTCCTGGATACTTCTGGATCTTTCCTGTGGGCAACGGTGTTGTCAATGTCGGAATCGGTATGGTCATCGCAGAAATGGACAAGCAGAAGACGAAGTTGCGGGCTTTGCAGGAATGGGTCATCAAGGAAGATCCGAAATTCAGTAAGCGTTTTGCAAATGCAAAAATGGTTGAAAAATCAGGCAAGGGTTGGCAACTTCCATTTGGTAGCCCGAGGAAAAAAGCCCCCTCATTCCAGCCACGGCGTGCGGCCATGGCGGGGGCGATGTGCATCGGCGATGCTGCCTCTCTAGTGGATCCATTTACCGGTGAGGGGATTGGGAACGCTCTGCTATCTGCAAAGTTGGCCTCACTCGAGTTTGATCTCGAAAAGCACAAGGAAGGGTTCACGTCTGAATCTGCAGATTCTTATCAAGTTAAGTTGTGGGAAGAACTCTCTGCGGAATTAACAAACTCATACAAACTACAGCGTTTAGTCAAGAGAAAGCACCTGATGAATTTCTTTATCGGGAAGGCTGTCAAGAAGGTCGAGTTGCAGCATGCGTTAACCGACATGATTGCTTCCAAGGAAGCACAGGGTCAATTCCACTCTAAATGGTGGATGATCAAGACTCTCTTATTCTGATGTGATTGATGTGGATGCTGATTTGGCCGAGATTGATGCTGTATTCCTTGATTTAGATGGGACCATCTATCTCGGGGGTGATTTGATTCACGGCGCACTTGCGTTCCTTGCAAGATGTGATGAACAAGGTGTTACTCGCTTCTTCCTCTCAAACAATAGCAGTCGTTCAGTCAGCCAATATGTATCGAAGCTGATTGGTCTTGGCATACCTACAACTGATGAAGAAGTTCTCTTGTCGACCCATGATTTGTTATCTTGGTTGGCTTCTAATGGTGTGAAGGAAACCTGGTTGGTCGGTACTGAGGGTATGCGGGAAATGCTTGAATCTCAAGGTATTTCCACGCGTTCAGAATCTCCAGAATATGTTGTACTGGGATATGATACAGAAATTTCCTACGAAAAAATTGCGACTGCATCAATTCACATGCACAATGGAGTCCCTATGGTTGCCAGCCATCCAGATATGGTCTGTCCTTCACCCGACGGTGGGTTACCAGATACGGGTGCTTACATGGCGATGTTTGAGGCTACAACAGGCGTCAGGCCTGTACATGTTTGTGGTAAGCCTGAGCCAGGTATGATTTTGCATAAAATCGACGCGTTGGGGTTGGACCCTGGTCGTTGTGCCATGGTAGGCGATCGGCTCTACACCGATATGGCGATGGCGACGCGGGCAGGGGTTCAGGGCATCTTGGTATTGTCCGGAGAAGCGACTGAGGCAGATGTTGCAGCGTTGCCGGAGGGTGCGGAACAAATTCCTGCTCTAATTGTAGGTTCAGTTGACGAATTGTTGCGTTAACGGCGCCAAAATAGTGGTCGTGAAACAGGGTTCTGCGTTCTTGGCGTGAGGGTGGTGTTCAAGTGCCCATTTGCAAACTCGCGCTATGTGAGTGCGAATCCTCCACTGTCTGGCTCACCCTCGTGTGATGTGGGGGCGCTTCCTTTGGTGGAAGATTGGCCTCTGTTACCGAACCACCAAGTCCACATGGATCGCTTGAATCAATTTGGTGTCATTGAACTTGATGAGGTTCTTGATGCGATGAGGCAATGCCCACGTGGTGTTCACGCCCTCCCTTTCCCCCTTGCAGATGAAATGACCAATTTGGAAGCGTCCAGTTTGAGAATCCCGTGGTATTCGACTGTTGGGATGTATCACTCATTGCTACCTGGCTTGTTTGAAACCTGCCAAATCATGCAATTGCTTCAAATCGAAAAAGGCGACAGTGTGCTTCTCCTTGGTCCACGGGGCAATTGGTGGACTGAGTTGCTAATGTATATCGGTGCTGAAAAAATTGTAGTCGTGGAGGCCGATGATGTTCGGAGGCAAACTTTGTCAGATCGATGGGATAATCTGAGACTCGATGTGGTGGCCAAAGCATTTGGATGCGATGTTGAGTTGATTGGTGTCGGTCAATTGGACGATTGCACGCCCGAATCTGGATTCGATCGTGTTCTATCGACAGGAATGTTTCCGGCACTGCCATTGAGTGTGATGATGCGTGTCCAGGATGAGGGGTATGCGGTCTTGCCAATCGAACATGGTGGTCGCAGTATGTTGCAGCTCATACAACACCATGGAGAGGGTGAATTGATGGCCCAGTCCGTTGCTTGTTGGGATGTGGACCCTTGGCCTGAAGAGGTGTTAATTGGGTTTGAAACAGGAGCGGATATTGGAGTCGGAAATTCGGTTCAAGAATGTCGATTATCGATTGAAGCGGCGTGGTGTGAAGCCAACTCAGTGCCTACTCGGGATCGCTTTGGACCCGCGAGAATGTTGGATATGGTTGAACGTGTTTGGTACTCCATCGATCCTGTTCACTCCGACGTCCCTGAGGGGGAATCTGGTGGATTTAGAGAGCGTATTTCAGACGATTTATTCAGAATGGGTCACGTTCTCCTGCAAATGGGAATCTTTGAACTCTCTTCCGAACATCAAGGTGAAGCGTTCCGATTGGCGCCTACCGCCGAATCGGCAACATTCCTCGGATGGTCGCTATCGGAAATGGATGACACGTGGGGGGCACTCGGTTGGTGTCGGAAGGCGATTGAAACCGATGAGAGGCTGGGGAACCCCTGGAATGATATCGGTGCAATCCTATTGCAAATGGAACAGCCTACGGCTGCGATTCCTTGGTTGGCTGCTGCAACCCGATCACAGAGGTATGATGCGCCCGGGCACCCGTGGTCGAACTTGGCGCGCGCTCATGAAGCACTCGGGAACAAAATGGCCTCTTATGATGCTGCGAGAACAGCACTCGAGCATTCCCCAAACGATGAAAATTGTTTGAGAATCATGGATGACCTGAGTGGGTTCTTACTCTGATTCTTCGGTGTTGGGTTTGTGTGGTGGGAACCACCTAGCGAGCCATTTTGGGGACCACCAATTTAGATCCCCCATCAAACGCATTGTCGCAGGTACAACGATTGCACGAACAAGGGTGGCATCAATTGCAATCGCTAGTGCGAGCCCCAACCCAATCGCCTTGATAATTTGAACAGAGGCGATGGCGAACGATGCGAAAACGACGACCATGACAGCGGCGGCACCAGTAATCAATCGCCCCGTTTGTTGCAAGCCGCGGCGAACCGCTTCGGTGTTATCACCGGTTTCCAGATATGCTTCGTGAATTCTACTGAGCATGAGGACCTCGTAATCCATCGATAGGCCAAATACGATACAGAACATGATGACTGGTGTAGTGGGGTCGACTGAGAGGGGTGTGAAATTCATCCACTCTTCGAAACCATGACCTTCTTGGAATACATATACGAGCATGCCGAAAGATGCTGTCAAGCTCAGGATATTCATGACCATGGCTTTGATTGGAATCAACACACTTCGAACCTGAATGAAGACAAGTATCCCGGTGCATAACAGAATGTATGTCACTGCAATTGGGGTCTTATTTTGGACTTCTTCAATGATATCTACGCTGATTGCGGCCCACCCCCCAACCAAACCTTGGATGGGTAATTCGTCCTCCATGAGGCGCACTTCCTTGACCAGTGTGTGGGCTTCAGGGGAGCCGGGTTCAGGTGTGTAGACAATTCGAATGATGGCTATCTCTTCCGTCGAAGTCGCATTGACCAATTCTTGAATCATCACGGGTTGTTGATTGGAAGGTTGAGAATAGATTTCTTTCAGATTTGAAGCGTTCATCTCAGGGGTCGGGTAGTAGATGCCGACCACCGAGGATACGTCGCTTCGATTGGCAACCGATGCTGAAAAATTGTAGAGGGTATCAATCGTTTGATTGTCAAATCGATCGTCGTCTTCCAAGTCAAAGGCGATGAAAATATCGGCTTCACCAAAATCTGCCCACTCTTCTTCCTGGATTTCGCTACCAACTCGGACCTCTTCATCAGGAGCCAAAAGATCGATTCCACCAAGGCCCAATTGGACATTGAGGAAGGGTGTACCGGCCCCGATCAATAGGATGAGGATTGGGACGAGGGTCATCACTGGTCGTCGCATTACGAAGTCAGCAAGTTTGAACCACAAGCCCTCTGAATCGGAATATTGAGGGAGTCCAAAGGGAACTTTGAGACGGTTGATGTTCTCACCCAATATTGACAAAATTGCCATCAAAAATGTTGTTGAGAAGAAGACGGCCAATCCAACTGCAAGGGAGCCGCCTATTCCCATCGAAGGTAATCCTGTGCCTTCGAAAAAGAGCATTCCTGTTAGGCCAATGACGACAGTGATTCCACTGAAGAATACCGCTTTTCCAGCGGTGGCGCTTGTAATGGCCAATGCCTCTCGCTTGTCATGTCCGTTGTGGAGTTCCTCACGGAATCTGTTCACAATAAACAGTGAATAATCGATGGAGACTCCGATTCCAATCAAACTGACAATGTTCATTGCGTAATTATTGACATCCATTTGATGACTTAACCAGAAGATGATTCCTACGCCACTGATGACTGTTGGGATTGAAATTGCCACGGGAAGAAGGGCGGCGACAATGCTACTGAATACAATAATCAGAAGGATGATTGTCAACGGTGCTGCCAATATTTCGGCTTTGACTAGATCTTCGACCATGCGATCGTCGAATGTTGTGTCAATTGCGACGTCGCCGGTTCGCCAACAAGATAGTTCGCCGCATTTGATGTCATCTTTGATCTCGCGATATGCTTGTTTGGCGTCGGCGTCTGCTGAAAATTCTACGTGGACTCGCATGTGGCTACCGTCGTCCGAATAATGCCAATCGATGAGATCTGGATTTGTATTCCAAGGGGTGAGAATATACTGAATATTTTGAGTGGATGATATTTCAGAAAGGGTCAGGTTGACGCCTTCTGCAAATTGGGGATTCGACGCGTTCCATTCCCCGTGTGCAAAGATGATGGTGAATCCGCGGCTTCCCGAGAATCCACTTTCTCCTTCAGATTCATTGGTTGTGAAGGCGTCTGTAATCATGTGATGGGCTTGGTATGATTCCATGCCTTCTCCATCGAAAGCATCTGTGAATTCGTTGCCTGTTGCGATGAGGCTTCCAAGTGAAAAGAAAACCACGAGAGAGACTGCAATGACCGTTTTACGGCGGTCGTGACTGAAGAGGCCCATCTTGTAGAATGTGTCCTTACGGTAGCCCTTTCCTCCTCCCATATACGATGGGCGATTAAACCCCTATTTGAGTGGGTGTATGAATCCCCGTGCCCAGTATAATCAAGATTCGACCTGTGGGGTGATGAGTACGTTACTTCCATCCCGATCAATGATGGGGATTTCTAGTGTGGAAGAAGACGGGAGGACGTGGACTGTGCAAGATGGTCCACAAGCAGGGGCGAGGTAGTCCTCACCCTGTTCGGACATGATGAATCTGAGGCCGTGGCCGGCCGGAAGAATGGCGTCGATTGCTTGGAATTCCATCATCATGGTCAAGGCTTGTCCAGGTACGACCGTTTGTGCATCGTATCCACCTGCATGGTACCGGATGTCCATCGTAGCATGGCCAAGGCGGAGGCCGGTTTCTGCGTCTTGCATCTCAATGAACACTTGACCCCCGTCAAAGGTTGGTACCGCCACCAGATGAAGTGTCGCAAGACCTGCGATGTGAAGATCTGAATCACTCATCGCTGGACATTCTACTGTGACGGTTTGGCCGCCGCCCACGACTGGTGCGCCGCCGCCAAGGAAGGCCCCATCATTGTCACATTCACTCATGTCAAGCGACATTCTTTCAACGTCCAATGGTGGCCAAGTTTCCTCGATTCTCCACTCGCCGTCGTTGCGTTGAACTTGGGTGTGGAGGGCGGGTGCGGGACCGGTTTCCTTGAGATAATATTCCATCCACTCAAACAAATCTTGGGCCCAATCCCAACGAGTCATGTTGTGGATTGCTTCTCCGCCATACCCTGAATCCTGGTTGTTATGCTTGGTCCATTGATCTGGATAATTGTGCTCCCACTGGCCAATCATGCCCGCTACATCGTAACCATTGTCGATGTATTCTTGGTACCAATTAACTCCTGGTGGTCCACCAAATACCTGGTGCGGATCGACGTTCCAATCTTGCAACCCTTGAACCCAGTAGATGCTACCATTGTATGTGCCCAATGCTTTGTCGATATGGCTGCGTTCATCGTAGTAGTTGTCCATGTAAGGATCCAATTCTCCAAGACCATATCGTGTGGGCCCGGCGAGGAAACCTTCGAGAACATCTGCGCACATGTTATCGATATCGTCTCCGTCATAATCGAGGATGCTGCCACCGTAATTGGAATGCATGACTTGGCTTCTTGCCTCCGCGCTACCGTTCTTGTAGAGCAGGGGGCCGAGGGCCGTGGTGCCTGAGATTGGGACGATTGTTTTCAGGTGAGGGCTTCCTTGTGCGGCAGCTTCCCAAGCCGTTGCGCCCTCGTAGGATTTACCATAAATTGCGACGTTTCCGTTACTCCAATTTTGTTGCCCCAGCCACTCGACTGCGGTGTGAATGCTCAAACCTTCACCATCACCTCGATAGTCGAAACAGCCTGTGCTATCCTCTGTTGCAAAGACTGCGACCTGTGCTAAAGCGTAGCCGTGGGGGATGAAATTGTCGTAGATGAATTCGCCACGCCCACCGCCGACAACATTGGTGGGTGATGATTCGTCACCAGGGGATCCGTACGAAAAGTAGGGGCTGATGATGGCGATGACTGGGACTTTGTCACCAACTTCGGTGTTTGAAGGGAGCCAATACGAGAGGTGGACATTTGCTGAGTTGGGGCCACCTTCCCAAACGCCTGTTGTATCAACCTCAATGTTTGCTTCTTGAACATCGAGGGCGGAATGGGGGCCTGGATTCAGGAGAAAACTGTGGGTGTGGCTAGTATTCCATTCCAGTGTATGGCGATCCAAAATATCTGGATAGGTTTCATCATTGAGCTCTGTGGCTGATTTCTCAGCGCCGAAGCAGCCTGACAGGGTTGTGATGAGCAAGAGGATGATCATCGCGCTCGCCTGTATGCGCCGCCCCATAGGGCGGCGTGAGAATACTCTCGTTTCAATTTGACGAGTGGTTGATGACGTTGGGTGATCTGGAAACCACCCAACGCCATACGTTTGTTTCACATTCTTCCTCGATGGGGGTTGGTGGTGTCGGTACGGGCCCACAAATCGCTTTGCTCACGCCCTTCTCGCCCCATGAAGTTGCTTGCATTCATCAAACGGAATGGGGTTGCCAACAGATGGCCGTCCGGGCTTGCGCCTGTTCGGTTCGCACACATTCCATGGGCAGTGATGGTGGCTGATTCGCCTGGTAGAATGGTTACTTCTACTTCATCACGGAGAACGACGTTTTGTTGATTTTGTGCGTGGCGGTCTCTTTGCTCGAATGCAGTGCCGGGGGCCATGCACAACCGAATGTTTCTGTCGGTGGTATTTGACAATTCAAGACGGATTGAATCAGAGCTGTCAAAACCACTTCCATAGGCTTCATCCATGACCAAATTTCCATTCAACAAGTGATTGTGCAGGCTGTCATTATTGTTGTCATATTCAAAACCAAGAGCGTTTGGAGAATACACTCCACACTGTCCTGTTCGCTCGGAGCGTAGTCTCGAAAATGTAGCCATCAATGCGTAACCACCGATGCCGAGGTTGTGATCCTCGTGGACGCCTTGGATGCTGCTTCGGCAAGCATGGGTGAATGCGTCGCGTGCATCCTCAAGGTTTGCTGTAACCCAATGAGCAGGTAATGGCACGTATGTTGTGTTGCCCTCATCTGCGATGATTCGATTGGTGGTGGTTGCCTGGATATCGTCAATGGAATGGGGTGTGACAAGTTCTCCTGTAGAGGAAAATGCGACCCATCTGCTACTCTGTGCGGGTACAGAGAATGTGATTGTCTCTGCATTGTGCACGATGTTTCCATTGGATGGTAGTCGCCCGATTCGGGCACCTTCGCCAAAGCGGAAGGTATGGACTTCATCACTTGGGTTTCTCAGTTCGAGAACGATGGCGTTGTTCATTGTTCCACCTCCTCAATACTGTCTTGCCAATGAATGGTCACTTTGATATCGCGACCTGTTCTTTCAGCGACTTCACGACAATAACTGCAGAACTCGGTGAGAGCGTCGTTCTCTCCGCTTAGAATCCCGCCGATGGGTTGGGACATTGGCATGAAGACATGGATGTCTTTCCATGTTCCTTGCAAACAACCCGAATTGGTGGCGGCATCAAGATTCTCAACAACGAAGTCTCGAATAAATTGATTCAGTGGCTCTTGCCAAATTGTGTGCTCATGTTGGTGGTATCGCTCCTCAACTTCCATAGGGTGTTGCTCGGAAATCACTGCAACACTTGGTCGGTGGATGGATCCCTGTGGAATGCACCCTGCAAAGATGAATGCTGTTTCTTCACATGCGCCCTTTACAGCTGAAGGAATGATGTTGACAGGTAATCTGCCACCATACAACTTCTCTGCAAGGGCGATACCCTCCCGCACATTGCGCTCAAATGTGCCGACGGTGGTGTCTATCCATCCGTGACGGTTTTGTCCACGTAGGGCGTTCTTGTGGATACTCTGCATGATCTCCAATACTGAACTTAAATCCACCTTTTGGGGTGCAACCTCTCGTGGAGGGAAGTGGATTGTTGCACTCACTTCTTCTCCCTCGGTTGTGTCTACGCTAACGTTCACCTCGGGAACGTAGCCACCCAACCTGGTTGCGGTTTCAACCAACCGCCGGATTTCATCTTCTGTGTCGCCTTCGGGGCGGCTCAAACGCTCAAACCCTGTGTGGGTTTCAATGTGGGCCTTGCCGTCGACAACGGCGTCCAAAGCTTCTCGAGAAATGGTTCCAAATCCCGAGTACAACTCATTTCCTTCTTCATCAAATAATCTGTTAGATCTCATCATATCATCTCCATAGAGGAGCAGGGGGTTTCCCCCCTGCCCACTCATGCTATACTCCCTGCGGCAACGTAACGTGTGCCGCGTCGCTTGCCAATGACATCCATCAGACCGCTCTCTTTGACGGCTTCCCGGAGGCCGCACCACCAAGCACTTTCACCGATAAATCGGTAAGCATCCCAGGCGTTGATTGACCCACCTTTCTCAACTGCGAGTGCCCGGAGTGCCAGAATCTGTTCAAATTCGACGGGGTCCTCTCCATTGCGTAGGTGGTCCACCCAAGTGGTTGTATCCACTGTGTGGGGATTGATTGCATAGGTTGTACCCTTCTTTTTCCCAAATTTTTGGACGAGGTTTTCGGAGATTAATTCATCTCGAATCTCGGGCCATTTGTGTTCGGGACAGATATTGGCACCTATCAGTTCAACCTTGTTGGTTTTTCCAAGCATCCAAATTGCGCAGAGAACTGCGTTCTTCAGATACTGCAGTGGGAGTGTGCCCACTGCTGCACTTACGTTTCCATTTGTTACGGCTTTCATTTTTTCACCTCTTTGTTTTGCGTTTCTTGGTCGCCACCAACCTTATTCCGGCACTGCGGTAGCTTGGATGGTTTTGTTCTCCACACACACGGGAAATTCTTCGCGTGTGTAGAGGACATCGCCCTCAGCACTCATGCCGATGAATTGGACGAAGTCTCCGACTTCTGTCCGATATTCATGGGTTACAGTTCCGTTCATTTCACTTGCTTGCATTTGTTTATTTTCCATTTGTTTATTTTCCATTTTTTTCACGCTCCTATATTCTTAGAGGGATCACTGCGGTAGCTTGACTCAATCTCTCGTTGAAAGTGATTTGATGCCTAGTTCGCATTGTCCCCCTCATCCTTAGAGAATTCACTGCGGTAGCTTGGGTCAATACCAACTTGGAATGGTGGATGGTTTGCTTCATGCTTGAGTTGTGTGTGTGCTTTTCGTTGAATTTCAGAGAATTTAATGGCTGCTCTACCTAACTTGTATACTACAGTACGATTGGTTGATCGTGTGCCTTGTCTCACATTTTCAAACAGGGCTTCCCATCCATGTTGACGTGCAAACAGAATATCAGCGGGTAGCAGAATCAATGCTTTTCGCTGCTCCAACAAGACATCGACCACAGTTTTGGCCTCCCAATCCATTTGTTCGTCAAAGGAAGAATGTGAAGGGAAGCCTTCGAACTCTAGCGAGTTGGTCACATCGTCACGGGCTTCGGGTTCAAGGTCCTGTAATGAGTAGCCGACGATGGTGTTCATTCCCGCAAATCCAGTCAGAACAACACCAATTACCACTTTGGATTGATTATCGTTGGCTGGAATATACAAAATTGGGTATACGAGTTTTGAATTCGTCCTACGGCCATTGGATGAGACGCCTGGGCGCTTGATGTTTCGATCCAGTGCTATGGCTGTCCAATTGTTTACTTGCATTTGTATATCGAATTCGTGATTGGTTTGATTTTCCATATTCATACACCTCCATAACCCAAATCACCGTTATAAAGTTCGACATGAAATTGTAGGATTTTCAACAATAGACGTAATCTCATTCGCTAGCGTCCCCCTTGCCGTTTTTGGAAGGGCGGCGATGGGACTTGTTCTGACGGCGTTGCCTTCTTTGTGCACGTTTGTTAGCGATGATGAAACGGGCAAGTTTTGCTGGGACGAGTCTGTGTGTGCTGCGCTTTCCTTGTCGGACTTGGAGCATGAGTTCTTCCCATCCGTACTCTTTGGCAAACTCAACATCTGTTGGGGTGACGGTTAATGCCTTGCGGGCTTCGTAAAGGAGATCCTCGGGGCTAAATGCTCGACCAACAAACTCGAACTCGAATCCTTCTGAGTCCTGAATATCAGCCAAGATTTGATTCATTGACAGTGGTAGTTCATGCCAATCATATCGATAGTGTATGGTTGTGTCTGAGAGTACAGGTATGTGAATTGAGAGCAAGACCGGATGTGAAGATACCTCTTCATCATAGGCTATTGTTGGGTATATTCCTCGTAAGCGGTTGTGGGTGGGCGGGTCAATCTCTCCACTCTCACAAGCACTGTAAAACTCACAGAGCATTTCGCTGACTTGTAGGCGAATGGATTGTTCCCAATCAATCTCAGATTCAATCTCGATTTCATCTTGGAATTCCATGCCTTCAGACATGAACACCACCTCCGGATGTGTTGGGTGGGTGGTTTTCGGTTTGCAGTGACTTGAATTGTACCTCGACGATTGCAGTATTTAATTCTCGTAATTCTTTCTTTGATTGGCGGATCATTGATTGTAGTTGGTCCAATTCAACTTGCTTACCCAGGACCAATTCAAGATCTTCAATCTCGTTGGATAACTCGGTTTTCTGTCGCTCAAGTTTTTTGATTTCACGCTTTATTTTACGATGCTCGTTGTTGTCACTATTGAATTCAAAATTATCATGTAACCCAGCTTCCATTCGGTTGGCCAATACTTGAATCTCTTCGACCAAGGTAGACAATAACCGCTTGTTTTTCCCGAGATTCAAGACATTCAGGTTCCGTAATGCGACTCTAAATTCAGCCAACACTGTGCAGAGATACCGATTGACTACAGGGATCCCTCCTGTGGGTGCTCAATTTCTTCTGTAGAGGTGCTCACGCGCATTACATATTCTTCGCGTGTGTAGAGGACATCGCCCTCAGCACTCATGCCGATGAATTGGACGAAGTCTCCGACTTCTGTCCGATATTCATGGGTTACAGTTCCGTTCAGTTCACTTGCTTGCATTTGTTTATTTTCCATTTTTTCACGCTCCTATATTCTTAGAGGGATCACTGCGGTAGCTTGGCTCAAAACTCATGCATGAGCCAATAACGGTCCTCCAATTCATCGGGTCCACAATCAAGAGCGTACACAATGCGTGGATCTTCCATGCTTGCGTATTCTCTTAGGGACTCTTCGTCCATTTCTTCATATTCTTCTTCTCCATATTTCATATTCATCATATCATCTCCAATTAAAGAAAATCCACTGCGGTAGCTTGGCTCAATCTCTCGTTGAAAGTGATTTGTTGCCTGGTTCGCATGATCATCCTCACCCTTAGAGAATTCACTGCGGTAGCTTGGCTCAATTCCTCTCTGCTTTCCTTCGGCAGCGTCGGCAGAGAGCTCTGTCCCCTCCTCTACGGCTTCTCAACCCGTAGGAAGCGCGTCCGCACCTCTCGCATCTACGACTTCGTTGAGATGAATTGCATCGGTGGCATCGAGATCCTGCCAAAGGTGAACGGCATCTATCACAGATTCTCATTTTATCACCTCGTAATCAACCGAATAGGGCCTCAAGACCTGCGAAACCATCGTCTTCTTCTGTGTCAACATCGCCGCCCAATGACTTGATTTCATTGTTGATCGAAGCCAAATCATCTGCGATTGTGGCTTCAATTGCGGCCTTCTGTCCCTCAAGTGATTCTATGCGCTTAGAGGTGCAAGGGGGGCAAATCCACCTTTTGGGGTACACATACTTGTGGAGTTGAGTTGCCTGAGGAACTCTTGGTCGTGCCTGAGTTCCGGATAACCATTCGTCTCGTGACTCTAAACAAATTTGTGCGTTGCAATCTACACATCGCACACTATCCATTTTTGATATAATCATTCGATTTTTGTATTCAAAAGAATATGATTTCAAACAATCAATACATACTTCATGTTCATGTTCTTCAAAAAATTCATCTTCGCAGTAATGGTCATTTGCAGGGTTTTCAGGGTTCAATCCTTCAAGGGAGTTCCACCTCCATGTTCGATTAGCGTCCCGAAACAATTGCGAACGCTCTAGACCTGGTGGTAAACTGAGCATGTATTCATCGTGTTCTTCAACTTCCTCCACAACCACGGGAATTGTCAATGAAAGTGTGTTTCGAAGATGGTGTAGTCCACTTTCCTTGAAATCGTAAATGTCATCATCAGAGAGGCACAATGCAAACATCTCTTTGTTGCATTGATCTTCAACATTCACACCCATTTTCCATGTTGGGGATTGTAGCATAGCTTGGCTGACTTCGTAGTGCGGCGGTTCCTGTCCGTGCAGTAATGTGTATTTCTCAATGAAATATGCCCTATGCAGAGATTCGGCACTTGCTAAATCGTCTCTAATGCTATTCACCCATGCGATCTTGCGGATAATTTCTCTTGCCAACTCTATGTGTTCGGGTGGGCGGGCTTTGAGCTCATTATTGCAAATAGCACAGCAGTTGCTGTCAGTCATTTACTCCACCATCCTGTAATATTCATCGCGTGCCATGGACATGGTTACTTCCATGCCACGGTAGGCAACTTGTCCTCTCTCGTCCTTGGAGACGACATACCCCCACCACCCACATGCGTCGGGGATGATGGCTGTGCTTTGTGCGTGCACTTCGTTCTCGTTTCTTGCATAATTTTCGTTGTTGTCGCTGTTCATTGTATCGCTTCCTACATTCTTAGAGGACCCACTGCGGTAGCTTGGCTCAATCTCTCGTTGAAAGTGATTTGTTGCCTAGTTCGCATGGTCATCCTTGAATGCCCTTAGAGAATTCACTGCGGTAGCTCAAACGACTGGTCGAGTTAGAATACTCTATTACACAGATGAATGAGAGAGATTCGTGACACACGCTGCTAGACGGACTGCCTTTGAGACGTTCAAGCGAAGGGATAGGGAGCATAACGAGGTCTATCGCCTCACTTCTGGATTTAGAGAAGAGCATGTCATACAAAATTTTGCAGA
>NTJU01000010.1 GCA_002457195.1 Marine Group II euryarchaeote MED-G33 | reverse complement strand
CCAGAAGGCATCGCTTCCACCCATGTTTGGTGGTGGTGAGATTGATTCCTCGTCCCCAGTAGTGAGGTAGAAGTTGTCGTTGGAACCATATGTAATCGAAGGTAGATCCGGTTCGACGACCTCGAGTGTCAAGATAGTGTACACACTACTATCCCCTGACATGACTGATATGTTGTAATCGGTTGGGGCCCACGGAATTTGAGGGGTGCCATCAATTACTCCTGTATCAGGATCAAAGGATAGTCCGGTCGGAAGAGGGATTGGGCCTGCAGTCTTCCAGTCGGAATAGGCTTGGTTATTGCTCCATGGAGCCATGTCTTTGAAAGCGCGTAATTCATCGATTGCCCCGTCAAACCCTTGTCCAAATCGGCATTCGGAATTACCCCATGTCAGCATAGTCGAGGTGGAAGGTGTGAGCGAGCCACCGTAGAAGGACAGTTGATTGCTAAGACTGGCGCTTGTTCCGTTGTCCACGTATACTCTCATGTTGAAGTTCCAGCCGTGTCTCCAATACGATACGGTGATGAAATTCCACTCTCCTTCTTCAATCGGTGTCTGCATATTTGCTGTGGTAACGTTGAACGTCCAATCCACAGCAGTGTCGGTTTCATTTTGACTTGCCCAGTACATCTTTGCTTGAACATAGCCGTCTTCAGTGATGCTTAGGTTGAGGCCATCAAACCCTCCGTAACTATCGGTCCGATCAAATGTTCGACTGAACAATTGACCACCGAGGGAGTTGGGCTTAAACCAACCAGCGATACCTTGTCCGTTCCCCTGTGAATTGCTGTGTGTCGCACAAGTTGTTGAATTGATATAATCGCCTGAAGAGCCGCCCAATTCGACGGCGCCATACGCCTTGCCTTGAGAAATCCAATTTGCGTTACCGTTGAGGTAGATTGGATTGTTAGCTCCCGATCCTATGTCTGTAAATGAGACGTCGTTCATCGTCCACCAATCTTGCGAATTGGTTCCTGGCGGAACAATAGTGTCACTCGAAATTGAATAACCGTCAGGAGTGGCACTCAATGGAATTGTCATTGGGCTGATTGGAGTGGCTGCTGTCTGGTTTACCAATGCATTCTGTCCTGTCCATGTTCCGAAATATTGGATGTGAGATATGGCTCCTGTTCGTCCAGCCGTGTCGTTTGAATCAACGCTCGCATCTAATTCGGTTGCTGCCAATGGCGATAATGACGCCAAGACCATGATGGCCATCAGTAGGATTGCTCTGCTCTGCATAAGTGTCCCTCGTTGTTTGCTGCTGTCGGTTTTACTTAATTGTGTAATGCTTTCCATAATATCACTCCCAATCCACATCTTCGAATGTTTCGTCTTCACCCTTATCATTGTCGGAAACCAATTCTGACATGTCGGGCAATTCATCTTCAGCCTCTTCAGAATCCAATTCAGTCGCCTGATTGGCCCACTTGTCTCGCTTGATTCTTCCTGGGAAGAATTCGATGGCTTCGTTGACTTGTTCTTCAATTTCTGGCGTCATATTCGCCAATTGAGAGAATTTGAAGATCCCAAGGGCATTCAGCTTCTCTTCGATGAAAGGTCCAATCCCCTTGATTTTTCGCAAGTCGTTCTTGTCATCAACGGAAGCGGTTCCAATTGTGGCGAAGTCGATCGCCTCTGCCTTGGATGCGATTCGAGCGAGTTGTGCTTCCTTTTCAGTCATCTCTGCCATCTTGGCATCCATCTCTGCCATCTTGGCGTCCATCGCTGCGATTTTCGCATCAGCTTCCGATGTATCCACGGCGAATGGGGTTGAGTCGTCGTCCCAATCATCCACACTCGATTCCTTCGGAGATACTTCACCTTCGAGGTTCGCGAATGGATCATCATCTTCTGGCTCCTTACTTAGGACCGTGGTAATTTTCGTGATATTGAAAGTGAAGTTACCCTCTTCGTCTCGACGGGAGGATATGACCAGCAATACAGCAAGAAGGAGGATCAGAAGCAGAATGAGGATGATCCAACAACTGAATGAACTCGAATTGTTTTCTGTGTTTGAGTTATCACTTAGAGCACAGGAGGAATCTGGTACATCGGAGCCATCGAGATAATCGTTGCCACATCTCTGTTCATCGGAGTCTGTCCAGCCATCACCATCTGTGTCTCTTTGCGAAGCTCCACAGCCCTCTGAATTAGGGATTTCATCAGATGTGGTATCTGCGCAGGTGTCTAACGCATTGGGGACGCCGTCGGCATCATCATCACCACTCTCTGAGGGGCCGCAACCATATTCATCAACTTGATTTTTCTCGATAAGCGGTGTTTCTGGGCACTGATCTTCAGTGTTCATGACACCGTCCCAATCAATATCCAAATCATTTTCACAACCATCAGGGATACCGTCATCATCCCAGTCCAATGTATCATCGTGACCCGGGCATATATCGCTTGAGTCTGGGATTGTGTCGCCATCATCATCATCATCAACGACATCGCATGTTGAGTCGGAGTCGGTGTCTAGTGGTTGATTTGATTCATCCAAGGAGTCGCTTCCACAAGTGGCCTCATCAGCATCACTCCAACCGTCACCATCATCATCGGTGTCTACATTGTTACCAATGTTGTCAGCGTCTGTGTCGAGCCATTCACTATCATCGAGGGGGAAGGCGTCTGAGGTGTCTTCCCAGCCATCACCGTCATCATCTAAATCGGCGTTGTCGCCCGAACCATCACCGTCGGTGTCGACAGTTTCTGACGGGTTGGTGGGGAAGGCATCGTTGGCGTCATTCACGCCATCGTTATCGTCATCGTTGTCGGTTTCGTTCGGCGTACCATCTTCATCTGAATCGGTTAGGCAACCATCAGAAGATGTGGTGCTTTGACCAATGGTGGCTGTACCAAGTGGACAAGGTGAAGGGTCGGTATTCCCCGTTCCATTTGCATAGGTATTCTGTGGTGCTGGTGTGCAAGCAGTAGTTTGTGTGGAATTGATGTATGTGCCTTCCTGGCAGGGTGTCTGATCGGAGTTCCCTGAGCCGCTCGCATAGTGCCCTGGGTCGGTATCCAAGCAATCTGTTTGTCCCGTATCAGGTTGGTATGTTCCTGGGGAACATGCAATCTGCTGGCCCATGCCGATATTGGGTGCTTTGTATCCGGCGTCAGCAGACAAACAAGCGGCTGATGAGGTGGCTGCACTGGTTGGATTGTAGGTTCCAACCAAACAGGGTGATTGGCCTGTTGCACCTGTCGAATCAACATAGTATCCTGGTGAGGCGGGTGTCTGTGATGAACGCCCTGATTGGCTCACGTAGTAACCTAGATCTGCATCTAGACAGGCAGATGCATCGTCAGATGCAGATACTGGATTGTAAGTCCCTACCAAGCAGGGGGTCTGTGAGGTGGCCGCTGCAGTATCTACGTAGTAACCAGGAGAGGCGGGTGTTTGGGACGAACGTCCAGATTGGCTCACGTAGTAACCAGGATCTGCATCCAAACAAGCAGATGCGGTGGTAGAGGCGCTTGCCGGATTGTATGTACCTGGAGAGCAGGCAAGTTGTGTGGTCGCTGCCGTTGTGTCAACATAGTATCCTGGTGAGGCAGGAGTTTGTGATGAGCGGCCTGGCTGAGACACATAGTATCCTAAATCTGCATCCATGCAAGCAGATGAATCTGTAGATGTAGAGTTGGGATTGTAGGTTCCTGCCAAGCAGGGGGTCTGGGTGGTCGCCGCCGTTGTGTCGACGTAGTATCCCGGCGAGGCTGGTGTCTGTGATGAACGGCCTGGCTGAGATACATAGTGCCCTAAATCAGCATCCATGCAGGCTGAACTACTGTTTGAACCAGTGTCCGGGTTGTATGTTCCAGCCAGGCAAGGTGTCTGAGTGGTCGCCCCTGTTGTATCGACATAATATCCTGGGGAGGCGGTGGTCTGAGAGGATCGGCCTGGTTGGCTCACATAATGCCCAAGATCTGCGAGCAGACACGCAGAATTATTGTTCGATGCAGTGCCTGGATTGTATGAACCTGCCAGACAAGCTGTTTGGCTGGCTGAAGCGTTACTATCGACATAATACCCTGGAGATGCGTCAATACAGGACGATTGTGCAGAATTCGGTTGGTAGGTTCCAATTCCACATTCAATTTGTGAGGTGGCATTTTCTGTATCTACGAAATGTCCTGGTGCGGCATCATCACAAGACGATTGGCCGGTATTGTCCTGATATTGCCCGATTGTGCAAGATTCTTGACTGGTTGCACCTTCTTCTGGAACGTAGTGACCGGCATCAGAGTCAATGCAACTTGCTTGACCTGTGTCTGGCTGATAGGTACCGGCATCGCATCGAAGTTGGATAATGGCTCCAACTGGAGCGTAATACCCTGCATCGGCTTCTTGGCACGAATATCGACCGTAGAATCCAGCATTACATGACTCTGAACGAGCCGGGTTATCTGGGAACTGATCATCCGGTGTAGGGATGCCGTCTCCATCCCCATCGTTGGCGATGTGTGTGTCGTAAATATCGAGCGTGCCATCATTGTCACGATCTCGATCATCCAATGCCAAGGTCAGGGAACCAATTGCAGAGCCTGGTGAATTTGTGCTAGAAGTGGTTCCATCCCCGTGTTGGCCTTCGTTATTTCCACCCCAGCAGTGCACAGAGCCATCGTTGATGACCGCGCAGGTATGGTGGTCTCCTGCCACCATTCCAACAACATTGGAAAGTGAATCGACATGTTCTGGAATTTGTGAATTGGAATTGGCTCCATTGCCCAATTGTCCGAAGATATTGTTGCCCCAGCACATAGCAGTTCCATTGTCCAAAATGGCACATGTGTGGCGATCTCCGGTCGTGAGGGTTGTGACTCCTGTGTCAATCGTAATCGACGTCGGCGAAGATTGGCTGGTGAGTGTACCGTCCCCCAACTGCCCGCGATCATTCCAACCCCAACACGAGACTGTTTCATCGGAGAGCACCGCACAAGTATGTTGTTCACCTGTAGTCACTGCAACGGGTATATCGCCACCTAGACTGACTGTGACTGGTGAATTTGCGTTAGTGGTGGTTTCATCTCCGAGTTGGCCTTCGTTATTGTGCCCCCAGCATTTCAGAGACTGGTCATCGAGAAGTGCACAGGTATGTGATTCACCCAAGGAAATTGCAACCGCACTGCGGTCTTGCCCCAAATCGACACTTGTAGGAGCATTTCGCTGTGTGTTTGTTCCATCTCCGATCTGGCCATGGATGTTGTAGCCCCAGCAAGAAACGCTTGCGTCTTGAAGGACTGCACAGGTGTGAGTCTTCCCCACTCCAATCATAACGGCACTGTTGTTTTCTCCAAGATCAACACCGGTTGGTGATGATTGGGAAGTGTTTGTCCCATCGCCCAATTGGCCGTATGCATTGTCACCCCAACACTGTATTGAACCATCATTCAATACTGCACAAGTGTGGTATTGACTTGACGAAACGCTGACGGGGTAGAGGGTTGTAACACCTCCTGGATTCACGAAGGAAACATCAACGGGGCTGGAAGATGCTGTTGTAGAGCCGGTGCCCAGTTGCCCGAACGAATTGGCGCCCCAACAGGACATGTTACCATCATCGAGAATGGCGCATGTGTGCTCAGAACCGGCTGCCAATGAATCATGAGTGAAGATTGATCCGGATTGGAAACCTGGAGAATTTGCTGAGCTAGATTCGCTGATTTTCTCGATATCCAATTGTTCGTTCTCAGAAATCTGTCCGCTGAAAATCGCAAGGCAGGAAACAAGTATCAGCAAACCTGTCAATGTCAATGATTGGCAAACCCTAGTGGTTGTCATGCTTTCGCGGAAGATGTGGCGATTAAAAGAACACCGCCTACGGCGGTGGAACCTCAATCCCCATCAAACATGTCTAACGAAGAGGCGAGTGCTGTAATTTCAGCCCGAATCTTATCCTTCTCTCGAGCGCCCAATGAGGTATCGGAGATTTGGCTTTCCAGCCACTCAATTTCAGACTTAATTGTCTCTCTTTCTTCTCGATGAACCTCATCGGCTCGAGCCATTTGCAGGCGAGCAGTTTGCTGTCTGGCTGATTTTCTTCGAGTCTTCAATTCATAGCTTCCGCCTTTCCCATAGGTGCCAGCTGGTTGCGACTTGAGTTCGATATTCACCGGGTATGGGATGATGATGCCTTCATCTCTAAATCGGTCTGTCATTTTCTGCATGATCCAATCACGGGCTGGCCATTCATCTGAATAATCCGAAATCCATGTGTACAAGCGGAAGTCGATGGAATAATCGCCCAAGCCGATAATCAATGCTCGCGATTTCGGCGTATCTAGTGTGTATGGGCAACTTTGCGCAACTTGGTTCAAAACATGTTTGACGTGGGGCGGATCTTCATCATAAGCAACGGAGACATCGATGAGCAAATTGATGCGCTTTGGGACTCCATCTCCGCCCCCTCTTGCTTTGTTCAGAATCGTGCTGGAGACCAACGTGTTGTTGGGGATAATCACCAGTTCTTCGGACCATGTCAAAACCTTGGTGGAGAGAATGCCCGTGGAAACTACCTTTCCTTCAATGTCGTCTACCTGGATGCGGTCTCCAACATCGAATGGACGGTCCATTGCGAGCAAGAACGAGTTCAGAATGTTACCCAATGTCTGTTGCAAGGCCAAACCGGCAATCAATGAGAATACGGCCATCGAGGCGAGTAGTCCCATCAATTCCAATTGCAATTCATCCAAAACCAAATACAGACCAAATGCCCAAACTAGAATTCTGGAAAATCCACTGACAAAATGGTTGCGGCCAGTGACTGCGACACCCTGACTATTGGTGTTGATCCATGTCATGAAAGGCGGGGTAATGACTCGGATTGAGCTGCTAATCATACTGGTGAAGATGAGGATGTATGTCGCGTTCAAAAAATGGTAAATCGCTTCCATGGCAGTTGGAGAAAGCCAAGCAAATGAACCATTGATACACAACACTGCACAGAATGCAAGGGTGCGTGAAGAAAGTGGATGGAACAAGTCGTTGTCCCAACCGACCTTGGTTTGGTTGACAAATTCTCCAAACTTCTTGAGAAGAACGAATTTCATAAAACCGAAAAGTGCTAGACTGAGGCCTATACAGATTGCGATTTTCCCATAAATTGGGAGGTTGTTAGCCCAATCTTGAACACCTGATAATTCATCGAAAAATTGTTGCAAAGTAGCCCACCTCCTTACCGATTGCAGGCATTCGGCCGCATCAATCACTCAAAGGTGTTGTGTATGCATTATACTATGTCGAAGTGAAGAATGCACCAAGGGTTGATTCCAGCATCGATCCTGTGAGTACGCTGGTGATTGCAGCCACCCACATCATGGTTGATACTTGACCGAGGGCTAGTGTGATTCCACCCCCACGCAATCGAGATGCAACAGAAGAGAGAATGAACACCATGAATACAATCAAGATCGATGTGACGACTTTGAACAAGGCAATATTCGATTCCACACCTCCTGCATCATCCAATACTGGCAAACCAAGTCCACCTGCATTGGTTGTGATTTCACCAAAATCCATGTTCTCCATGCCTTGAGCGACTCCCGCGACGTTGGAACCCAGTTGGAATACAACTGCGATTGCGATATTGAAGGAAACGATGGTTGCGACCAGAAGACCGTATGCGACGCCATTCATTGTACTGGCCGATAGTGCCCTTCGACGACGAAGGGATAGGAGGTTGGTGGTGTTTTGACTGACGAGATCGGCGACTGCGGCCGGTTCTCCACTGGCTTGTGCACCTTCCAAATAGATACGGTTGAATCGAGAAACCATCGAGGAATTGACTTCTGCAGAAAACCAATCCCAACTTCGTTCAGAGTCGACCCTTAGCATCAGCCGACTTTCCAGACTGGCGATAGATTCGTTGAGTGACCCAAAGTCGATTCCTCGGAGTGCCTTAATTGTCGCAGATGGTTCTGATGCACGAGCTTGGGCCGTTCCGCCGAGTGCGCGAATAAAACCCGGATATGATTCGTCTCGACGCATGATGCTCTTTTCTTCTCGAGATGCTGTGATTCCTGGAACGAGGAATGGCGTGAACAAGAAAGCGACCAAGACTAGGCCGTATTTGTTCCATGATGAAACAATGATGTCACCATACAATACTGCTACTACAATTGTCGATATTAGCAGTGGGAGGCCCATTGTGACAGCGGTAAGCCAAGTTTGTCTAGATCGAATTCTGAATCTAGTTTCAAACTCGTGGCGACCAAACACAGGATCATCGGGGACAATCGAACGGAATGCAACAAGCATTGAAATTTGCATGATGACGAACAATAATGCAGCGAGGAGTACCCAACGGATTCTAGCCAAGATTCCGACCAAGGATGACCCATAATCATCGGTTACAAACAATACCAGATGGATACCTGCAACCACAAGACCAAAAATGCCTGTAGTGGTCAATGAAATGTAAATCTCTTTGAGCATGTCAATGGATTCCAATCGTGTATCATATAGTGTGTCAAATTCCTTTGCGAAGGTCTTCTGTTCTGCTCGCATGAACTCATCAATGGGCTGTCCTGCCTCAACGGAAAATGCCATCCGATCAAGGAAATCTCCCCAAATAGGTGAGGGGCTTTGTCGGCCGATGATGCGTGATGCTTCAGGCAAACTTGTGTGCCACTTGTCGACCAAGGTTTCAATCGATTTTACTTCCTTGGCAAGTGCCCCATAATCGCTCATTTGACGAAGGATGTCGAACATTGATTGTGATGTCACTTCACCAATGCTAAGAATCCCCATCCGTGTGATGAACATGTGCATTTCCTTCTCGATTAAAACCGCTTCACGAAGGGTCTGGACAATTGGCCAAGAAATGGCCGCGAGTGTGGATAGAATGGGGAATAGAATCAGGAGTACAATTCCGGAGAATCCAATGAAAAATGAGCCTAGGGTGAAGAAAAGAAGTGAGGAAACAGCAGCCCCGCCTAAGAAAGCTGGTAGAACAATTTTGACTGCATATTCGCCAAGTGGTGTTTCCATTCTTCGAAAGGCGATTTGGTATAATGAAAGGCGCTCCATCGTCCCACCTAATCCTCAATTGGAACCCAAATGTCAATCGCGTTTGAGAACGCTTCCCAATCCTGTTGGTAGTAAATATCGAGTAAGTCGAAAACGTCATCATAATGTGTGATATTTCGATCTACCATGCGCTGTAGAGCTTCTGCGCGACGAGCCATTTCTTCGTAGATATCACGCTTATTTTCAAAGCCCATGAGAGCGGCCATCTTGTTCTCCATAAGATGCGATTGAAACATTCCTCTGAAGTAGTGTTTATCGCGAACAGGGTCCCAATCGAACATGCCTCTTGTGAGAACACCATCTGCGTGTTTGTTGTATCCAATTACTTCATCAATTCCTGTGATTCTACGAGCGATTCCTCCACCTGGGGCTTCGACTACTTCTTGGAAAATTGCGAAGTTCAAGTTGTCAAAGAAACGCATTGGAACATTGATCGGGTCGCCCGTAAATCGTTGAATCATTTTGACAATCGATGATGCGTGGAATGTAGCGATGACTGGGTGTCCTGTTTGCATCGCTTGGAATGCTGTCGCTCCTTCAGCACCCCGAATTTCACCAATGATGATGTAGCGTGGACGACTTCGCAATGCAGCCTTTAGAAGATCGAACATCTCTACTCTAGAATCTTCATTTTTGGAATCACGCGTGACAAGGCGTTGCCACAAACGGTGTCGAACTTTGACTTCAGGGGTGTCTTCTGCCGAGTAAATTTTCACGTTGTGATCGATGAACGGGAGAATTGCATTCAGTGTTGTTGTCTTCCCTGATGCGGTTTCTCCAGATACCAATAGTGACATTCCATTCTCCAAACACAGCCATACATAGGCAGCGACTTCGGCAGACATGGTTTTCCATTGAATCAATTGAGTAATTGAGATGGTTTCCTCTGCGAATTTTCGGATGGTGAACGAAGACCCCAATGTCGAGACGTCGTCTGAATAGATGATGTTGATACGACTACCATCCAATAAAGCGCCGTCAATAATCGGTTTGCTATCGGATACCGGGCGACCAATACGTTCCGACATCGCGCGGAGATATCTCTCAAGCATCTCCCGATCTCGGAAACGGATGTTTGATGTGACCATTCCAAACACTTTGTGATCCATGCTGATATAGCGTAATCCAACTGCGTGAATATCTTCAAGCATTTCATCGGAGAGCAGTGTTTCCAGTGGCCCTGAACGTACCAAATCTCGAATGACTGTGTATTGTAGCCGTTCCATCTGTTGTTCTGTAACGCTTAGAGGTGGGTCGTTCAGACCCAGGACCCTTCTGACTGGGGTGACTATTTCGCTAATAGCAACGGGTGTGTTGGAAATTTTTGTGTGCTTTTTCATCATATTCCCAAGCATTGATTCAAATTCTGCGTCAGTCGAAAATGATGGGGCGTTTGGAGCCTCTTTGAGCAATCTCTCAACAAGAATTTGCTTGATCATCTCTTCTTCTTCGGTAAGATAGGGTTCAATTCCAAACCATAGGGTCTGCCCCCCTCCTTCTTCGTCTTGAGGAGGGCGATAGACATGGGCGAAAAGAGGGCCACGGAGATGATAGATTAGATTGAGTGGATTCTGTTTAGAAGCGGCGCGATCTAATGGACCGTAATACATCGGACGCGTTCCATGTTTGGTTTCAAAATCCTCGACCCACTCCCTAACATGGTCGTACCGAGACATGACGCCGTTGAGATCCCCTCGGGCGAATTCAAGTTCTTCGGCTTCCATGTTTTATCCCTCAACTGACTGCTGTAATATCGACAATGAAGCCCATGGTTGGTTCAACTCTCCAACCTATTCTGGGTTGTACGGGGCCGGCGGCTCGCAAAAACCGGGTTACGGCTAATATTCGTGATAGCCCACCACCAATCTCTGAAGTTTTCATTTCGAGGACCACTTCGGCGGAGGAAGATAGTGTCCTCAACATCTCTGCTGAAATCTCATCAGGATCCAGCAATAACATGAGTGAGCGTTCTTCAGAACAAAATGTGCGAAGTCGGCTGAGAAGTTGGTCTGGAGTGCCTTCGTAGTGTTGAAGAATCATCGAGGCGCGGTCAATAATTGAGATTTCTGCAGTTTGCAATGCCTCAGAAGCCAACAAATCCTCAATACCGACATTCCCTTCAACTTCATCGGATATTACTCCAAAACGTGATAGTAGGGTGAAATCACCAGAGTTGGCCGCATCCTCCAGCGGATATCCTAAACTGTTCACTTGTTCTAACCAACCTCGTGTTGTCAATTCAGTTGTGGCAACTGTTGTTGATACGTTGTTCGATACCAGTCCAAAGGCCAATCTCTGAGAAATCAAACTCTTTCCAGAGCCAATCTGGCCCGTCACGATGTATAGTGACCTCTTTGGAAGATATCTTCCCAAACTGTCTGAAAGGCTATCAGTTTCCAATTCGAATGCAAGGCCAATATCATCAGACAAGACGAATCACCTCGCTGAATGAATGCTGGCCGGAAATGCCTTGATAGTGCTCGCTGCGCACAATTACAGTCACGGTGATTTCCTGTCCTGCTGACATCGTAATTCCAACGGGGCAGACCTGTAATTCGAGCACTTCTCCTGAAGTCCAAACAGAACTATTTCCGAGCAATCGTGTTTGATTTACTGTTGATGCTGTGCCATTTGCTATGATGCCTATTTCACTATCAAACAATTCAAGGGTGCCTGTATTTTGAATGTGTAAAGATAGGTTACAAGATGGTTGGTCCCAAGAAACTTGCATTGGATCGCTGGCCAATGCGGCCTTTGTTTTGGAGTTGGCTTCGGCCTGATTTTGAGCAGTGTCAACCGAATTGGCCAGCCCCCCCCATGATGCAACCAGTAAGGTGGTGACAATGCCTGCGACCAAAAGGCCGGAAATCAGCATAATCAATTCACTTGCACCACCATCTGCCATAGCCACACCTCACGAAAATGATACTCCTGATTGGCCGCCCATACTTGCAACAAAGAGTCGGGTTGGAGATGTGAATCCAGTACCTGTCAACTGGATGTGTTGGATCTCACCCGCGAATAGAACAGTGGTTTGTGTATGGTAATCACTCGCCCGAATTGGTGAGGATCCATCGATACTGAACCAAGTTTTGTCAAAGGATATGGGTTCATCCCCCGAATTGGTGATGTTGAGATGAATGGTTCCATTTACTTCGGAAGCATTGATGAGGCGCATTTCTGGTTCACCTAGATTCTCTTCTAAGACTTCTGAGGCTGTTATTGCGCTATTGTTGAGTGACAGTGATGCAAGTGCAAAGATTCCGAGGAGTGCCGTCCCCACAATCAAAGCCGAGATGCTAACAGAACCGCCCACATCTCAGGCCCCCTCGACAGAGGTGGACTGAGAACTTCGCCAGGCTTCCACCATCGAACCGAACATCAGTAGCGTACGATGTGGTAAGTGTTCCGAACCGCCATCATTGATGGCTGGATCAGCCAATCCAATAATGGCACTCAATTCAGCAGACTCGCTCTTGGTAATCATGCCACTGGATTTTGCTTTCTCGATGAAAGCCGTGGCGGAAGCAGATGATAGATGATCAAGCAGTAGCGCTGAGATTTCATTTACAGAAACTGATGGGGTTTGCGAATGTGAATCGCGACGACGATTCAAGAACGGGTTGATGTCTGCGACGCTGCCCTCATACAAATCGAGTAGACTAACTGTCTCAACCACGGGCGATTCCGAGTGTTCTGATTCATCTGATGACGGGTCTGTTTGCTCCTCTGATTCATTCTCTTCGGATTCTAATGTGACCAATGTATCCGAGGGTAGAGCATGTGTCAAATTGTCGGAAACGTGTAATTGAGTGAGGCGGGCATCCATGATACTCATTGTGGCTTCAATCCGATCGAAGCGGTCATCTAGCCGTTGCTCAATTGCTTTGGTATCAATTGTCGTTGGAGCGGGTGTGGGTTTACTCTCGATTGTTGCCGATTCCAAGCCGCTGGCGCCGACACGTGCTCTGGCGGGCGACGGGGCAAGTGTCCAGGCGTCCTCTTCGATCGGGATGGATTCCTCAGGAACCATCACTGCCTCAACGGCTTGCTCCGATAGCGATTCTAAACGCTGCACTGAGGCCTCGTCGATATCGTCGTAATCATCGCTTGAACCAAATCCGAGAAATGACAGCAACCCCATGACAAAACCTCACTATGTCCTCTGCCCCCCGTAGGGGGGCAGAGGGGTTATCATAGTATCATACGATGGTATCGCCATTGCCTATACTGTTGTAGTGTAGTTGGGCGTAAGTTTCGCCACCACCGTCGATGATTACACGGAGTTCTTGTTCATCACCAACACCGGGTTGACAGTTTGTCGAGGTGTCAATTGGAACCAGGAATGTTTCACCGGCCTCTACTGACGAACCGGCTACAAGAAGTGTTCCGTCCAAGTCTGTTGCAACACCGTCAAAGTCAGCTGTATTGACATCTGCTGTACCTGCACCACCATCACAAACAATGAACCAATCCATGTTGTCCAGTAAGGTGGTATCTGAACCAGCACTGAGTTGAACGATCAGTGTAATTTCGTCTGCTGCATTTCCAGCTGCGTTATCATCGCTGACGTACGCGCCAACCAGTTGGATTTTTCCACTGATTTCATCTCGTGTGTCATCACCAGTTGCTTCTGCTCTTTGTTGAAGTTCTTCAGCTGTTTTGATGATAATTGTTGATGCTACTGCAGCGACCAAAATCAATGCGATGAAGATAATCATCGCACCGATGCCGATGGCGCCACTCTCGTTCTCGTTCAGGTAGGGTTTCTTCCGGTGCATTTGTTCACGTTCCTGTAGTTTATTTTTAGCCAAGAAGGTATTTTATTCTACTCTATGATAATACTCGGGGCCCCATGGGTTATTTGGCCAAATCAAGGTTAATTTCGACGAATTCAACCTGATTTGGTTCTAGCGTTCGAATGAATGGCCAAGAGTTTGTTTTCCACCCAGGGGGAATCCAAGGTGTCACCAAAACTTCAGTCATGGTTTCTCCTGTTTTATTCTCAACCCTGCAATTGATTGTGAGGCCTTCTTGAGTCAGATTGTAACCGGTCTGAATTGACAATTTTTCTTGGAGGCTCCCTGGTGCCCCCACTTCCCTAATGGCTGCCATTGCTGAAGGGGTGATATTGAAGATCAGGTCACAGGATTGGCCGGGGTCGAGAGCCATGATGGACTGAGATGGTGGAGATGAGCGCCAATTTGGAGGTACTGGTGCCTTGACATTAAACCCAGGGAGGAGTCCTGGGCTTGTGTTTTCAACTCTGACCAAGAGTTGCCCACCTTCGGATCCTGCTTCCCAACGCGCTTCGACACCCATCCAAAATTCATAGAAAATGAAGGGGTTCAATGCAGCACTATTGACGAGTAGGTGTTCGACCAATCTCTCCAATTGGAGTGATGCTTCATCGAATGCGCCTCGAAGTATGAGGGTCTCCGCTGTTTTCATTGTCAACAGCACATCAACCAGTTCCGTTTCAGTCGTCGATCGTTCCCGAATAATTGTATGCAGCATCCCAATCGAGCGGTGCATTCGCCCGACTTGGGTCTTGAGTTCGTCTATATCTTGTCGAGCTTGTCGGATGCTGCGTTTGGCATCTCGTGCATGTTTATCCGTCACCGATTCTTGAATCAAGCGAATGTGTTCGTCAAGAATCAAATTCAGTCTAGTCACTTGAGCCCGATAATTACTCTTGGTTGAGATTGTAGCAATTTCAGACATCTGCATCTACCTCCACGCTTACGTCGTGCGCCTCTCCCCATCTCTGCCCAATGGTGATTCTCCGCAAATCTGCGGATGGGTTGCCCAGTTGGACTAGTAGTTCTTGAGACTCTATTTCCATGGCCGCTAACTGGTCAAAGATCGTGAGCCAAATGTTTCGAGTGCGGAGTGTCATGTAGGTGACTACGAGTGCCCCTGATACCACATAGAGAATGATTGAGCCGATGTTGGCTAAAGCCCATGAGATGTCATTTGGCATGATGATGGCGACCAAGATGAAGCCCAAGGGTGCAAAGGCCAATTTGGCAGCGAGTTGTTTGAGGACTCGGTCCATTTCTTGTTCGTGGTCTTCGAAGATTGATTCTGAGCCGCGCTGCATATTTTGCCGATCGGAAAGAATTGCAGGGATCTCGAACGCTGATGTTCGTGAGGTGATGAAAGCGACCCACAATAATGCGGTAGCGGCGAGTGAGAAATTGACGTATGAACCAAGATTGTATTGAGTAGCGATGCCCAATAAGGCTGTTCCTGAATATGCACACAACATGAGGGAGCGTTCGTCCTCAGATGCGCGGCGCAATAGTCGACTCGAAACGGTGACCAAGGAGAATGTGATTGGAATTAACACCAGCAAGGGTAGCGACCATGATTCAATTGTCATCGACTGAGATTTGATGTCGTTTGATTCGTCGTCACCAGCCATATCAGGGGCTTCTATTGTGACTGTGCACGGAACCACTTCATCCGAACTCCACCAATTCAATGCATTTGACTGGATTTGCCATTCCAGTTGACGTGTTTCAAATGGTTGCATCCCAATGAGAGGTTGTGTTGCTTCACCATCAATTGTGATTCCAGTGGTGCACTCTAATGTAGCCACGACGCCGAGTGCAGTTCCTGCATTGCCTGCATTTTGGATGTTGGCGTACAATGTTCCCGACATTGATTCCACGATACTTGAATCTCCATCAATTGTAATCGAAATGATGGCTGGATCGGCCCAAGCATCGACCCGTAAATCGAGTGTGAGTTCTGTGGTTGTGAGTTCTGTGGGATGTGTTAGGTTGAATTTCAAAGTATATCCATCACCAGGAGGGATGTTGACTGAAGGTGGGAGATTTGCCCGAATAGTCATTGTTTGCTGCTGCAGTGGCGCTACAGAGTTTAGTGTGAAGGGGCCGTTGTCGAAGAGTGGAACGAAACCATTGCCATAGTCAATTTCGAGATCCCATGCTAGATCTCCGGGGTACAATGATTCGTTGATGTAACGAGATTCGTTTACCAACTCCAACTCATATCCAATCGGGCTGGAGTCGGCAGTTTGTCCGACCCCCTGAACATGCATCCAATCGATTTCGATGTCATGTGTTGATTCGCCACCTGAGAGGTCAACTGGTTCGTCAATGTGTATTCGACTGATTCGGAGAACGGTTGCAAGGAGGGCATCGCCCGAATGATTGTCCTGGGGTGAAAATGTCAGGCGTAGGTCGGATTGTTCGAGATTGTAATGATCTGATGCGATGCCTTGCACGCTGAAGGATACTGTGCGCACTTCTCCACTATCGAGTGTTAGGTTTGTGGCATCACAAGCAGATACGTCCCATCGATTTGGATTGTCTACTTCGCAGTCTAAATCGAGGATTACATCTTGGTTCCCATCGTTTGAAATTTCAATATCAAATGTCCTTTGTTCACCCGGCAACAGCTCCACTATATCTGGGAAATCGTCCGATGATAGAACAAACACAGGTTCAACATTGAATTGAATTGTGGACATTCCCACTTGAATCGAATCAGTAACATTGTTTGCCAATATGAACAAGTTGTGGATTGAGCCCGGTTCTAACCCTGCATCTGTTGACATTGGTGGGATTGTAACATCGACAATCAGAGGTAAAATTTCGATGCCTTCACCATCGATTGTCATGTTCAATGGTGTGACTGATGATTGCCATCCTTCCGGGGGAATTGTTGTGAAATTGATGAACTCTTCGAGATTGCCTGCATTGGTGACATTGACGGGGATGCTGAGAGACATCCCGGGGACAACAGAATATTCAGTGGCATGTTCGAATTCAATTTGGTGATTGGGAATCATTTCGACATATACATCGATTCGATCGAGTTCTACCCCGTTGTGATACATTACGGCTTGTGCACTATGGTTTTCATCGGCACGTGCAAATTGTTCAGCAGTGACTTCAATTTGAACGATACTGACCTCGCCTGGCTCGATTGCAATTTGGGGGCTTGAGATTAGTGTCAAATTGATGTCTTCGAGAGTTTCCTCAATTTCAATTGTAAATGTCTGCAAGGAATTGCCTGTATTATTGGCCTCTAATGCGATGGATGAGTTTCCATTGACAGGAATGACCGCTACTGCATATTCAGGGGATAGTGATGCACCGATTACCTCTTCCACGAGGAATGGGATCGAAGTCGTTGTCAGAATTTCTCCCATGTCATCCGATACGGTGATGTTGACGTCGAACGGAGTGTCTGCGCGGGTGTTCTGGGGCGCTGTAACACTGAGTGTTGTGGTCACATTATCGCCGCCGACTGAAGGCCATGCGTCCACGATTGAATTGAGATCGGTGATGGAGGTTGGAGTGATGGATGTAATCCAACCTTCTGGGCCTTCGACACTTAGTGAGAGATTCGATTCGTGGTTGCCCGTATTGGAAACAATGATCGGGGTCGACGTCATAATTTCAGGGGTCACGGTTGTTGGCGGTGGTATTTCCACATCTGCCAGAGTTAGTTCAGGGATGCTGAGTGTGATGCTAATATTGGATTCGGGGGCTTCGATTCCACCCGATGAACCTAACAAGGTTAGGTTGGCGACAACGTCGATGACGAGCGAGCCGGCGAGTGGTAGCATATCTGAAGGGCCTAGGATTGTGGCCACAAGTGGTTCCGAGTCGCCCATCGCCATAGTGGTTTGATTGGGTGCAACTGAGCTGTTCCATCGCAGTATCTCATTTGGTCCGCTTGATGTTCTAGATGATGTGAATTCAATCGGTGTCGATGTAAGTTGGATGTCGGCTCCCCCTGCAGTTGCAATTCCTGAAACCAAATTGTGTCGCAATTCCATTTCAATATCGACGAATCTGGAGATTGGTCCAATCAAAAGTTCAGATGGGTCAATAGAGAATTCAGTTTGCTCGGCAAATAATTCAATCATCATCGTCGGTTGAATTTCAAGGGTTGTCTGCTGAACATTTGGGCCACCCCCTACTGGAGTTATCGCAGTCCAAAGAGTCAATTGATTGCCTTCTGCAAGTTTTGTTGTCGGATCGAATGGGAGTGAAAGTGCGGGAGGTTGAACTACGGCGTTGATGATGATTTCTTCGCCGACGGTCATGTATGGTGTGGTCGATGGGTGGATTTCAACAGACCACCCTGGCGCAGTTTGCGAGAATCCGGCTTCAAGATTGAAGATTGCTGGTGAGGTGCCGTTGTTTCGCAAAGTGTACTGAATTGTTTCTTCGGTCCCGGGAATAATTGGCACGAGCCAGCTGCCTGTGGTGCGGTTAAGTTCACCCAATAGCAAATCTCCTGCCATGATTGCGGCGTGATTGGAAAGATTGTATTCCCCCCCTTCACTTTCGATTTCTACGGTGATTAAATCGGACAAAGATCGGTCGGTTCCAAATGGTACTGTAACAGATATTACAATGGTTGTCGATGATGATGCATTCACAATTTCTGTTTGAGAGGGATTGCCCGAAATAGCAGCCCATCCTTGGACATCAGTAATTGTGTAATTGTATCGATCGGGGGCATCTCCGACATTTTGAACCATGAATGTCAAAGTTGTGGAGCCACCGGGTTCAACAGCTCGATCACTAGGTGCCAACAAAATGGTTCGATATGGGCTAAATGTGATTGTGCGAGGGGTGATGCTCACGATGTCTGAAAGAGGGGGAGTTGTTGAATTGAAGAATACATCACCCGATAGTGTGTAATCGCCCGAAAGGGACGACGCGTTAATGACGAGGGAAGCCAATTCAACCGGTGGTGGGGAGGCGATACTTCCTGCTGGAAGGGGTATTGCTGATCCGGTGAACGATACTGGAGTTCCTCCACCAAGGGGAGTTAGTACGATTATCGGAGTCGCCTCTGTGTCTAGGTTCCCTGTATTCCGAACGCCGACAGAAACTACCTCTTCGCCCAGGGATAGTCGCGCCCCATCTGAAGGAAGGGTGTCTGAATAGACCTCTCCTGTATTCTGGGCAGTTACATCGAAAAATTGCTCCAATAGGTTGTTGGAAGGATTGATTTCTGGAATCGTTTGAGCATGGGCTCGGATTTGTTGATTGATTCCTGGTGTGGCTGTCCAACTGAATACGTATTGAGCAACGGCCCCAGGTAAGAGGTTGACCGATTGGGAGTCAATTGTAACATAACCCATTCCATCAGCACTGTCAATGAACACGGTGAGGGCGCCCATTCCGCTGAGGAGGCCGTCATTTGCAAGTGTGATGCGAACTTCTTGGGGACCTGGGGCGAGTACGTCCGTTATACAGGGGTTGCAATAGTAAGATGGTCCGATCCACTCAATTTGTGTGATATTGATATCCGCACTTGCTGCTCTAGCCGTGCTGGATATGGTTGTGGTGGTTTGAGCGGGATCTGATGTGTTAACGCACAAAGGAGCGAGGGTACTCAACAGTAAAATTACGAAAACTGTGAAGGTTTTATTTCGCATTACAATCACTCCAATTTGTATTTCTGTCTATACTTCTACACCTACGGTGTAGTAGTCGGACTATGAACATCTGCATCGATGAGTAATTTTCCAAAATCATACCACCTGTACCAAAGTAATGAATTGCAATTTATTTGAGACTGACATTTGTGCAGAGAATTCAGATCTTTCGCCTTTATTCTGAATTTGGATTCGACATTCAGAGAGATTTGTTTTCTTGAATAATTCATGCTCTTTGTAGAAATGGACATAGACGTAGTAAGCGCCTTTGGGAGTACTACTTTTGGGCCAAAACACGTTTTCAATTGGTGTTCGTGTTTTTCCTTTTTCGTTCATCTCAATGTCGAGGATTCCGCCATCACTTGATTCCCTATTCCGGGGGTGTACAATTTCGCCACCGGGTGAAACGACGAGTAAATTGAAGTCGTTTTTATTGTCCCACATTAGAGATACTTGGAGATCTCCGGTGCTTGCATTTTCGTTTTCTAGGCGCTCGTCAAAATCACTTTTTCGCCACTCGTCGTCACCGATTGGTTGGAGGCCGCCGCGTTTGTAGGCATCGTTTAACGCCGAGTGTAATCTTGTTTGCTTATCCTTCTCAATATCCGCACTATTCATATTATTGTGCATCACTTTCCGACGTGCAATCCTCAACTGTTGGAGTGATTTGGCTTCGCGATCATCAACGTCTTCGAAAATGATGGATGCGAGGGTCGTCAAGTTTTGAGATTCGTTAATCATATTCCGATATTTTTCGTACCGTTCCTTGGCTTCTTGTTGCTCCTTTCTCTTCAAGCCAGCATCAATCAGTTTCCGACGTTTTGTAATCGCTTTCTCGATATATTTCACCACATCACTTGACACGTTATTATAGCGAATTGCAGACAGTTCATCAAGGTCCCTGGCTGCATCAATTTCAATCATGATTCGATTGTATTGTTCCTCTTGTTCGGCAATATATTGCTTTCTTTTGGCCTCTTCAAGTTCTGATTCCCTTTTTTCCATCAATCTGTTGAGCATTACACGATGTACTGTTGAGATGTCGTCATCAATTTCAGGGAACTCTTCGATGGTTTGTGCAGACATTACATCTGCACGTTGGTGGCGATAAAGTTCCGTTTCAGATTTTATTCGTTGATCTAAAGTCTCGGCATCGGGTACATCGAATGATGCAATTAATTTGAGTTTGTCACCAAAGCTCATTTTTCCAGAGTATTGGTAATAATCTGCTCCAACTCGACCCCTTAGGGTGAAAATTGTTGGATCTGATTTGCGGAGTCTTTGGTGACGTTTTCTGTGCCAAACGAATACATTGTAGGTGCCTTTGGGTGGTGTGGTTCCTTGTGGCCAAACGATGTTCTCCAATGCTGACTTCATTTCGGGCTGTGAATTCATCTCTAAATCTAGAATCCCTCCGCAGGATGATTTCTTCTTACCTCTGTGAATAATTTCTCCAGAAGGAGTTCGTACAATGAGGTCCAGATCATTCATGTTGTCCCATAACAAACTGAAACGCAAATTGCCGTCGCCAGCATCCAATGTCTTGATTCGGGTTCGGAATGCTGATTCGGGTTCAAAATCAAAATCGTCTGGGAGTGGTGACTTTTTCGATTTCTTTTCTGCTTTTTCAACGTGTTTTGTGACCAACTCATCTTCGACGAGAATTTCCCTTATCTCTTCCTTGATTTCGATGAGGCGTTCTTCTTGTTCTTCATTAACGCCTTTGATTTCGATCGCATCGATTTCGTCAGATGTTCTGGCTGTTTCAAGAGAGCCCCGAAGGGTTTGATATTGAGCGGCTTGTTCTTGTTCGATTCTTTGGCGTTCGATTTCTTCAAGAAAATCTAAACGAGTAAGACGGAGGTTTTCGAGTTCTTGTTGCTGGATTTCGGTGACGTTGACAATGTCGACCTCTAATAGGCCCTCTATATCCTCTATTCGAGGGATTGAATCCAGGTATCTGGTGTATTGCTCAGTGAATTTCCTTTGGCGTGCAAGTTCTACCAATTCGGAGCGTCTGTTGATTTTGATCTCTGTCAAAAGCTCTGATTGTTCTTCCGTGACTCCATGAATTTTGAGTGAGTCTAATTCAATTACATATTCACAATTCAAAATTTTAGCATTCAGTTCATCGCAAACAAGATTTTCTCTGGTTCGAGCAAAGAGTTCCCGTAACTCTTCATCTTGCGTTGGATTTACGCCTGAGATTCGAATTCGGTCAAGTTCGGATGAAGATTTGGCAGATTCTATTCCCAAGCGAATCTCTTCGGCTCTAGCATCTTCTTTGTCCTTCTGATCTTTCGCATCTAGTGCAATAATGCGTTTGTTTCTGCGTTCATCTAATTCGGTCAACTGAGCGACTGGTAAATCTTCGAACACCATGTTTTGTAATTCTTCTTGGCTTTCACTATCATGAATCATATCAGTAAAGTGGCGATACAGTTCTGCCTCAAATTCGATGCGGGCCTTTTCACTCAAGCGGGAGTGGTAAAATTCGTAATGCGCTTTGAGGCGAGTGGATCCTTCTTCATCCAACTCAGAGAAATCCAAACTTTCCAGATAATCAACTGTTTGTGCAGAACGAATTTCCCGATACAGCTCTTCTTCGCGCCTCAGTTGTTCCAATTGTGTTGATAATCCTTGAGTTTCGGCATCAATTTTTTCTTTGGCAGATTTTTCTTGGTGCTCTTGGTAGTCAAGTTCCCTCTTTCGAATCGTTTGGATGGTGTCTTCGAAAGTCAGTTGGTACATTCGGTCATATAATTCCAATAGGGCGGCTTGTCGTAATTCCAGTTCGACTAGGGTTGCGCCCTCAAGAGGTGCTTCAATCAGTTCCTGGTTGACGTCAATATTGTATTCTTCACTTAGGCCCCGAATCAATTCGATGATGCCTTTACATTCGGCCATTTTTTCTGTTGATCTCTCAAGTACTGAATATCGTTCAATGTTGGTTCCCTGTAACTCGGTGATTTCTTGCTTCATACGGATGCGTGGATCAGAATGGGGGGCTTTCGAATCTGTGGGAAAGGGAGTCATATCAGGCGAATATTCGATTCTAGGGCCGACCAAAGATTGGTGTTGAGATGTACGCGATGGCGGGAGTGTGTCTTCGATTTCGATATCTTCCATTTTCAATGTGCCCAGTAATGATTCGGTTTTTCTTCGGCCTTGATTGAGGTGTGAAATCGCTTGCCATACCATGACCAATACGATGGACGAGACAATCGCATATCCAACATAGGTGTCCATTGAGTCACTCTCCTGTTGGATCTTCTTCTTCATCCCTCGAAGGGGTTGGTAATGATTGGATGTGGATGGCGCGGCCCTGTTTTTGGTATCGTGCAACCAATGATGCTAGCAATGCATCGTGAGAGGTTTCGCTGATTCCCAACTTTCTTCGCTCGTCCCACAGTAGAATTTGTTCAGTTCTGGTTAGAATCCCATCGTCGAGGTATACCTCAATCAGTCTGCGATATGTATCTCGATCTGAGATCGCGTAAACGATTTGGCTGTTGTCGATGGATTCTGCCCTAATTTGGATTTGATTTCCCAGGGCAATCGCCTCATTGTGGGTAATCTCTCGGCTATCGTATTGAACTTGGACTTCGTTTGCAATCGTTTGCAAGGACTCGATGGTTCTGGCTCGGTTGGTGCGGCGTTGAAATTTGCGAGATTTTCTGGAGAGGCGCATTTGATTCTCTCCTATTCGACTGTGAACTTGCACACCAATCGGGGCGGTTCATCATTGAGGATCTCTCCTCGATACTCTTTGGGGCCATTTCCATCATCCACAAGGACGCGGTAAGGTGTGAGGTCTTCTTCGTCATGCTGCTCGAAATGCTCAATCAAAACCTTGTATTCGCCAGTGGGCGCTTTCCCTGCTGCCCAGAAAATATTCTCGACCGGTTGCTCACTGGTGGGCAATTCGTTCATGTCGACATCCAACTGACCGCCGCATGCTGATAATTTGTTATCGAATGAGATTCGTTCACCTGAGGGACAAACTACGCTCAAATCCAAATCGTTTTTATTGTCCCAAATCAGGCTGACTTGGACTTGCCCAGATTTAGCGCCTTCTCGTTCAAGGCGATCATGGAAATCAGATAGGTCGGGGTTGGATACTTCCTCTCCCGTTTCGACGGTGAGGGGGGTTTGGCCAGGTTGGGCCCTGGGGTTAGTATCCCATTCAGCGCCGATTTCAGCAAGGAGTGCTTCTGACGAATCCAGTATGTCTTCAGACAATGGTGGTTCCTCCTCTGCCAGTTCTGCTTCGATTGGAGATTCATCTTGATCGATTTCCATTGAGGCGTCGCTGTGTGGTTCCTCGAGGGTGGTTTCGATTGTCATTGTCGGCAAACGCTCCATGTCTTCCTCCAAAGCAAATCGATTGGGGCGGGGTTCAGGAACTTCGACGGGGGTTGCCCTAACGTTTCCCAACCGAGTTGTGTGGGCTGGGTTTTCCTCTCCGGTGAGGATTCGGAATATGCCATATCCAAATAGGGCGGATAGGATGGCAAAGAAGGTATATGCCGTCCAAGGCATATCTCTATGAGATATGCCTAAGTTTATGATATCTTGCACAGGTCCCCGTCTTGGTATCTTCAATCGAGGATGTGGATCGCAGCTGGGGTGATGGAATATTCAACCCGATTTGCCGTGAAGATTCTATCGATGAATCCCAGTGCCTGCATCCGCCCCAATACACCACTTCTCATGTGGGGAATCACGGACTCGCTCCAGTTGGCCTTCGTCCCTGGTCCGTATCTCCGGTGGATGCGGGATTGCAAGGATGCGGGTGTATTCGATCCAATGTGAATTCCGTCGATTATATGCCTCATGTATGCCCATTCTTTGTCCATATTGTTTCTGACCTGAGATACGATTAATGCACGTTCAGTTGGAGATAGTGATGGTCCGCCCTCGAGGGATTGATCCAGAATTGGATTTGGTTCTCTGGCAAATCTTTTGCCCGATTCAGTGAATTGGACTCGTCCGGAATCATCCAATCCAATCAATCCGAAATCATACAAGGCCCCCGACGGGTTGGTTTCACCTGCTCTGGCCCTGCGAATCATGTAGTGGTTGAGGAAACGGTTGGTGGCAGCTCGCTCTCCGTTTGGAAATGATGAGTGGGTTCTTGATCCTCGTTCCCTACCTTGATGTTCGTCAAACTGTTTGAGCAGTTCTCGAACTGGGGTCACACTCGCCCGTATTGCGGCACGGAAATCGTGGATGGTTGGTCCACTCCCTTGTTCATCTAAAAGGTGCCACAACATTCGGCAACCGTACTTTAGCGGGAGGAGGCGATTGATGTGACCTGAAAGTGCACCCACTGCAAATGGTTGGGTTGGTATGGTTCGCCCCAGCCTACTTTCATCCAAATTAATCAACTTGAGAGGGTCCAATATGGATGGGTCAGTATCGACTGTGTTCTCTTCGTCCTGAAGGTGGTTTTCGAGCAATAATTGGCAATACTGACTGATAGAGAGATCCAGTTCGTTTGCACCACTCATTAACCGCTCAACGAGCAATGAAGGGAGTGTGACGGTGGCCTCCATGGTACCTAGGGGGGCGGAGGAGATTAATGAGTTAATTCGTTGTTTATCACCGTATTTTGTATTAATTTCAAAATACATGCAATGACCAGGTGAAGGCGAGTGTCTCCGACCAAAAGGGCACCAAATTAGAGTGGGATCGAGGGTTGGATCCTAGCTTCGAGGGTTGTGGTGTTTTGATATGTCGTACGAGTGGTGGAATTATTGCAATTAACTGAAAAGCGTCGAAAAAAAACGAATTAACTTGTTTTTACTGGCTGACGACATTTCTTTGGATATTTACCTAAACTCACAATTATGCCACCGAACAAGAGATTCCGTGGTGTAAATTGATAGTGGGTGAGGGGTTACGTAGCATATGGCAAATGGAGGGTGTAGGTTCACACTGAGGGAGTATAGTGCAGGAGAGCACTGTAATCACATCATGGGCGTGGATCTGGAAATCTGGTTCATGCTGTGCTCATTTCTCATCATCGCCGCACTTGTATTTTTCAGGATTATCTACGGAGCAATTAGAGGGGAGAAATTGGGCGATATGATCGAAGTATTGGTTGAGCCGATGGACTCTGATGATGATGAACTAAAGATCGGAAATGTCGCAGGTATTCTAGGGACTTTGGTAAAGGATGATGATGACGATTAGTTTGGTTCGAGATCCAATGCTGATTGAGGATATCGCTTGACGAGCCAGAGAAATCCGAAGTAGAAGATGAATGGGGCAATCACCCAAACCATCTGAGGAATGAGGGTGTACCCAGGGGACATCGGTGCTGAGCCTGGAATGGTTGGGATGATGACGGGATTCCATGGTAGCGGCTCATAGATCCAAACGCGGCCATTGAACAGATACTCGACCAGCAATTCTTGGAACAACCCCCAGCTCCACATAATTGCGAGTTCTTTGGAATTGAACTTCTGAAATAGTTCGTCGTCCAACCATTGATGGCAAAGGTAGACTCCAAACATGAAAATGGCACCATCCCAGATCGAATGTGATACCTTGCGGGGCCAACCATCCAACCCCCATGGCCATTCTACAGCTCCATGCAGGAATTCCGGCCCAAGGAACAGGAAGGTGAATTCCCATGTTGATCCAATGAATGTTCCAAACCAGAAAGCATACAGGTAAGACAGTGGGATTCGGCCTGTACGGTAGAGATAATGGAAAAGAATTACGAAGAAAATTGCCAATGCAAAATCAGCAGTCATTAGGAATGCTGCGAGGGGTTCCATTTCATGGACACCTCATTGTTCTCAAAATTCTGAAAGTTCGTCGACTGATTCATACAGACTTGGTCCACTTGTGAGATAGCACATGATGCCCCTGCGGCTTCGAGAGTCTTCAGGTTGCGGGTTTTCTTTCGCCGCACAATCACCGAAGCACCCATCCGTGAATGCCATGTATACTCGTCCATCTCTGTCAATGTGTAGATCGTTGAAATCCAATAAGTTGCGATTGGATCCTCCGATGTCTCGGCAGTCTCCACTGTTCAAGCATATACTACCAACTTGAACGGGGTCATCTGTCACACGAACTGTGTGGAATACTGGATTCTCATCGAGAGCATTTAGGCTGTATGTGACATACAAATGGTAAGAAATGTTTGAATTTGCATAGTGCGCATTACCATTCCAAGCAGCACCGTCCAAATTGGGTTGTCCTAACTCACTCCCATTTTCACTACCCAAGTACATGACTGCGATTCTTCCAGGGTCGCCAGCATCGATTTGTGGGAATGCGTAGGACACCACTTCAATTGGGCTGATTCTGAGACTTTCTTGTTCCCAAGATTCGCCCGAATCTGTGCTCCTCGACATGTAGATCCCTTCGCCGTAGTATGCACCCTCTGCATCCGAACCACCTGGTCCAGTCCAAACGTGATATGCGTTCGAATCAGTGTCGGTCGCAACTTCGGAATTCTTTCGCGGGTAGGGCGTACCTACATCTTCACCCATGGTGCGTTCAAACCAAGAAAAACCGTTGTCTTTGGAGATGATTACCGTTGGAGTTTCGACGCGCGGTGTGACGTATACGGTGCCATCGTCCGCAGTTGAAATTGCACCATGCAATCCCCCATTCCAAGTTGCTGGACCGACGAGTTGGCCTCCTGCCTCAAAGGTTGCACCGCCGTCAAAACTGGTGTAACAAAAGATGCCGGCCAGTTTGTTATAGCAATAGTAGACTGCAGTTTCGTAGACTGATTGTGAAATCGACCCTCCGATGCCATATCCGCTACTGGTCCAAGGACCGGTGGCGAGTTTGATGTGGTCATTGATGGGTGTTGTTCCGGAGTCGTGGGGGTTGCCCAGCCATGTTTCACCATCATCGTCGCTCCAGCAAATCCATGAGGTTTCAAGACCCATCATCTGGACATTGAAAATTCGATCCGTGACCGGGTCAACCCATCCATATGGGTCGCTGGTTGTAGGTGCGCATTGCACGGGGTCTTGGACTTCCTCCCATGTTTCTCCATGGTCGCAGGAGCGCATCACTTTTTCTAGCGCAATGAAGAAGATGCATCCGCTTGATGTTACGCCGATACTGGGTTCGGGCCCATCTTCGCCAACATCACTGAAGTTGAATTCCATGGGTAACAATGGAACATCGACAGGCAATCCATCGGGTCCAGTCACAAAGAATCGGGAGGACTCTGTGGGTTCTTCCATGGGTGGAGCGATGTCTTCCGGTCCAAAGCACCCCGAAAGTGTGGCGGATAGCATCAGGAAGACAAGGAGGGTTGCCTGTGCTCGCATGTTCACTCGGAAGTCGTCTATGTTTTCAACCTTCAATCCGTTTCATCTGCGTGATTCGGTGGGTTTTCTGCGTATGAATCGATTACCTGTGGATACAATTTGTGCTCGATTACC
>NTJU01000001.1 GCA_002457195.1 Marine Group II euryarchaeote MED-G33 | reverse complement strand
TATTGAGGTGGGCATTCCCAGGGTGGACATCCGTTTCACCGCAAGAGAATGCACCCGTCTTCTCCACCCCGGTTCTCCACGGCATCATTGGCTTCGGGTAGGGCTGCTCCATTCCTGGCCTGACCTAATCCCCCGATAATTGAATCTCTATTTTCTTCCGAATACAGTTCTCCAAAACCACGATCTCATGAAGGCGAGGCATCAACGTCCACAGATGCGTCCTACGATGCTCGGTTTTGCCGCCCCTGGGCGTTCGGACCGCCATGTTGCGATTTGCGGTGCAGGGGACGCCAGCCCCCCTCCTAGCCCAACATTAGCGCCACTGCGGGTCCATATCAAACCAACGGTCAGGCCTCAGCCTCATATTTTGAGGGGCATCCGGTTTTGATTTCGTATGCGTGCATGACCCACTCATCTCCATTTAGCATCAATTCACCACGTACAGAGATGGATTTTCCTTCATCAGCACCAGTGGGCAATGAAGTACCACTGTAATCGATTGAGATTGAATCGGTTTCGCCAACTAGAATGAGGGTTTGATTTCCTCTGTCTAGACTTTCGACCGTACCATGTAATCGTAGAGTCTCACCTTCATATTCCCCGGGGGATTCCATCAACTGGTCAACAGACAAGTCCACTTCGGGTTCCACGCTGATCAACATCAGCCCCATCAAAGCAGCAATCAGCCCAAAGGTAATCAAAATTCGCACCCTTCGTTCCAATCACTCAACTCCGATGTGCATGGCCTACCGCTTGCGACAGACTCTGATAACCGTGGGTCTTCAATTTTCGATTTAGACCTTTGTTGATGGCCTTGCTTACACTCGGCCCGTCGAATACCAATGCACTGTAGAATTGCAAGAGGCTTGCTCCTGCTGCAATCTTTTCCCATGCACTTTCAGAATCAGAGATACCACCTACACCGACGATTGGCAATTTACCGTCAGTGTGAGCATACAATAGATGAATCACTTCAGTAGAGCGTTTACGCAAAGGTTTTCCAGACAATCCACCGGTCTGGCTCATGATTTTGTCACCCGCAGGACGCGATGTCGTAGTATTCGTTGCAACAATGCCTGCACATCCTTGTGCGATTGCAGAATCAGCGACGGTTTTCAACTGCTCATCAGACAAATCTGGTGAGACCTTGACGAGTATGGGCTTTGGACCGCCATCCGCCGTTTGTGCCATTCGTGTATTTACCTCATTGCAGGCGGTTAGAATACGATCTAATTCAGAACCCGCTTGCAATTCCCTTAGGTTGGGTGTATTGGGGCTAGAGACGTTGACAACAAACAAATCAGCAAATTCCCACAACCGCTCCATGGTGCCTGCATAATCATGCTCAGCTTCTTCGTTTGGTGTGATTTTGCTTTTGCCTAGGTTGACTCCAACAGGAATAGACGCCCATTTCTTCGATTTTTGTTTGGCGAGATTTTCAACCATCTGCTCTGAACCTGGATTGTTGAACCCCATGCGATTGATGAGAGCGCTGTGTTTGGTGCTGCGAAACATTCGCGGCTTGGGATTGCCATCTTGTCCATGCAGGGTGATTCCACCAATCTCCATCCATCCAAAGCCAAGGGACTCCCAATTGGGGACGTTCTCACCCTTTTTATCCATCCCAGCAGCCAAACCGACAGGGTTGTCAAAATGAATGCCAAAGCAATCGGTTGGTACTGAAGGGGATCCATACATGAGTTTCAGCATTGATCGATATCCTGGAATGTATGTCGATCGGATCCGAATTTGTTTCATCACAAGGGAATGCATCGTTTCGGAACTCAATGGTAGAATCGCCATCATTGGCCGTGCGAATAATCGCCACAATAGTCCCATTCAAACCAACGGGCCCGGCCGACATCCTTCAAGGGTTCCGTCCTTTCGCAGGTCCAATGGACGCGATGGGCCCGTGTTTAGCCGAGGCGGCAAGACGTCTACTTCGCACAGAAGACACCACGCTAATCGTGCCGCAGCACCTCATGGATGAAGCGCTAGAACTGAGTTTAGCCATTAGTGATGGGATTCCCAAATTGATTCGTGAGCCAACCGTAGCTTTGGGTAATGATGATTCGATCCAAGTCGAAGGCATTTCACAGTTGGGCGGTGAAGAACCGTCATTGTCGGTTTGTTGGGTACCGAATCATGTGGGTCATCTAGATTTAATCTGGTCGCGATGGGTACAGCAAATTCGGGATTTGATGGCGGCAGGTTACCCCGGTTGCGTGGGTTGTGGAGGCCCTGGTTCAGAAGGTGTCTGGGATGAAACGGCTTCGCGCGCGCGCACACGCGTGACCTGAGGGGTTACTACGTAACCCCATGGAATCTGGCCTTGAGGGAATTTTGCGCAGCGTTTATGGAGGGCTCAGTATCGGGCCTCGACCGGATGGGGAAGATATGGATCTAGTAATAGTCGAATCAGGTGCCAAGTCAAAGACGATTCAGAAATACCTTGGGAAGGGGTGGATTGTCGCTGCCTGTAACGGGCACGTTCGCGATCTCCCAACCAGTCGAGATACCAAGCATGGGAAGAAGGCAATGTGGGCATCAACCGCGGACAAATTGCCCAGCCCACCCTGGGAATGGACTGAGAATTCAGAACGTACAATTGGGAAAATATTGACGAAGGCCAAGGATACGAAAGTAGAGAATATCTACATCGCAACTGACCCCGACCGCGAAGGAGAATTCATCGCTTGGCAATTGGTCCAAATATTTACAGAAAATGGGTATGAAAATATCTGGAGAATCACATTCAATGAAATCACAAAAACTGCAGTGCAAGCATCAATCGATGCGCGTGGCGAAGTGGACCAAGGCTTGGTTCAAGCTGCGATGGTCCGTCGATTCATGGATCGTCTTGTCGGTTTCCGTTCTTCAAAATTCAGTCGTTCATGGTCACTGCCTGCGATGGGCCGGGTCCAGACTCCAACCCTCGGATTCATCGTCGACAAAGAGGTAGAACGCGAGGCGTTCGTCCCGCAACCATACTTTGCAGTTTATGCAGAAGCAGGGGGCCTACGTTGGAATGCGAAATTCCATGACAAGGATGATTCGGATGCGTGGGTTGACGATAAAGGGAAATTCAACGCAGAACGAACAAATGACTCTGAATTGGCCAACAGTGCATATGCTGCTGCTGCGAAGGGTCTGACCATTGCATCCTCAACCCCTGGGCAGTATCAGCGAAACCCCGACCCGCCATTCACCACGGATACACTGCTGATGAAAGCGGGTTCGGAAATGAGTTGGAATCCTCGTCGAACCATGAAGATTGCAAGCGAGTTATACAATGCAGGTCACATCACTTACATGCGTACCGATTCAACACGAACCAACACAACAGCTCGCGAAGATGTCAAATCTCACATTCGTGATACTTGGGGTGAAGATCACCTCGGTGAGGGTGTTTTGGGGCCGGATGCAAAAACAGATGCAACCAATGTTCAAGATGCTCACGAAGCGATACGTCCTACACGTCCAAAGGACAATTCTCCAGATGGTTTGTCAGCGGAGCAAGCACGACTTTACCGACTCATTTGGGCACGTTTTGCCGGTAGCCAGATGAATCAGAGTCGATATGAGAGAATTTCGATGACTGCCAATGCAGAGGGTTTCAATCGCCCATTTTCCAGTACTGCGTCATGGCGTATCCATCGGGGTTGGGAGGCTGCATTCGAAGGAATCAGAAAAGAACCGTCTATTTCCCCTCCCTCTTTTGATACAAATGTGGGCTCATCGCTGGCATTAGACGATGCAGATGAAGAAAGTGAAAATCCCTGTCTCCGAGAGGATGAAACCACGCCACCTCCGCGTTACAAACAACATTCTCTTGTTCAACAAATGAAGAAGGAAGGCATTGGTCGCCCCTCTACCTATGCCGCAACGATCGCCAAGTTGTTGAGTCGCAAATACGTAGTTGAGGAAAAAGGCTCGCTTCAGCCTTCAACCGAGGGTAGAACACTTTGGCTCGAGGTAGCACCATTCTATGACCGCAGTAGCCATGGGGTCGAAGGCCATCTGTTTGGAACAAATTTCACTGCTGAAATGGAAACCAATTTGGATGCAATCGAACTCGGTAATTCTTCTGCGCCAACAGAATGGCACAAATTCTCAGAGCACTTTCAAGCCCTACATTTGTCTGCACTGGAGAAAAAGAAGCAGTCCCCTACACCCAAACAACTTGCTTACTATGTTCGAATCACCAACAATCTGTCGGAAGAACAAATCGCAACTTACTCTGGTGGAAAAGCACCCGAAGAAATGACTGGTACTGAAATCCGTGAGATTCTCGATGTGATGACCAAGGCACATCCCGCTGAAACTCAACCTGCTTCAGAAAAGCAGACCAACTGGATTGCCTCTTTGGCCCAAGGTGCTGAATTGTCTGAAGCCGATGCCAGTGCATTGGTTGGAGCAGCGAACTTTGGTGAACTGACCGGTGGTCGAAAAGGCACGGCAAGCAAACTGATTGAACAACTTCTCGAATTGACCAAAGATATCCCTAGGGAGGCCTCAGAAAAGCAGATCAAGTGGATTCAGACTCTTGTGACAAGAGCTGAGTTATCGGAAACCGATGCGTGTGCGTTGGTCGAAGCAAAGTCATACACAGAACTCCAAGGTGGCGCCGGTGGTACTGCGAGTAAGCTGATCACTATTCTCAAGAAGCGCACCGGTGGGAAGAAGAAAGGTGCATCCAAGAAAGGTGCTAAGAAAAAGGGCACATCGAAGAAAAGCTCTCAGAAGAAGACCAAGAAATCAGATGATGGGGACAACTGACAGACCAACCCCCGCCTGGCCAGTATATCATGTAAATCAGAAAAATCTTGATTCTGAAGGGCGAATCATGATAGGTCACTACTGTGGCTTGGTAACATGACCGGTCACGATTACGATGTCGTCATCGTTGGGGCCGGCCCAGTTGGCGGGCACCTTGGTCATATTTTGTCTGAGCAAGGCCTGCATGTTTTGATGTTGGAGGAACACTGTGAAATCGGTAAACCCTTCCAGTGTGCCGGCCTTGTTACCCCCTCGGCAATGAACAGGGTCAACTTGCATCACACCATATTGTCTGATGTTTGGGGTGCGAGAATCCACAGCCCTCAAGGACGTCCTGTAGAAATTGGCGAACCGTCAATTTTGCGTACTCATGTTGTTTGTCGTAAATTATTCGACGAAGGTTGTGTCCGACAAGCGATTGAATCAGGTGCTACACTTTGGCTTGATTCCAAACCTACCGATGCAATAGTCGAAGCGAATGGTGTTGTAATTACAATCATTCGCGAAGGTCAAGAATGCATGATTCGGTCCAAACTTCTCTGTGGGGCAGACGGCGTTCATTCATGGACGCGTCGTCATTTCCGATTTGGAAGACCAAAGGAATTCATGATTGGCTTCCAAGCTGAAGTATCGGGCTATGAGGGGGTTCCTGGGCGTTTGGAAATGTTCTCTGGTGAGGACATTGCGCCCGGCTTGTTTGCTTGGGCGATTCCCAATGGTGACACACACCGAATTGGAGTTTGGGCTCACCCCGATCGTCTGAATGGCCGTTCTTGCGAGATGCTTTACGACACACTATTACAACATCCTTTGTGGAAAGATAAGTTCTCCAATGTGAGTGAAACCGCTCGATTCTGTGGACCTTTGGCCAGCGGTATGGTAAAGCGAATTTTCAAAGAGCGTGTGTTGTTGTTTGGTGATGCTGCGGGCCTATGTAAACCGACCACTGGTGGCGGCATCGGTCCAGGATTCGATCAAATCCATTACTTGGCCCCGGAGTTGGTCAAAGCCGTCATTTCTGACAAGTTAACCGCTTCCAATCTGAAACGAATTTGCAAACCGATGGAGAAAGTCAGAAAAGAGCATGAACGTGCACGTATTTTGCGAGATTTATTTGTTTCATCGTGTGATGATGATGAACTGGAAACCACTTTCAAAATATTTGCCAGGGAAGATGTTGTCACACTCATCAATGAAGTTGGCGACATCGAAAAACCCGTACCATTGGGAATACGTTTGCTAAAGGATATCCCTGAATTCAGGCGCATGGCCGTTCGTGCCACGTGGGCCTTGCTAACAGGCTGAGGTGCTCCCATGGACGATGCGGATTCCGGTCATGCAGTAGAGATCAGCATCAGATTTCCACCATTTGACCCCAACACGGTCATTGCTTCTGAAATCCCCATTGCGCGCGAATATTTTAGTTTGAAAGAAAACTCGAATGTTCCTTGTTCCGTTCGAATCGGAGACGAAACAGATTTTCATATTCATCGAAATATCATAAAATTGTCATCCGGTTGGTCAGAATGTCGTGAATGGGTCACACTCTCAAATCGCATTCCAAGGCGTGTAGAACGGGAGCGGAAAGGTTGGTTCATATTACCGAGTAAAATGCACAGGCGTTCGCGACGATTAATCCCATTTGCCGTGATTGGGATAATTGCGTCATTGGCGATTCATGCATTTGAACCAGCACTTGTCAATTCGGGGTGGGTCGATGGCTCATTTGCAGGTAGTGTGCGTCTTGGGTTACTCGATTATCCCGTTCTTCTACTGATTTTCTTGCCGATTTTCTTCATTCCGATTATGATGCGTCTGTTCGCAAGTGTTTGGGATTTCAGGCGAACCCGTAAATTTCGAACAGATTTACCAGTGGATCCTGTATTTGAGGTTGGAAATGACGATTGTACCGCAGAAGAAATCTCAGTCAAAATCGATTTTCCAGAAGTTCGTGAAGATTGGATTTCTGCTCAAGCCCGCGTAGAGGTCGGATTACTGAACCCAAGACGCCCTATGCTCCTCCATGCATTGGGTCGTAAAGATGGACTCCAAAATCCACCTGGAATATCAACGCCGTTATCAATCCGTCAACATGCGAATTCAGAATTGGGCACTGGTTTCGGAGAATCAACTCCGCTAGAAGGTCCTGATGCCGAGCGCCTCTTCCTTTCCCCCCTACCAGTCCGATGCAAAGGGCGTTCGTGTGCTGTTTCGATGGATGGTGAATCCATCTCTCTGGAACTGCCAAGCGGTAGTTGGCCGGGGAGTGAGTATCATCCACTTTTCGCGGTTCATTGGGAAGTGATTGTTCGGATTGAGCGAGTGGAAAATGGGCCCTTGCTTTTCGTCCACCCACTCATCATGAAACATGATGGCAGTCCCTGCAATGTGCAAGTGATGCCCACTCAATCAGGGCGTAGCGAGATGGCGGACAGTTGATGTCCCGATTTACCTTCGCAGAAGTATGCGGCGAACTTGGCACGCACTGATTCTCACGATTTTGATGCTATCCTCAGGCTGTTTGGGTATGCTGGAAGGTGATTCTTCTGGGGAGACAATGAAAGAAAGTATCCCTCTCGAATTGTCATTGACAGGTGATACCGAATTTGAATTCAATCAGCCAGTCTTCCTCTCTGGCGAGTGCAATTGTGGAGAACTTGACGCCAAGATTGTCGCCTCTGTTGCCAATGGGGTTGTCCAGGGTACAGTTGAGGTTGGAACTGATACGTTCACTGTTGATTTTGGAATTCTGCCATCTGGGACGTATAATGTACGAATCACCATGACCAATGAAATTTCCACACAAGAAACAGAAGTGCTATTCGCCTCTGTAACAATTTCAAATCCCCCTGAAGACCCTGTATCAATTTCAGCATTTCCGCCAGTGATTTATGTGGAACCTGATGAATCAGTGATTGCTAGAGCAAAGATTGTTCATTCTGCACTAAACACCTGTTCAGGAGTTTGGGTTGATGAACTAGAACGTATTCAGACTGTATCAATTTCAGGTGAATACGCATCGATTCCACTAGGGTTCGTCGAATCCTCATTCAATGGCACATTCAGGATTTCCTGTGGGAGTTCAGAAGTTACAACGGACAACGTTTCGGTATACGTGTATGTCTTTGTCGAAGAAAACCCAGATCTTGATGGAGATGGAATTCCCGATGAGGCAGACCGTTGCGTGGAAAGCAGCGTAGCGTTCGTATCTACCCCTTCAAACGATATCGATGGTGACGGGTGCCATGACATTTCAGAGGATACCGATGATGATGATGATGGCCGCTCCGATACTTCAGATCGGTGCGCAAGAGGGCTGATTGGTTGGGATTCAACAAACACCGATTTCGATCATGACTCAGATGGCTGCCAAGATGTTTCAGAAGATGATGATGATGATGATGATACCATTACCGACCCTTACGACAATTGTCCACTAGGCACTCCCGGGTGGCAATCCACAGGGGCATCTGATTACGACCGTGATGGGTGCCGTGATTCAGATGATGATTTGGATGATGATAATGATGGTACACTCGACGAAGTAGATTCATGCCCCAGAGGTGTTATCGGTTGGGCCCAAAGTGATACGACTGACTACGACATGGATGGTTGCCGGGATTCTGATGAAGATGGAGACGATGATGACGATGGTGTCATCGACTTTGATGACCAGTGTATGCGAACCCAACTTGGAGCTGCTGTCAATGAATTTGGATGCGCGTCATACGAATGGGATGGGGATGGTGATGGGGTCATGGATGATACCGATCAATGTTCAGGTACACCAACTGGTCTCGATGTTAACGAGGTTGGCTGTGCAGATTTAGATGGTGATGGAATTTTTGCGAATGTAGACCAATGTCCTGATTCTGAATCACGATGGACACCGAATTCCGAGGGTTGCACAGTATTGCAAGTTCCTATATCCTGGAACACAGGACCGTCTTCGACAGAGAGATTCGGAATCGCTGGTGATTTCACACTACAAACAAAATCGGGTAATTGGGTGATGTCTCGAGATTGGGATGGAGAGAGTACATACTTGTTCATCTTCAATCAGGATTCCAGTTCTTACATGTCTGCCATTTGGAATCAAGATATTGGTCGATTTTTGAATACACTACCCGAAAACACACATGTTTTCTTTGGATCTTTTGATAGCGATTACCGCAACGATATCGATGCAATGAACAACAGGGTGAATTCGTACAGAAATGGGTTGAACGATGCAGACAAAGCATGGGTAGATTCTCATGTCCATTACATCGATCAGCAAGGTGGCGCCATTGGAGGTGGCCTTGGTGGGGTCATCGGTGATTGGAGCGCATTTTACTATGGCATGGACCGATTCCAGCAGTGGCGTGAAATAGGCTCATTGTATAATTGGGTGGGGACACACGGCGTGCAATATCGTTTGGATTATATTGCAAAGATGCCTTTGCAATTCAATTCCGAATTCCCCACAGAAATGCGCCGACACGACCCCGGTGTGACAGTTGTTGACATCATGGTGGCTCAACGTCACATTGGTGGTTGGCAAGGAGGTCACTCTTCATTGGCGAATGGTTCATTCCCAAACGCTTCCACCATGGAGGGATTCAACACGATGGAACTCTACATGCATCACGGTTGTAGTGAGCATCGTGATCGATACCAGAAATCGGACGGATCCTACGGGGGTTGTCACGAGTGGGATTACAGCCAGTATATGCAAATATGCGATGAAGTTGGCAATAGTTCGACCTGTAGCACTGAATTTGGGTATTGGATTACCACCTATGGCCGCGAAGGAAGATGGTTGACTGACATTTCTCCACGTTTGTTTGAGCTGTTTGATGGTGGGGACCACATGTTCCGTTATCGCGGTGCCAACGGTGGTTGGCTCAATGTCAGTGTCTACCTCTCAAATTGGGAAGATGAGGGTCTACGCCCGACCGGTGCAGAATTGGCATTCAATGGTGGTTCTTTCCGCGGTGAATACAATAACGAATCACAATACAAGCGTGTACACGATTTACAAATTCCAGCAGGTACTGAGAAAATCGAAATCTATGCCGTCATCACAGGTCATGGATTTGGAAAAGACAATGCCAATTGTGCCGAATTCTGCAATCATGAGCACCGCTACAGTATGAATGGGTTCGTTACACAGGAAGATCACCCAATGGCTGGAAATGACTCTGTTGGAGGCGATAGCGAAGGTTGCGCAAAGGAAATGCACAATGGAGCCCAAGCCAATCAACTGGGAACCTGGCCTTACGGGCGCGCAGGATGGTGTGCTGGGCAAGATGTCAAGCCATGGATATACGACATCACAGATTGGATTGATTTGGCAAGTGGGCAAAACAGTCTTCGATACCAAGGATTGTACAACGGGCAAAATTACGTGCCACAGAATGAACAGTCAGGTGCCAATCAGGACATCCATGCCAACATTTGGGTGGTTTACTACACCAACGTCAGTGAAAACATCAGTGCACAAGTAGATGATTCACCCGGCGTTGCAACACCCACAAATGATACCGGTCAAATCCAAACAACTGTTGAAATCATTCGTCAAGAAGAATGCTCCACTGAAGGAGATGAGTAACTAAGCATTCGTTGCTGGTTGTAATGGAGGAGGTGCAGGGAATCCCTGCACATCCGATGCCACATCGGGAGTTTCGAGTAAATTGTAGTCGGAATCTCTTCGTAAAGCGACGAATCCAGCACGGCGAACCGCTTCTTGCAACTCGACCTCGAGCGCACACGTCTTCTCAGTCCCTGATGCGGATACCACATTTTCTTCCATCATGGTAGAACCAATGTCATCCGCACCTCCAAAGAGGGCCATCTGCGCAATATCTAGGCCCATTGTAGGCCACGATCCTTGGATGTGGTCGATATTGTCGAAGAACAGCCTAGAGACGGCTACATGGCGCAGATACTCGGTTGGACCTGCCCCCAATTCGATTCGATTCCGACCACGATTCCTCTTGCCAAATACATTGGTTTCCAATTGTACGGGCCAAGCCACAAATGAAGTGAAACCAGTCCACCCTTTCGTGATTGCCTGATCTTGTAAATCACGAATTCGATCCATGTGTTTCACACGGTGCAATTCAGTTTCTCCAAAACCGATGACATTCGTAGCTGAAGTTGTCAATCCAAGTGATTGGGCTTCATGCATGACTCGAAGCCAATTTTCTGCACTCCCTTTCTTAGGGGAAATATCGAGTCGCACATCATCGACGAGCATCTCGGCCCCTCCACCGGGTAGTCCATGCATTCCCGCCTCTTTGAGGGCGGTCAGTACTTCGAGAGTTGATAGGTTACAGACTTCAGCAATGCCTTCAATTTCAATGGGTGAAAAACAATCCAATGCAATTGAAGGGTGCTCCTTTCTCAAAAAGAGAATTAGTTCTGTATACCATTCTAGTGGCAACTCGGGGTTGACCCCCCCTTGCATCAATACACGAACCCCATCGACCTCTTCTAATTCAGTAAATCGAACAGAAATCTGCTCATATGTTTGGGTGTAGGTTTCAGAATGTCCAGGTGGTCGATAAAATGAGCAAAACTGACAATTGATTGTACAGACATTTGTATAATTCACGTTACGATCAATCATGTAAGTTACATGGTTACCTGGATTCATGAATCGGCGTCGTTCTAATGCAACACTGCGAAGCATATTGAAGTCTGCTTTTTCATACAAAATGGCAGCATCTTCGACACTCAAACGGGGAGGTGATGGCCCACGCTGTGCCTCAAGAATTTCCATCCACATCATAATCCCTCAGTTGGAGCCGACAAGAGCCTCAATTTCAGTGATTTCCTTGGGGCATTTTGCAGTGAGAACAACAGGTCCATTTTCAGTAATGAGGACATCATCTTCGATTCGGATTCCAATACCAGCCCATTTTGAATCGATTTCGATATCCTCTCTCCAAGCACCGAAGTAAAGTCCTGGCTCAATGGTTACAATCATGCCAGGTGTCAGTATTCGTTCAGGCTTACCATCACCCTGCCTCCCACCCCCGACATCGTGTACATCAAGGCCCAAGAAGTGGCCTGTTCCGTGCATGAAAAATTGTCGATAAAGGCCATTGAAACTGTCACCTAGCGCTTCCTCAAAAGTACAATCTAAGATTCCCAAATCAATCAGCCCTTGAGCCAAGATTTTCGAAGTTGCATTATGCATGGAACTCCATGGGGAACCCGCTTGACAAGCTTCTATTCCAGCCAATTGGGATTTGAGAACGAGCTCATAGATGTCTTTCTGCGCTTCAGTGAACTTACCATTTACGGGGAATGTTCGGGTGATGTCGCTAGCATATCCATCAATTTCACACCCTGCATCGATTAGGACCAAATCACCATCAATCATGACATCTTTATTCTCATTATAGTGTAGGATGGTGGCATTGTCTCCACTTCCAACAATGCTGGGGTATGCCCATTCTGATTGGTGATAGAGGAAGCATCCTTCGATGATCGATTGCATATGCCATTCTCCCATGCCGACTTTACATTCACGCATTGCTTCGATGTGAGCGTATGCTGCCAAATCTGCAGAATGTTGCATCAATTCAATTTCCCTTTCAGACTTGATAACTCGGAGATTGTCGAGGATCAATCGAGGATCTAGTGGTTCATCACGTAATGCCTGTTTTACAATTTCATCGACTGAAGCATCTAGTCCCTCGATATGGTAAATCTCCTCACAATTGGACAGCATTTTAGGGAGATTTTCGGCCAATTCATATCGACTTGTTGCTTCATCAACAGGCCAACCAGAAAGTGCCCCTTCTAGGCCAGGTCTCCGCCCCGTCCAAGTTTCCTTTTCGACATCTCGAGGCTGGACATAGAGTCGGCAATTCCAATTTCCATCGGAGTGGTGGAAGACTGCCACTCCTTCTTCTCCGTGCCAGCCAGTCAAATAGTGGAGGTAGGAGTTGAATCGATGACGGTGATGTGTGTCACGACTTCGAATAGACACAGGGTTGTTGGCAATGATTGCTACAGAATTGGTTGGTAATTCCGAACAAAAATCCTTCTGCCGCTGACGCATTTCCTGATGCGAAATCGCATCGGGGCGATTGCCCAGAGTAGAGGTGACTCTCTCATACATCATTACGCCGAATCATTCGACCTTCATGAGACATTCGGGTCATTCCCTCTTCCATTTTGGAATCGGCGTTGACTTACCTGTTAAGCGTAGTAAAAGGGCCATCATGAGGATTAAGGTGACAAAGATGGCTCCTTGAGCAGCTATCATTAACCAAAACCCATTGTCTGTTCCATCTTCATCATACATTGGATCTGATGCAGTATCTTGAACACCAAATGTGACTGTAATTGTATCACTCATCCCATCGTCATCCGTCACTTCTAGCATTAGCGTGTGAGGTTTGGAAAGGTCTTCTGGGCTCACTAATTGTCTAGACCAACCTGTCATCAATGGCTCATCATCAACATACCATGTACAGACAAGCCCTGATTTGTCATTATCACTATCCGTTGAATCGCTACATTCAACGAGCCATTGTGTACTGTCTGTAAGAGTAATCTGGTCACCATTTTCAAGCGCCTGTCCACCGATTCGGAGTGCCGCTACTGGAACTTGGTTGATGATGTTGAATTCGTGTGAAACCGTATCGGAAAATCCGACATTATCAACAACGGTTAATGTCAGTGTAAAATTTCCTGATTTTGAAGCATCAACGTCAAACGTACGAAGATCAACTCCACTTCGGATTGTCTTTTCGCCTAACTCATCTTCAAGTACCCACAAAAATACCAATTCATCTTGTCCCCAAAACAAATCGCTACTTCCTGTGCCATCAAATTGAATTGACCCCGAATATTCAGTCATTACACTTGGTCCATCGATTCTAGCCGTTGGTGCATTGTTATCGATACCAATCGGCTTACATGCGCACGTGGAATACAAATCATCTGATACAGCTCGCACCATCAACGAATATTCGCCATCGTTGTAGGCCATTGTATCCAATGTGAATGATTGACTTGAATCCTGAATTATAGCAGTCATATTGTGCCATTGAACTTGTTCCGGTGATTCAATCCAAGATTGGATACAAGAAATTTCGATTTCGCTACTGTTACTAATCGCCCATTGTGCACTGGTCGAACCGGCCATGTCCATTGCGATTGTATCGATCTCAACCGCCCCGGTCAGTTGTCCTATGGGGCTTTCAAAAATAATCAAGGGATTCAATTGGGTTAACGATTCAGCATCTTCGTCTTGTGTAAATAGAATCAATTGCGCCATGTCCTTTTGCCCGTTTGTATCGGTGGCTTCAATTTCTAGAACACAGGAACAGGTGGGCGTGGATGTGAAATTGAGATTGATGAAATATTGCCATGAGTTTCGGCTTGAGGAATGCGAATCCCCCGATTCGGATAAATGGTCCATCAAATCGCCATCATCGATTCGTTCAACTCCATTGTAGATTTCCCACGTGATTGAAATTGGTAATTGTTCATCGATATATGTCCCCGTTATATTGATGTTTGAATAAACATTCAAACCCTGGCTTTGGTCGATGATAATCTGAGGTGAATCATCGGTTGGTTCATTCACAGAGGTACCAAGGGGTGAGATCAGAATCAGCAGGCACAAGGCCGAGGCAAGACGAGTAGTACCACGGACCATGACAACAGGGCTACCTGCACCGTTTTGAATCGTTGGTTCGCTTGAGCGCCCTACAGGGCGCTTTTCGAACTAAATCCATCATTCAAAGTTGTCACAGTGTTGGCCTTGACCTGGGAAGCTTGTCGGTTCACGTGGATTTGTGTACCATTTTTCTTCACATTTATTGGAGTAACCATCTTGATCAACGTCGATTATTGCGTCAGCGGCATCGAATGGATCGAATTGGAAGTAATATTCCCAACCAGAAGCCATGTCATCGTTGTCATGGTCTTGGTAGAATACTTCTGGACCATCTTCTAAACCATCACCTTCAGTATCGTTCTGGACCGGGCTGGTGCCATTCAACAATTCCTCATAGTTGGTAAAATTCTCCAAGTCATCATAGAACTGCCCACCTGATTCTGTGGTAGGATCAATGTGGCAATTGAATGTGGTTGGGTCATTGTGCGAGGGGCAATATCGGTTCAGTAGGTTGGTTCGATTCAATCCATCTCGATCGAAATCTTCCTCTCCATCTTCAATCCCATCTAGATCGCTGTCAATCATGCTTGGGTCCATCGGACCGCGTGCACCGATTGCTTGTAGTTCCTCGGAGTTTGAAAGCCCCAGTTCTAGCGCCTTATCCGACCAATAAACTTCCCAGCCATCTGCCAATCTGTCACCATCAGTGTCGTCATCAACAGGGTTGGTATTCCAACGGTCCGGTGCCTCCATCGCGTTCGGTAGGGTGTCGTTGTCTACATCGAAGTTGGCATCTGGCAAACTACCCATCGCGGGGTCCAGTGCCCAACGTCCACCTTCTGTAGGCATTGAGAAACCAGTCAGGTTCATTTCATGGATGAAATATTTCGGATCTGGTTTTCCATCATTATCAGCATCTCCAGCACTGCCGGACCATTCTTGGATTCCATTGAGATAAATCCAACCACCAGGGGCCTTCTCACAGGATGAGTCCTCACAGCCAACAGGTCTCCAAGTACTCATGGCAATCCACAATGAATGAGATCGGGTATTGTCCGTAGTTGATTCAACTTGCATTTCCCATCCGTCCAGCATGCCATCATTGTCTGTATCGTTGACAAGAGGGTTGGTGGCCGACTGCCACGGGCGAGGGATGAATAGAACTTCATCACCATCATTGAGCGTATCATTGTCAGTATCCGAATTGTTGGCGTGTGTGATGTATTGATCGAGACCAAGCGCAATTTCTTCACCATCTTCGAGCCCATCATTGTCGGTGTCGAACATGGATGCATTGGTTGTGTATGGTACTCCATCCCAAACGTATCCATCAACTGCTTCCGTGTAATCTTCTAGATTGTCACTGTCAGTATCGCGATTGCTCGCGTTGGTGTATGTGATGTAATATTCACGACTGTCATTTAGTCCATCACCGTCGGTATCGAAAACCCCAGGGTCGCTGGTTACGTGAACTACATTCACGCCACGATTGACAACTCGAATGGTCCATCCCATGACTTCGATTCCATCGAGTAGCCCATCCCCATCGGTATCTGGGTTCAATGGGTCACTAGAGCGCCCATCGATTACACCATCACCATCACGGTCACGAGCTTCGTATTCATCGAGGTTGGTGAATCGCTCATCGTGTTCAACAATATTCATCCACACAAAGCTACGTTCTGTAATCTCTTCATTTAATTGTGCTGAAATCGAATAAACAAACCCATCACAAGGTGCCAATAGCGGAATGAGTTCATATTGTGTACCACCTGAACTGGCGCCAGATAGCGTGATCTTTGCCCATGCTACGGTTTGATTCTCCGTCACTTCTTGATAGAGATCGACATTCAATGAATGCACTCGGGCAAATCCATCAAACTCTGAAAGGCGGACATCCCCATTTCCATTTTGGTCGAATCCATCATGGTCAGGGTCGTCGATTCCATTGCTACCATTTCGAGGATTCAACCCGTTGTTGGCTTCCCATCCATCGGGCATGAAGTCATCATCAGTATCATTGTCTGTAGGGTCAGTGAATTGCGATGCACCCCAAGTGTATGCAACTTGGTATTCTTCGACGTTCGACAATCCATCGCCATCGGAATCTGCAAAGGAATCTGTAGCATTTGCGGGGTCGAGAATTTCTTTGTAACAATATTCGAACCCATCAGGCATACCATCACCATCTGTATCCCAATCACCAGGTCCGTTTGCTCGTCCATCATTGTCCATGTCTTCCTCAAACCATTCGAGATTCTCTTCGGTTTGGCGTGCCTGTGTAAATGGAGCAGAAATAGACATCGAGTTTACAGTATTTCCACAGTATGAATTGATTGTTATATCACCGAATCCAACTTCGACTTCATCGCCAATGAGGTCGCCATCACTGTCCTCTGACCAAGGGTCCGTTCCATATCGCTCCTCAATGTAATTTGGCATTGTATCTGAGTCGACATCTAAAACCGAGTCACAGGAGTGCCGGTTTGAGAAGGAATCTTCCAGCATGTTCCACTCATCAATACCAAACGCAGCAATCCAGTCCGCTTCGACTTGTGGGCTGAGTAGACTGCATTCCCAGTTTGCATCTGTTGGGTTCATCAGCGTGAATGGGATTCCATCAGCACCGATTACGGTTTGTTGGTGAAGTACTTCCCAGCCATCGTTAAGTCCGTCAGAATCACTGTCTCTTAGATTTGGATTGGTTCCATATTCAGCCTCTTCAGCATTGGGCAAACCATCACGGTCAGGGTCGCCCATCGGCCCATTGTCTGGATCGGGGAATGTTTCGTTATTCTCTCCTGTCGTAACATCATCCTCATTTGGATTTTGACTTGATTCTATTTCTCCAAAGTCGGCGTCGCCATCATCGAGTGGGTCTAGTCCATTGGCGACTTCCCATCCATCGAGTAAACCATCGCCATCTGTATCGTCATTATCAAAATCAGTACCATATTGGGTAATTTCCATTCTGTCACTCAGGCCATCTTCGTCAAAATCCGAGCCTTCGAGTTGTGTTTCATCTTCTGGTGCTTGGATGTCATCTCCAGCACCTTCGAATCCTGCAGAATCAAGTGTTTCTAGAGCCGAACCGACGATTGTATACATGCCGGCTAAGCAAAGTGTTGCGGTAATTGCTACGACAGCCCACTGATTGTGATTCAATCCCATATGATACATCTCCACAGGGTGCGTAGCACCCTTCGACTGTCTAGCGACACTACGCTTTGCACTTAATGCTTGAGTGGAGCCGTGTGGCAAAGAATCGCGAGTTTTTGAGTGATTTTTTTATCATTCTGCAATTACTCGCCGGCTCTCGATTTTGATGCAGTGCCCATCACCACTTGCGGACCAAGTAGCCTTGGCTGCGCGCCCTTCTGCACGTTCCCAGCAGCCAATCAAGCGACCGACCACGATGGCTGGATGCAATGCCGCTGCCAGGTGTAGTTCTACACCACCATGCCCATCAATTCCAATTGACTTCGAAACTTGACCCAATCCTTGCATGGCCATATATCTCTTCGATACTGAAATCCAGTGTTCGGGGTCGGCAACCAATACGAGTTCCCCCGATGCCAGGAATTGCTTTCTCGAAGCCTCGGCCATCGCATCCCAGAGTACAACCTTTTCAGATTCCTGAATTCCCACCCAATCAGTGCGCGAATCGGTCGAACGTGGTGTGTCCGCAAGGTATGGGATTGCCAGTGATTCGAATCGCATCAATAAATCACGATAGATCATCAAAGTTCGATTTCCTTCAACGGTCCACACACCATCTGCTTCATGACGTGCACGGTGAAAAGTCCGTTCATCATCCACCACATCACCAACCCCATCCACCCACGGTATTTCGAGACTTTTCGTGGCGGGAATCTGTCTTGGGTCAGGAATCGTTTCAACAACGGTCTCCCCCGCACCACGATCTGACCATTGGAATCGAAATCGTGCCTCTTGAATTTGCTCCCAACCCGCATTGCCCATGCCTGCAGCGATCGCAGTGTGCCCACGATTGGCGATGAGTAGGGTAGAACCTTGGGTTGTAGATTCTAAAATCTCGAGTTGACCCAAACCACGAATGGCCCAATCGATATTCATAATTCCAATACGTTTCTTTTGTTGTCCGAACCAGGCTTTGGGCAATGGTGGTGCCAAACTCCATCGCAATTCCTCTGATTCAGCAGAGGCGTAGGCCAATCTCCGACCTAAGGTCTGATCAATCACACTTTCCAGTTCACTAAACCACTTGTCAAATGCAGAAGTTGATACACACCATACTGGTAAATTATTGGTTTCACGATCAATAATGAATCCAGATTCAGTGGGCAAATATCGCTGTCGTAATTTTGTGATTAACCAAGGCGTTGATTCGTCCATGGAGTCATCAACAAGCGGCATTCAATCACCTATGAAAAGTCTTGGAAGTCATCGTATTCCTCATTGCTACCACGTCTGAATTTTTTAGCCGGGCCGCGGGAAATATCTTGAATTCTTTTGACTTGTTCAGGTCTTGCAGTCGGCCTTTTAGCTGCGCCTTCATCAGGGTTTGAGTGAATGGGGATCCCACGTTTGTCGGGACGAGTATCCATAATTGGTTTTCGATCTCTTTGGCGACCCGATTCCAACTTGCCCTGAATGCCCAGACTACGTCGATGAGCACCCCTGTAGGCGGCTGGCCCGATTAGTCGTTCAAGAGTCCGCATGCCCTTGTCAACAGGTTTCGGCCTCTTAGTCCACCAGCGTTCAGGCAACGGTTGAGCACGCGCAAGTCGACTGGATTTCATTTCACGCATACGATTTCTCACACGATTCTTGAATTGCCGATCACGTTCTTTCGGCAAACGAACCACCAACCAACCAGGGAAGCCAATGTCGAATACATTGCCGTTAACAGTCACGAGTAATCCCTTCAAAAGGAGGTGGTTACCGATGGGCATTTTGTTCTGATCTCCTGATACTCTATGGCTTCGCATTTTCTTTGCATACAACATCATTCCCCGCTGATCACGATGCTTGATGATACGTCGTTGTAGTCGTCTAAATCGTCGTGTGAAAAGATGTAAACCTATCAGTGCAATCGTTGTGCCAATACCCACAACTAAATTCTGTTCAGTTTCCATCCAAGCCAACCAACCGAGTACAAACCAAGCAGGGAAAAGAACGGCCCAATTGATGAGAATCACTACCAATGGTGAGGTATAAACAGGGGGTGCACCCCTTTCTAGGGCCTCATGAGCAAGCACCATGACATTGGCATTCAGGGCTTCATCCATACCCTTGTTTGAACTGAGGGCTGCAAATGGGTTGACTGGAGCATCATCAATCCATGCTGCTTTTTCAGCATCTGAACCAATCGCTAGGGCGATTTCCAACTCATCTGCATCGGCCTGGAATCCTAGAATACCTGCAAGGGCTTTCACCCGCGGGTCTTCAGGGCTAGACTCGTTGACTTCTTCAAAAACGTCAAGCGCATCAAACCACTCGCCTAAATCAATCATGCAAAGTGAACAAGCAATTCTAGCCAAAGTCGAGTCAGGGTGTGTTCGGACCATGTCGAGACAGAGGTCGAGTGCCTCCGCGCTTCGCCTCTGTGCTCGGAGCATCGCTGCGCTGGCAATTTGTGAGTGGAGTGATAATCTGTCAGTATGAGCAGTGCCAATTGTCGTGTCTGGAGACCACGACTTTAGCCGTTTCTGCATCTCTCGCAAATGGTCTATGGTTGAGTTATTTTCCCAGTCATACAAATCATCTGCACTAACCCGGCCAGCCCATGGGTCCAACCATTCCATTGTCAGGGCGAGTAATTCGGGCTCATCGTACCCTTCGGGTTGTTCCATGCCACGGAGCGCCTCCTTTGCAGCATCAAATCGTCTACAAGCAACATGCCCTGTAGCAATGATCATTCGTGCTTCATCATCTTCACCACCTTGAATTGCGAGAACCTTTCTAGCTTCTTCAATCGCTCTAGGCCATAACCCACGCAGTGCTGATTCAATCATCTTAGCACGACTTTTTTCAAGTCTGACAACAGCTTTGTCACCATCAATTTGTTCGGTTTGGAAATTTCGTAGAGTGGCTATGTCGTCCGCCCTAGCGGCAACTTCGATATGATCTCGCATCCAGTCACCACCACCAGCCATGATCACTCCCTCTCTTCGTTCATCAGGCGATAGGTCAAACTTGAGACTCCGCAAGTGCCCAAACCTACCGACTGACAAAATCCAAGTTAGCAAGAAAATAAGTTGACCCGCTGCAATAAATTGCCATGTACTTTGAAGCAATAGTTGCTCAGTAACACGATCTCCATAGGGCATTAGTTGGTTGAATTCTTTGTATGTTTGCAAAACCAGCAGCAAAACAACGTAACCCGAAAAGCCAGCCAATCCGAAGAATAGAATTCGTCCCTGAACTTCTGGTTCAGTTCGAATATCTCTAGGTTGGGCAAGAATCACACCACCGACTCCAGCAAACGTTTGACCTCCGAGAAACAAGTTGCGAGTCAATTCAAAGATAAACGCCAAACCAACAATGGCAACATTGAGCATCAGATAAGAGGCGAGAACTTCTTGCAGAGTCTTCAATGATATGATTTTCCGCATAAATTCCGAATTCTCGACCATTGAGAAAATCGCCTCACCTAGAATCCCACCTACATCGAGTAGACGATCGGCATTAGGTGGTTGATTGATGATGACATGAATTAGTGTGACAATTCCATTGATTGCAGCCAGTGGCATGGTTGCAAGGAATACCACCAAGAAAAGAGAAATTAATCGACGGAAAAACCGAGGGCTATCGGGGTCGATTGGTGTTTTCCACCCTTTGGCAGTGCGCCATTTAGAAAGCAGCAATGTATTCCAAGAAGCCCCCATGATTCGACCATAAGCAAAGATGGTTGGAGACATGAAAACAAGCAGTGCATACCCACTCCATTTAATCATCACAGAGGTATCAAAACCTGCATCTGTGTTCGCAGCAGTCCAACCATAATACAGGATCGAGGACAAAATCATCATCATTGCAACTGCAGTTCCAAAGTAACCAATGAATTGAGTCGAAAATTTTTCGTGTATCAATCGTTTATTCATCGCACGAATTTGGGCATACATGGTCACAATTGGTGAAACAATAATTGGTACACAAACAAAAGCCATGGTGACGAAAACAATGGGTTTGTAAAACGTCCCGGGGCCAATCAATAATTCCGCAACAATGAGCATTATACCTCCCATTGCCATCAGATACGAAAGCACCCCCATCGATACACCACGCAGTGCCAAAAGGCTCCTAATCTGCGATTTTGTTCGAGTGAGTCTGTGAACTTCATACAGATCATCATCGACTTCGAAGGCAACTTGCAAATTGCCTAGACTGAGGGGGAGAATCCATTGCCATAGCGTAACCGTGCCAATTGACGCAGCGATGATTGGGATGAGCAATCCAAAATCAAGTGTGTCATATTCGATAATTACGACTTCAGCCGAACCGAGAGGCAACAAGCAAATTAGGAATGCCAGTCCGAACAACACCATCCGAACAGTTCGCATCGTTCCTCGACTTCCAGTCTGGTTCTAAGCGCTTGCGACTCCACGCTGCGGGAACCGCAGCGTGGCGCGCGCACGTGAGGGGTTCATCGTGAGCGCTGTAAAAATCGCTCAATTCTGTCAAAGGCCTCATTCAGAACATCAGGTTCTGCGAGGTAGACAAGTCGGAAGTGTCCATTCCCCATTTGTTGTGAAAATCCACTTCCATGGACGACCAAGACATGCTCGGAATGTAGCAAATCGAGCACAAATTTTTTGTCGTCTTCAGCCCAATGGGGATCAGTCAATCTGACAAACATGTAGAACGCCCCTCCTGGGCGTTGAACCTCAAGGCCATCAATCTCCGAAATCCGTTTCAAACAGAGGTCACGTTTAGCGAGTACATTCTGCGTATAACCATCCATCCAATCTCTTGATTGGGTGAGTCCTGCCAAGTAGCCCATTTGTGCAGGTGTGGATGCGCACAGACGTGATCTCAACAATCTCTCAATCCCATCCCGTACTGCTCCCAACCGGTTGGTAGGGTCATGCAATGCCATGTATCCAATTCTCCAGCCGGGGGCGTAGTATACCTTTGATACTCCATTGAGAACGAATATTGGGACCGATTGACTTCGAGAAGCAACACTGGTTTGTGTGTCGGTGAAATCCAACTCGTCATAAATTTCATCCGCTACAATCATACAATTCGGCCATTTTTCGGCGATTGAAATCATTCGATCAATCTCATCCGAATTCGCAACATTTCCTGTCGGGTTGTTGGGGTTAATCAGAACCAATAGACGAACACTATCATCCATTTTCGCCTCAATATCGTCGAAATCGACACGCCAACCGTTCTCAGAGTCGAGTCGGTATTCAATCGTCTGAGCCCCATACAATTGTGGATATGCCATGTATGGAGGGTAGTGTGGCCCTGGCGCCAAGACTTTCGTTCCCGCTTCCAATGTCGCAGTGAAAATAATTTGCAGGGCTTCAGTCACACCGTGACAAACATAGACATCGTCAGGGGAACAGTTCCACCCCTTGTTTGTTTCATCTTCAGCAATGGCTACCCGTAATTCTGCCAATCCGTATGAGGGGGAGTATCCCGTTTCACCCCTAGACAAACTATCTTTGAAAGCTTCAATCATATGGCTGGGGGTGGGCAATCCTGGATAGGCGATTGGATCACCAATATTCAGCTTGATTATTTCGTGTCCTTCAGCTTCCAATACCGTTGCAGGAACAACAACATCGCGAATGGCATATTCGATATTTGCAGCCCGTGCAGCGACTGGAATTTCATCCATCACAGTCCACCCATACGACAAACTTCCTCGAAATATTCAGTCGGAACAGACTGTACGCTGAGCCGGGACCCTTTCGCCAATAGGGGCATTCCTTCAAGAACTGGATTTGCTTTCATATCCGGTAGCGTCACAATCTCTTCCATCGGCTGGACAGGTTCGATGTCAACCATCATCCACCGTGGGTTTTCAGGGTTCGCTTTTGGGTCGAAGTAATTTGAATTTGGATCTTGTGCCGTATGGTCTGGGTATCCTTCGCGGCACACTTTTGCGATCCCTGCAACATGGGGTGGCTTGGTATTTGAGTGATAAAATAATACAAGATCTCCGATCTTCATATCATCCCTCATCGTATTCCTGGCTTGGTAATTACGTACGCCATCCCAATGTGTACTTCCATCCTCGACCAGTTGTTCCCACGGGTAGACGTGGGGCTCGGATTTCATCAGCCAGTATGCGACCATCGAGCCCTAAGGGGCTCGGCCCGGTATGAAAGGCTTCACCATGCGTCGTCAGCACTACTGAGGAGAACAGCATCGTATGATTCAGCCGCATCCAATTGTGCAGCCACAGCTTGTGAACCACCAGCAAGACCTGCTTTTTTCCGCATGGCATCGCTCCCACCAGCTAGACCCCAGCCTTCTTTGACGAACAACGCATAAATTGCTGGCAGTAAGAGCAGGGCACTGAGTGCAGCAAAAACAAGCAAGATGATGATGACTGTTACGAAGGGCTTGAGTGCAGGAATGGGGATCAGATAAGCAGTCATCAGACCAGCAGAAGTGACAACGAACGCTTCAAACAGTGACATTCCGGTACTCGCACAGGAGTCCTGTATCGCCTCTAAACTCCCTCCCAATTCACGCACTCGATTGGCAATGTGAATTGAGAAATCTACTCCGACACCGACTAGAATAGAGCCAATCATCACCGTGACCAGCGACAGAGTTACTGAGAATTGGTCCATGACATACCATTGCATTGCGACGGTAAACACCACGGGTAACGTGGTCAGGACCGCATATCTGGCATCTCTGAAAACGAATCCCAAAGTGACAACTGTAAACAGTAGTGCGAAGCCAAGAGATTGCCATTGACTGTCAACGATGAGGTTGTTCACATCAATGGTTACAGCAGCCACGCCAATGAGTGCACTGGGGGCGAACCCGAAGCCATCCCTGTCTTCTGCATATCCATCGATTGCAGCAGCAGCAGCTTCAGTCTGCTTGACAGGCATAAATGGCATGTCGATGTAAATCAATGACCGCTGAAAATCCTTTGAGACGAAGAAGTGTCTCAGTTCTGGTGTCAATCCGTCATAAAATACCGAGATCAGGAAACTCTGCACTTCAGTTCCAGCAGTTTGGTCCCGATCAAGTTCCATTAGAACAGTCCAGAATGTAGCACTCCCGTTGTACTCTTGTGTGAAGAGGATGTTACACACTTCCCGGGGGACATCAGGCATTGGTGCACAGAATTGTCCAATGGTGTCTGAACCTGAAAAATTCAGTGAGGCACCGACGGATTTAATCAAAAACGCAATGGAAACAGCCGTTGTTTGATCAACAGTATTTGCCATTTCAGTCAAGTTCTCGATTTTCTTCATATTTTCGAAGGGATCTTTCTGTCCTTCGTTATTCCCCGGCGTTAAAAATTCAGGTTCAGCTTCAATGTCAGCCTTGACCAAAATCATCCCGACCTGACCACTTTCGAATTCATCAGAATATGTTTTCATCTTCGATACAGCGGGTTCATCTTGTGGTGCCATCTCTAGCAAGTTAACATCCTCAACGATATTCTCTCGACTGACAACACCGCTGAACAACATCAAGATGACGAATATCGATAGCACGATTTTGTTCCAACGAATAGGTGCACGCACAGCAGCAACGAAAATTTTGGGTGGAGGGTGAGGGGTTTTTTGCAGATCTAGCAGCATCGTTAAGTTTGGTACCATGACCATGGTAAACAGATAGACAATGATAATTCCACCTGCAAGTGAAACCCCGACCGTCTTGATCGGAGCCATCGGTGTCAAAATTAACGATACGAAACCAATGACAGTTGTGACGGCTGAAAGAAACACAGCCCTCCCAGTTGATTGTAAGGCAAGAGCCATTTTTTCTTTGGGAGTCCCTTTGGATTCAGCATACCGGTTGGTAATGTGTAACCCATACGAAACGCCCAGGGCAAGAATGATTGGTCCAACGATAATCACAGTCATCGTCACTTCATAATTCGTCCATCCAATCATGCCAAGAGTGGCGAATACAGAACAAAGTGTGGGCAATCCAGCGATAATGACGACTTTGATTCCTTGTTCCCAACGAATCCGCCCCGTCTGTAAGACATCACAATGGAATAAGAATAGAACGAGCGCTACAGCAACGACACCGACTGGGAAAATTTTCCAAAACAGAATGAATGTATATTCAGTCACCGCATTTGTGATTGGCGTTGGCCCTGTCAGTGTCATACGAAGGCATAGATAATCGGGGTTGGCTTGTTTTTCAGAGAGACATTTGTCGCTCGATTCTTCCATAATGCCCCAGTTGTTTTCAACACCTAGCCGATCGATTTCGCTTTGTGTGTCTTCAATCAATTTACCCATGTCGAGGTCGTTGTCAGCAACGCCAATGATAATCACAGCACGATTCCAACCATGACCACTTTGCTCAGAAATCAAGGTTTCATTCTCAATCTTTCCAACATCTCTGACCAACTTGTTACGCGCGTTTTCAGGTAACTCCCCAATAATTTGGTTAATTCTTTGCTGATCTTCGGGGATACTGTATCCACCTACGATGTCAGCGTATTGCAGAATTTGCGCACTAGCATTTTCTGCCAACCAATTGCAAGCACCTTCTACAGGGCAGGCTTCTCCAGCATTCTGAACAAATGAATTTGCTACACGAGGTGCACTTGAATTGATTTCTTTAATGACGGATGAAATGCTCAGAATATATTTGATATTGTCCTCCTCACCATCATCTGAAACCTGGTAATTCAGCAACCGCTCTAATTGGTCCATTTGATCTAAAATGGCTTGATTGGTGATATTATTCTGCCCAGATTCTACGTAGATAATCATCACATTCGTGGTCCAATCTTTCTCCACTTCGGCAATATCGGAACCAACTTGACTTCCCTCGGGTAGGAATGCAGCCAAATCACCATTGACATTCATCGATTGATGATCTTCTCTCCACTGGTCAGTGATTCCAGAATGGTATGCAAAAAATGCAGTGAGTGCCAAGCAGAGAACAACGGTGATTGCTGGGAAGCGTGTGAGGGCACCAAAGAATGACATCTCTTGCAATTCTCTACGAATCATCTTGGGTGCAGACAACAGAGCATCGACTGCCTTTTTCGTTTCAAATTCAGAGATTTTACGGCGAACATCTGAACTGAACTCTTGGACTTTAGGACGGTTTTGATTGCCACTGTTCGTGTCATCGTCTTGGTCCACGTTCACCCCTCCGGGGTGCCCTTCCTAGCCATCGACCTTTAATTCCTCATGCCTCCAAGACCACGGGAGGCTTGAAAACGGGGAGCCACGACCGCGCGGACGGACCTGTTCAAGTAACCGCAGTAGGGCCAAGGTGGGGACACCAAATGGCAAAGCCAACAATAACCGATAAACGCTGGTCGATTGACCTCGAGAAACGAATCCAAGAAGCGCACTATGCGGACGCTGCCGCATACGATACTCGTTATGGTTTCAAACCCGACAGTGGGAAAGAAATTTTCGTAATCGATACACCTCCACCTTACCCAAGTGGCACCTGGCACATCGGTGCCGTTGCTCAGTACAGTATGATTGATGTCATCGCCCGCAGTCAGAGACTGCTCGGCAAAGAGGTGTACTTCCCTTGGGGTGTTGATCGCAATGGAATCAATATTGAATTTACAGTTGAGAAGAATACCGGTCGTAAGATGAAGACATATGATCGGGCTGAATTCCTAAAACTATGTCAAGAAACAATTGAAGAATTTACACAGGCGATGAGAAAAACGGCCTCTCGTGTAGGCTTGTCCTGCGATTTTTCGAAAGAATATCTTACAGATGCACCCGATTATCGTGCCGTGACACAGGCAATTTTCGTCGACCTATTCAAGCGGGGAGACATCATCGAAGATTTACGTCCAAACATCTACGACCCTGTTGAAGGAACCACGATTGCAGATGCTGAAGTCGAAAGACTACAACGGAAAACACAGCTAATCGACATCAAGTGGTCAACCGATACAGGTGAGGAATTGGTCATTTCAACCACTCGCCCCGAATTGATTTGTGCCTGTGGTGTGGTAGTCGTCCACCCTGACGACACGCGTTATTCACACCTCGTCGGGCAGAAAGCCATCCTCCCAGTCGCCGTTGAAGGTCGTTCTACTGAAGTTGAAATTCTAACCCACCCCTCTGTCAAATCCGAATTCGGATCTGGCATATTGATGGTGTGTTCGTTTGGAGATCAGAATGACGTCGCGGTGTTCCGTGATATGGGTTTAACACCTTTCCAAGCCATCGATTTAGACGGTTGTATGACTTCGATTGCAGGCCCACTCTCCGGCCTCAAAGTGAAAGATGCTCGCGAGACTGTAATCGCTCAGCTAGAGGCTGATGGTCGCATTGTAAACATCGAGGTTAGAGATCAAGAAGTACCCGTCTCTGAACGAGGAAAGAATCCAGTTGAAATCATTCTACTCAAAGAGTGGTATGTCCGACAAACTCACATTCAAGACCGTATGCGCGAACATGCAGAAGAAATCAATTTCATCCCACCTCGCAATAAGCAGTTTTTGTTAGATTGGATGGAGAATGTTAGCATAGATTGGCCGATTAGCCGCAGGCGCTGGTATCACACAGAAATTCCAATCTGGTACTCCGAAGATTCGACCAAGGTGATCATCCCTCCACCTGGGACATATGTTCAACCCTGGTGCGAAGAGCCACCCGAAGGAAGTAGTGTCTTGGATCGTGAAACTCGTGAGGAATTGGGGTTGTTCTCAGAGATTCGCGAGAGTCTAGGAGACATATCTGGTGAAGAGAAAGTATTCGATACCTGGATGGATTCATCCAATTCGAATTTATTTGTCTCTGGATATCTCAATGACCCCTCCACCTTTGAGAAGGCATTTCCAACCGGCATCCGCCCTCAAGGCAAAGAAATCGTTCGGACATGGTTGTATTACACATTGCTCAAGAGTACACTGTTGATGGATAAACCAGGATTCCAGAATGTTTGGATTGATGGTTTGGGAATGGATCCATGGGGACGTAAAATGTCCAAATCTCTTGGTAACGGAATCGATGCTGATAGTGTTCTGGAATGCGGTGCTGGTGGCCGAACTGGGGCATGGCGAGTCAAAGGACCAGACAAGAGTGTACAATTGAAAGCAAACAAAATTGGTAGCGAATGCTTCCGTTTGTGGAAGGCATGTGATGCTCAAGTGGGAGACGATTTCCACATTAACCCTGAAGAGATTGAAGCGAAATATTTCGGTGTGTTGACGAAGATCTTCAACGTGGCCCGATTTGCATCTCAATTCCCAGTTCCATCAGATCTACAACATGTCCCTAGTGACCTTTGTGCCGGCGACCGATGGATATTATCCGAGTTCGCACAAGTTCTAGAGGACGTTGAGAAAGCTTGGCGAGAAGTCGATATCTTCACCGCCACCCGGATTATCAAGAATTTTGCAACCGATGTCCTCCCAAGTCACTGGCTTGAAATGGCGAAAGGCCGGCTCTATGAAGATGATTTGAACGCCGCTTGGACAATCCATCGAATCGTCAAAGATCTACTCACCATCTTTAGTCCAGTCTGCCCATTCTTCACACACCATTTGAGTGAAACTCTCTATGGCGTGAGTGCCGTTGATATCCGTGCTTATCCACAATCACAAATTGAGAATAATGAAGATGCATCAAGACTTCGAAAGTTAACCAATGCATTGTGTGATTTCAACAGCGAAACTTGGCGTGCAAAGAAAGATCTGAGCCTTAGTTTAAATGCGGAGATTGAAGGGATTACGGTTCCCGAAATTTTGTCTGAATTCGCACCTGAGTTGACAGCAATGCACAAACTTCAGTAGAGTCATTCCTCTTCTGAAAACGAATCCAATGTTGCTTGTCTGTTCGGTGGTGCTTCCAAATCACCGAGCCTAAACCCGACCAAACGAACAGGTCGAGTGGTGTCATACACATTGGCCAACAACCTTACTGCGATTCTCTGGAACGTTTCCAAGTCATCCATTGAAATGGCCAAACTCTTCGCATGAGAAACCGTTTCAAAACCTCGGTATCGGATTTTGACTTCGACATTTCTAGATGTAATTTCTAGACTTCGTAATTTGCGTGTCACCTGCTCGATTAGTGAATTCAACATTTCAAAAACTGTATCAGTGTCTAGGATATCTCTGGAAAATGTTCTTTCTTTCCCTATACTTTTCCTAGACCGCAATATGCTAACCTCATTGGAGGACTCTCCTTCCAAAATTTTCCACAAAGATTGTGCCCTTCGAATACCGACAGCATCCGTAATTAGATCTGGCCCTTCTCGATAGGCATCGGATAAATCCATGATGCCAAGTTCTCCCAGAAGTTGTGCGGCTTTGGGCCCGATACCCGGGACTGCCCTACAAGGGTGGGATGAGAAGAATTCCTGCAAACCCCCTGGTGGCACTAGAAAAATCCCACCTGGTTTCCTAGCTTCACTTGCCATTTTTGCAGCAACTCTAGTCGGTCCGATTCCGAATGAAGCGCTCAATGATATATCATCCATAATCAAATTCTGTAAATTTCTACAGAGACTTTCTGCCTGACCCCAATCTCCTTCACAAAATTCTGTAACATCAAGATAGGCTTCATCGATACTTGCTTGTTCAAACTTATCGGCATGTTCCGATAATATCGCCATCACGCGATTAGATGCACGACGGTATAATCGATGTGCACCGCGGTGGTAAAGCGCATTTCCCAGTGGTTTACCAGGACATCGTCTCCATGCTTCGGATATTGGCATTGCACTGCGAACTCCAAATTCTCTCGCCGCATAATTACAGGTGGAAACAATTCCTCGACCTTGACCATTTTTGGGGTCGCTACCGATGATTAGAGGGATGTTTGGATCCAAATTGTGATGCAGAGTTTCTACAGAAGCATAGAACGCATCAAGGTCACAATGGATCAAGATACGCTCCCGCATACAGTCGAATGAAAATCGATGGCTCAAGAACTCTTCAGTCTAGTACAGCACGATTGACAACAGAGAGGGGCACTTCCCCTGCAAAATATTCGATGAGCAAGTCGGCCATCTCGAAACCGATCCGATTCTGGGCTTCATGTGTCGCAGCGCCGATATGTGGCGTTCCGTGGAAGTTAGCATGTTGTAGCAGTGGATGATTGCCAACAGGTTCTGTCTCAAAAACATCGAGTGCGCAACTGGTTAGAGTCTCGTTTTCCAGAGCTAAAAGCACGTCATTTTCATTGACAATACCTCCACGTGCACAAGATACCAAATGGTTCCCACACAGAGTTCCATCTGCGCCAATTCCAGGCATCATCGACAATGTTTCGGTATTGACTAGATGGTGCGTTTCCTCTGACAGGTTACAATGGATTGCGATGTGTGTACACATCTTGAATACATCATTGACATCGGCATGTAGCGTACAATCCTGTCCAGCAGCAATTTCACCCGGCAAATAGGGATCATATGCATGTAATTCCATGCCAATGGCTTTTGCAACCCGGCCCACACCTTGTGCAATTCTACCGAACCCAATGAAACCAATTCTTTTCCCAGACAACTCTGTGCCTTTGAGGACCTTCTTGGTCCATTTTCCACTGCGTAAATCTCGATCAGCTGTCGGTATGTGGCGGGTTGAAGCGAGTAGATGCCCAATCGTCAATTCAACAACGGATTGTGTCGAAGAACCAGGGGTATTACACACGAGAATCCCAGCGTTGGTTGCCGCATCTAAATCGATATTGTCAACACCTACCCCAGCCCTTCCAATCAGGCGCAACGTTGGAGCGTTTGCGATGGCTTCAGAGGTCATTTTAGTAGCTGAACGAACCACCACAGCATCAAATCCATTGAGCGATCCTGGTTCCAAATCAACTTCATGGCCGGCATCCCTCAACCTAGAGACCGCTTCCGGAGCCATACCATCCGTCACAGCAATCTTGGCCATGAATCTGGGTTGTGAATCCACTCCTTCAACATACGCATGTTCATAGACGGTATTCAGATGGGTCAGTATATGTCGAGAGAGACAATCAACGTAATCGACGCTGAGGCACATTGTGATGGGCCCTGTGGCGTATATGACCCAGCCAGTGCCAGAATCGCCGGTGAGGCGGTGCAATCAATGACCAATAAGATGCTTACACTTGCAGAGAACCACAGTAATGACTGTAGTTCTGCAGCTTACATCAACACAATGAGTCGTTATGCAGCAATCAAAGAAGAAGAGGCGCAGAAGTGCAAAGACGAATTACTCGTTTTATGGACTGATTTCTTCAAGCCACAGCATCTTGAATCCATTCCCGATCTACACGACACCTTCTGGCAAGCAGCCAAGTTGTGCAGCGCTTGCAAGGTTGAAGTCTCAGCCGAGCATGCTCAAGAGTTGATGGATGCCATTGAGAACATCCACAACATGTTCTGGAATGTCAAGGGCCGAAGCGAAATCACTTGGATTCGCGCGAGTTGAGTCATGACGACGATCCAAGTCCGAATTCACGGCGACAGTATGTGGCCGACATTGCGTGATGGTGACTGCGTTAAGGCTGAAACCGACATAAACCCTGAAATTGGCAATATTGTGATTGCCAAGCATCCTTGGAAAGAGATTCATATCGTAAAAAGGGTGAAGGAAATTCTGCCCAATGGATTTTTCCTTGAAGGTGACAATCCCGACCCAAACGGGACGGAGGATTCGCACAATTTCGGACCAATCCCTTCCTCCTCTATAATCGGCATCATCATTGAATAATCTCCGCTTGAGTTAAGACTGGATGGTTAGGCATACCGACTGTGGCAGAGGATTTCACAAGCCTACTAATTGCCGTAGGTATTTTGTTGATACCAGTAATACTGGCCCTACCTTTGCGATTTTGGTGGACCTATCGTGTTGGCAATGAGCCAGAACATGTGCGCTATCGTCGCTGGGTTAGGCAGGTGCTCGATGCCGGCGAGCCCCTTGCAACCCGTCGTCAGGAATTGGATCACTTGGCAAGAGGTCTACCGATAGATGCTTCACGACAAGGTCGAATCGAGATGGATGTGTTGCATCCATTGAAGTTACCACATTTCATGCTTCTACCCGTACTCATTCTTTCGCCCCTAGTTGGGCTGATTGGAGCCATCATTTTCGTACTTCTTTTCCCACTTATTCTAGCTGCGGAGTGGTTACTCATCGACCGCGGTATTCTGGCCAAGGTTGTGAATATCGTGATGAGAATTATGCACTGGGGTATTATTGGAATCCACAGGCTCGACAATGGTGTTCGAGATGAAGATGCGATGGTCGAACATATGCACCGTTTACCAACGACTGCTTTCCTTGGCCTATTTTGCTATCTGATTGTATCATACATGCCCTTGCCGACATGGGTTGGGATTTCTTTCACGGTTCTCCTTTTCCTGATTCTAACCAGTATTATTGTGATTGTAAAAGCAGCCTCTCACGGTGAATTGGTGTTCGCAGATACAAGCCAAAGGAGAATGCAACCTATGGAGCGTCTTGTCGATGATATTCTAGCTCCAGTGGTTGGTCTAGGTCTACTATTCCTTCTCAGTCGCCAGTTATTTCTCACCCAAATCGGCTCAAGCAGTTCGATTTTCTCCGATCCGATTTGGTTCGCAGGAATTGTACTGATTGTTCTTTACAGTGCGGCTGCGGTGGCAATTATGGTTGAGATTTCATTCTTTGGCCTACGTTCTGAGCGGGTTAGAATGGTATTCCAAAATCAAATGGTTGAATCACACAACCCAGTATTGTATGCATTCACAAGGGAACACGATCGGATGGAATTGAACCCCCTCAGATCTTTGAAAGATCATCTTGAATCAAACGGTGAAGGGTTGGAGAAATCAGATACTTTTGATTTTGAAGATATGTTGCGAACACCATCAACACTCCAAGAGGGTGAAGATGCAACACCGCCACAAAAACCGGATCTGGAGAAGTTCGAGACAGCCTAATCAGCGGAATGATTTCCCGCAGCTACAGGCTTTCTGCGCATTCGGGTTGATTACTTTGAACCCGCCCCCCATCAAACTGTTTACGAAATCAAGAGTGATGCCTGACAATTGGACACTGTCACGGTCGTGTACTGCAACGGTAACCCCCTCACATGAAATGAATTGCCACCCATCTTCATCGGGTCTGTTCTGGATCTGTAAATCATACATGAATCCCGAGCAACCGCCACCGAGTACGCTGACGACAAGAACATCGCCATCTTCGGCATTCACCATGGCCCCTTCCATCGCAGCCATTGCATCATCTGTCACGTCAATCGTGACAGGAACGATTTCGACATCTTCAGCAACGGGAAGTGCGAAAGCCGCGCCACAATCATCCTCGGACATGACAATGCCTCAATGCCAACCAATTTCAATCCTTGTGAGGTTTGATGCTCACTTCAACCCACTTTGATGTTGGAGTATTGCTGCCCTTTGCAACTGAGTCAAGTGGGACGAGTACATTTGCTTCGGGAAAGTATGCAGCAAGATTCCTTCTAGGGATGTCATACGGAATGACTTTCCATTTTTCAGAATGCATTTCTTTTCCAGCATAATGGCTTGTCAAATCGATCAAATCTCTGGGTTGTAAACCTAGTTCATCCATATCCCCTTGATTCATCATCACAATACGACGTGAGTTGTAAATTCCGCGATATCGATCATTCATGCCGTAAATGGTCGTGTTATACTGATCGTGACTTCGGATTGTCATCAAGATGAATCTGTCATCTGGAATCTGTCTTTCGAGCAATGAATGGGAATGTATGACTGCTTTTCCAGAAGGTGTATTCCATGTAGGCCCATCACGCGGTCCATTTGGCAGATAGAACCCGCCCTTTTGACGAACTCTTGTATTGTAGTCGCTAAAACCTGGAATGACAGATTGAATCAGATTGCGAATCACATCGTGGTTTTTGGAAAACGATAACCAGTCAAACGGACCTTCAGGAAAGCATTTGGCACCAATGTTGCAGATGATTTCTGGTTCACTCAGCAACTCAGGCGATGCCGGATCTAATCGACCCGTAGAAGAATGAACAACCCCCATCGAATTTTCAACCGTAACAAATCCTGCGGGGTCAATTTCAGTCCGACCTAGACACGGAAGAATTAGAGCACGTTTGCCAGTCACGAGGTGGCTTCGATTTAGTTTGGTAGAAATCTGGACCGTCAAATCAATCTCTCTAAGGCCCTTTGCAACTTCTTCAGTATCTGACATTGCAGAAAGTATGTTACCCCCTAGGGCCATGAAAAGTCGGACGCGACCATCCCTTGCTGCACGCACGAATTCCACAGTGTCATAGCCGGGTTCATGGGGCATATGAATCCCAGTTTCTCGTTCACACGCATCTAAGAAAGACGCTTTGGGGTGGTGGTTGATACCAACTGTCCGGTCACCTTGGACGTTTGAGTGACCTCTGACTGGACATGCTCCAGCACCCGGTTTACCAAAATGGCCACCCGCGAGTAAAATGTTGCACGCCTCTTGTATCGTTGCGACGGCATTCTGATGCTGAGTCAACCCCATGGCCCAACAAATGATCAATCTCTCAGACTTTGATACGGCCTTTCCAAGTGCCTCGATTCTGCTGCGTTCAATGCCACTTTGGGTGACGATATCATCCCACACTGCCGCTGAAATATTTGCCTTCCAATCTTCGAATCCTTCCGTGTGTTCATCAATAAATTTCCAATCTAAATTACCATCTTCAAGCATCACTTTTGCGATGCCCTGGAGTAAAGCTTGGTCGCCGCCGATTCGCACAGGAAAGTGATCATCCGCAATTGGAGTTCCTTTTCCTAACAATCGAATGACTTCTTGTGGGTGTTTGAATCTGTTCAATCCGGTTTCCATCAATGGATTGATGCTGATTACAGACCCACCATTGCGCTTAGTGTTCGCCAATGCTGACAACATTCGAGGATGATTCGTGCCCGGGTTTTGTCCGATCACAAGCACCAAATCAGCGGAATCAAAGCATTCGAGCCGTACCGTGCCTTTTCCAATTCCAATTGAAGATGAAAGCCCGACTCCACTTGATTCGTGGCACATATTACTACAATCTGGGAGGTTATTGGTCCCGATTTGTCTTGCCAATGTACCCCATAGAAATGCAGCTTCATTCGATGCTCTACCAGATGTGTATAGGACATTTTCATTGGGGTCTGCATTACTGGAAACTGCATTTCCAATCATTTCAAAGGCATTTTCCCAACTGATTTGCTCATAATTATTCGATTCAGATTCTAACACCATGGGATGCGTTATACGACCTAATTTGTCCAACTCCATGTCTGAAAAATGAGACCATTCCTGTACAGTTTTTGAGGACAAAATTTCAGGGGTAAGGCGCTTTTTTGTTGCCTCTGTAGCGAATGCTTTCGCACCATTTTCACAGAATTCAAACCCTGATCGATGACCATCGGGGTCTGGCCATGCGCAGCCTGGGCAATCATAACCATCGAATCGATTGACGGAACGCATGGTCTTGATTGTACGAGAAAAACCTGCTTCAGATATTCCAATTTTGAATGATTCAGTGACGCCTTTTATGCCTGCAGCGACACGCTTTGGCTTGCCAATTTTGAGTTTTTCAGAAACGATCGGTGGCTTTGTTTCAACGTCCTCTCGCATCCAATCCCTCCATTATCAATTGATTCTCCATGAGCCTGTATAAATATTGAATCTAGAATTCCGAGCAAAACCAACCAGTGTAATGCCGTGTTGTCGAGCCAAGTCGATGGCGAGTGTAGTTGGCGCTCCAATCGCGACGATGCAGGGCGACCCCGCCATCACGGCTTTTTGCACCATTTCAAACGAAACACGACCACTCAATAGAAACCCGCTTTTTGCCAGTGGTAATTTTTCAAGAGAACGCCCAATAATTTTGTCCATTGCATTGTGTCTCCCGACATCCTCAGACAAATCAGTGATCTCACAATTTTGTTCAAAGAGGGCGACTGCATGAACCCCTCCAGTTGTATCGAAAACAGATTGCATGGTTCGGAGACGATTCAATAATTCCTCTATTGCATCGGATTCAATATTGAATCCATCTGGAGAAATGACGGGTGGCTGACGTGCCAAAATCGCATCGAGTGAAGCGCGACCACAAACTCCACACGAACTTGATCGTACAAAACCCCGGGTATGCCCATCGACTGAAATTTGACCGTTGATTAAAACTACATTGTCATCAACTTGAATTTCATCTACATCTAGTAGATTCTCCAACAGTCCTTCAGAGTAAAGTAAACCGAGTGCTAAATCGCGATCCTGTCCAGGTGTACGCATGGTTGTGATCCATGGTTGGCCATTGATTTGAATTTCAAGAGGTTCTTCTACGGCGACCGTTTCCTCAAAGGGTTGTGAGTGACCACCTGTCACTCTTTGAGCCGCAACGCGCTCCTCCATACACCTTCGTGCGCCGTGACGCTTCATGGCCCTGTCGGCAATTTCTCTAGTCGACGTGGACGGTTGTTACCGGTATTCCCAACTCCTCAGCCATTGAGATGACTACATGTGTCCATTTACTGGTCGGGGATGGAAATGCCAAGATGTGTGTTGCCGTTTCAAGTAACCGATTGGTGAGGGATGTTGGTGCTTCTCCACGCCCACCATCTTCCAGGCCCGCTCTTGGTGCATTCCATTCCTCGTTGAACACCGCAAATGCAATGTTATTGTTGTCTGCCCATCTTTCTGCGAGGTAATCAACCCCACTGGCACCACCGGTGATAATTAGATCTGGATGTGCCTCGTTCCTTGCCCATTCGTCCATCGTATCTTCGATAATAGAGTAATCATAGAATCGACTGGAACCGACCACAACCAAATTGATGATCCGCCCATCTTGATTCAAATCTTTACCACCGAGACGGCCGATGACATCGCTACCTGCTTCGTTTGCCATAACACTGTATAGAGGTGTTATCGGATAAACCCATCTATTGGGTCAAAAAAATGATTTTCTAGGAAAATATCACGAAGTTCGCTTTTTCTGTTCCTTAATCAGTAATTTACATCGGCGGATTTGTTCCTTCGCCCGTTTCTTGTTTTCACCTTTCAGCGGTTCTCCTACATCCTTACCCATAGATTGATTGAAACAATGAATTGCATTGTCATACGACTCAAGTTCAGCGTAGGCTGTGCCCATGTTATACAATGCATTTCCAGTTGTCAATGCCTTGTCGATTCCAAATGCCTTGTAGTAATTCTCGATGGCCTCTTTGTATTGGTTGAGATAGTAAAAGCAGTTTCCGCGCCCATTGAGGATTTTAATCGCCATCGCTTTGTCGTCCTTGAATGAGGGTAGAGCCCTGTCAAAGCAAGACAACGCTTCTTGGTGTCGATCTTTGTTGAGTAACTCAAGTCCCTTGTTGTACCACTCGATATCCTGATTTGCCACACTAGAGGAATCAGATTGAACTTCATAGGTTTCCATAATTCCTGCTTGCGCTTCCAGTGCTGCTGCGGCCAAATCGACTTCTTCATTGACAGGTGCATAGGTTACGGGCTCGGGTTCTTGCACAGTATCCAATGCGGCCTCATGAGCGATAATTTCGTCTGTCGAAATTTCGACTGTTTCCTCGGCCACATCTTCCTCTTCTCGACTGAATGCCGCCCAAGGATCGTCTTCTACAACAATCTCATCTGTAAGATCGGAAGTAATTTGTTCATGAATTTCGACTGTCTCAGGTTCTTGAAGTGGTTCTTCAGCGATGGGCTGTGGTGCAGATTCTGCGACATCCGCCCCCAATGCTCGCGCCTTTTCTCGACAGGCCTGGGCCTTGTCTTCACTTCCAGCAGCACTGAGTGATCTGGACAATCCAATCCATAGTTCGGCATCATTCTTATTGGATTCAAGCAAACCTTTCCACAGTGTAACAGATTCAGCATGGTCACCTGCAATACTGTAGGCCCGGGCACGTAATCGCACCTCGGATTCAGGTAGATATTGCAATGCCTCCCTGGCCATTTCTGGACCTGCTGGTAGTGTTCTTGGTAGAGTTGCATCCAATTCAAGGATACGACCTTCACCTTCAGCCAAATCGACCAGCAACTCTGCAAAAGTTAGCCCACTCGCATGGGTGGAATCGATTGAAAGAAGTGTTCTAAATCCACTCATTGCCAATTCAATTTCACCCAGCTCAATCGCTGCGAGTGCAAGACCATTCGCTGCTTTGACATAATTCGGATCCAAATTGGTTGCATTCTGGAAACTGGTTAAGGCAGCAGATTGATCACCACTTCTACGCTTCAAAGCACCTAGATTGAACCACGCGGAAGCGTCATTGGAATCAAGATCAAGTGCATACTCAAAGGCATTTATTGCTGCATCCGTAAGTTCGAGCCTCGCCATGGCTCCAGCCGCCACCTTCCAGCATCCAGGGTGCTCTGCAGCCGCCTCAGGGAGATGTGCTCTGAGTGATTCAAGAGCGCCAGCAGCATCACCTTGTCGAATCATATCCTTTGCCATCTCTGCCAGTTGATCTAAATCAATGCCTGAACTCGGTTCGGGGGCTTGAGGGGTTGGTTCGGCTATAGGGGCAGAGTGCGATTCTATCGTCTTGATTGTTCCAAGTGGCTCGGCCCAAGTTTGTTCAGGTTCCACCAGTTCTTCCTCGACATGAACTTCAGGACTTGTTTCTTCTGCTGGTTCTTCGATCTCGATGGGGGTGACAGGTACAGCCGCCCCAGCTGAATTGACAATATCGATGAGTGCAGGGTGGCCAGGGAAAGCAATCAACCCGTTTTGTGCATGTTGAATCGCATCACCAACGTGCCCCATTCTCTGAAGCAATACTGCCAAATTCGCACTCGCGGCTCCATGGCCAGGACTGTTATCGAGAGCGATTCTAAATGCCTTGACCGCATCTTGGACATCGCCTGTCGCTTCACTCATCACACCCCGGTTAAACCACGCCATGTGGTCATTCGGGTCCATTGCTATGGCTTGATTGAACAAAGTCAAGGCTTCTACATGCCGACCTTCGATTCCGAGCATTTCCCCTCGCTGAACAATGTCACCCACAGTCACATCTTGCGATGTTTCGGTTGTAATTTGATCTGTTTGTTCAGTAGGTCGAACAATTTCATCACTGGGGGGCGGTGTGTAAGTGGGGACAGCAACATTGTCAATTGTAGTCACACTGCTTTCCACGTGAGGTTCAGATTCACGTGAAATTGGTGCAATTCCGAAAAGCGGACCAGAGCATGCTGGACATGTTGCTTCTGACCCTTGAAGTTGCGCTTCACAATGTGGGCAAACAGCGTGTCCGTGCTCTGGCATGACTCTGACCTATATTCTGACGCTCGCGTTCAACGCATAAGCATTCGCTGTCTCTGGTTGCGACCCATAGGGTCGGTTGTAACGGCACAAGTTCAAGAATCCACCACCACTCGCAGTTGTATGGCACGCTTTCTAATGATCACAGCAACCTCAGGTAGCAATCGCGATTTGGCAGATGTTTTCGCAACCACCGCTACAGGAAAAGGGCATGATGCCGGGGTAGTTGACCTCGCCGAAATAGATCTACCGATGTTCACGATGGCTCGGTCAAAAGATCCACAAAGTGCGCCAGATATCTCGGATTTACTCTCCAAGATGGCCGAGGCTGATGCATGGATTGTGATCGCTCCCGAATACAATGGGTCAATGCCCCCGACCCTAAACAATGTAGTCGCCTGGATGTCTACTGCCATGGCATGGCAAGATTTCAGAACTTTGTGTACCGGTAAACCAGTTGGTTTGGCCACGCATAGTGGTGGCGGTGGTGCGCACGTCATCATGGCAATGCGTCAGCAATTTTCCTTTATCGGCGCAGATGTCATCGGGCGTACTTGCATGACCAGCCGTGACAAAGAAGCAAACCCAGAAACCATCGAATCGATGATTGACAATTTGGCTCGCTAATTGGTGAATGGTGAAGCCTTTGAGTTCAAACACGAGCCCTAAATCCATTGCACTAATACTTGCAATTTTTTCGATGGTGTTTTTACCATCTTTAGATGGTTTTGAAAACAATAAACTGACAGGGGATCCTTGTAATGGATCTGTTGAAAATTGCGATAAATCTTACACTGAGGTCTCTTATCCCGAAACCCACAATGCCCACTCAACCTTAGATGATGGATTCAACTTTCTTGCATCGAATCATAGAGAAAACATCACTCACCAATGGGATGCAGGATTCCGTGCATTCATGATGGATGTTCACCATTCAAGATATTCTCAAGATCTGGTAAACACATCATTTTGTCACGGCTCGTACGCCACAGGCATCCACCCTTGTGTTCATGGTAGCCATAATGGAGTCGAACTCCTCACACAATTGCATGAAAAAATGTCCCAATCTGAAAATGATGTTGTTACACTGCTACTGGAAGTTTATGTTCCGTATGGCCACGTTGAATATATTCTCGAAATGAGTGGTCTGATTGATTATGTACATGTGCAAAATTTGAATGAGCCATGGCCAACAATTCGAGAAATGGTCAATGCTGACAAAAACCTCGTTGTTTTCATTGAAGGCCCCTTTGATTCTGAGTACCCATTCCTCCACAGTTTCACGGAGCATGGTTGGACGACCAATTACGCTGATCGACATCCAGAGGGGATGAATTGCGATGTTCTTAGAGGTGATTCTACTCAACCTGTATGGCATTTGAACAATTGGCTTGCCCTAGAATCTGGTTTAACAGATTATCAACGGGCACCCATTGTAAACGCGTATGATTTCCTTCTAAATCGCTCCATAGAATGCTGGGAAATCCACGATTCACGACCGACATTTATTGCGGTCGATTGGTGGACCGACGGAGAAGCAGTGAATGTGACAATGACACTCAATCAAATGAATCACTGGTCTGATGAAGTGCCTTTGCGTGCCACAACCGACTCTAGATGATCTAGGCTCCTTTTGGCCTGACGAGAAACACGCGAATCTTCATCCTCTAAAGCTGCAGCCAATGGGCCGACGACACGTCCATCAGAAAATCGCTGCATGGCATCAACAGCTGCCAATCTGACATCAGGATCGGAATGTTTCGCCATCGCAATCAGTTTCACCATCAACGTTTCACTGCGATCGAGGGCCAATCCTTGTAAGGCGGCTAATTGTACATTCTTGGAAGAATCTGATAGGGCCGAAATCAAGTGTGGATGTGCCACTAAACCAATCGCAGCAAATGCCCTGACAATTTTTTCACGCTCATCGTCCGATGAATTTCTCATGGCAGTAGTCAACGTTGGAATTGCTTCTGCATCACCCAAACGCCTGATTGCAGTGAGGGCACCGATTCGAGTTTTGCTTTGGGTAGATGATATCGCATCCAATAGTGGGGGCAAAAATCCGATGGCGACCATTGCAGCAACTGCCGTAGTATGTGTATCTTCATTTTCAAATCGCTCAACAATTGATTCACAGGCCTTCCGTTCTCGAAGGACTGCCAGTGCTTCAATGACGTGTTTACAATCTTCTCCAGTCACATTTTGGTCACCAAGCATCTCAAGCAAACTGGGGACTGCTCGACTGCCCAATCTGTATGCCATCTCTGGGTCGCGAACAGCAGCAGAAACCCCTTCTGAAATGGTTCTACGGATTTCAAAAATTCGGACAATACCTTGTATAAGAATGAAATCGATAGTTAGCAAGAAAGTCATGACAAGGTGCCTGCCCCCCATAGAATCGAGTTCAATTGAACTCATCTGGACCCCATAAATTTCGGACCAATCTAGAATCGATCTGAACAGCAAATCGACCCCCAACAACATCCAGTCCAGTAATGTTGCATTTTCTGGGACGAGGTAAAGCCCAAAGATCTCATGACTCGATTTCATCAAAAATGGGATGATGACGAACAATTGGAGTGCAGAAAGCAAAGCACTTACACGTAAATCTGGCAACTCGTCTGGGTCTTCATCAGATAATTTACGCGCAATTTTTGTACGCAATTTTTCATTTGCAACCCATGCACGCCCAACTCCAAGGACCCCCAAAAAACCAAGCCAAAGCACTACCCATGCGAGAACTGATGTAAGATAGAATGAGGCCAAATGAATGATTCCAAACGAAAACAGTAACGCCGTATACTGGTAAATTGGCACGTGTATTCCAGTTCCAAAAATTCGAGAAAAACGAACCAAGACATTGTCTACTTTGCCTAGCACATTACGTCCGGGCGTCAAACCGACAATAAAGAGCAGCGCCTAAAGTAACTCAGAATCACGATTTTAGGCGACATCGCAATGAGGGGGGTGCTCCAGCCCACAACATGCCGGACGGTTGGTGGTTGCTATTGTCAGCCTGTTCGATTCTGGGTGTCAGTACTTGGTATCTCAGGAATTTTTCTGAGCGCGATGATTTGATGCGACTCTGCGCATTTACGGGTATTGCCTGTATGCTGTCCCTTCTGGGCTGGACACTATCCATGGACATTTGAGGTCATACAATGCGTGAACTCAGTGGTGCCTATCCTGTTCGTCTTCCTGTTTGGTGGGGTCGTCGCGGTCCATCCGGACCACATCCTGAGTTGGATGGAATCACAGGCCGTTTCATCGTGATCCGGCACCCCAAGAAGTTCGGGAGGTTTGAGGGTTTTCTGGCTCGTCTGTTCAAAGCTCCAAACGAATTACGGCGCCCACTTGATGACTTGAACAGCTTACTGTGGGAACTTTGTGATGGTCATCGATCTTTCGAAGAAATTTGTGAGTTGATGGACTCTACATTCCACGAAAGAATTGCGCCGGTTGCAGATCGAACTGAATCGGCTTTGATACGTTTCAATCAATTGGGTTTGATTGGATTGTCCAAGGCTCCACATGATGGAAATTGGGAGCGAGGCCCAGGGCACGACCCCAGTGGTGATTTGGCAGATCCAGATGAGAAATTGGGACTGGATTGGCACTCATCCTCGAACTAGATTGCAAGCAGGACAATGTGTGTATTGGGCAATGGCGTTCGCCGCAGCAAAGCCACCACACCCTGAACACTGCCACCATGCATCGGATGCACTCAGAACTTGGCCAGTGACGATACAATTGAAAGCGGGCAATGAAGCACCACTGGAAACCGTATCGGGTTCCTGTGTTGCACCAAGTGCATCAAAAGAATCGGTCACTGATTGTGTGGGCACGCCTCGTAAATCTTGGATTTGTTGATCACTCCATCCAGATGCCCGCAACTGCTCATCTGTGAAATCAGCAGGCGAAGGTTCGGCAACAGCAGGCACTACCGGTTGTTGGACAACTGGTGCTGCGGTGGGCATTGGACCGGGCGCTCCAGGCATTGGCCCAGGTGGACTTTGGGTGGTGGGTTGCGCAGGTATTTGTGCCACTGATTCAGTAGGCTCTGGTACTGCCCCGTATGTAGTGATTTCATCTTCATCTAAATCCTCAATTTCATCCAACTTTCGACGTCGACCGATGATGATTGTAATCATGTAAACAAAGAAAGAAATGAATGCGATACCACCGGCTATACCACCAACAAGGATCGTTGCACCACCCAAACCAGCAAACCCTCCTGAAACATCAATTTGTTTGGTTTTGAGGTGAACTGGGCCACTGGACCAGACGGATTCACCGAGATCATCAGTCACTTCGAAAAAGACCGTTCTTTCACGTTCATCCGCCTCCAATGAAATATCACAATCAATGGTAGAAGTTTGAGCGGGGCCCGGGCTCGATTCGGGCATGAAAACGACAATTTTTCCATCCTGAGTACGGGGTCTACAATCTAAGAAAACGGATTCCGGGCTCGTGCTATTGAGGGTGATGGTTACCGCCATTGTCGAATCGGTTGTTACATTGATCTGGAATGTACTGATTTCACCAGGATTGTGCAGAACGGACTGATCTAAATTCCACGTTGCGGTCACACTGCGTTTTTGATCCACGGAAACGATTATGTCTGTCGAGAGTGAATGAATGGCATCTTGATTGGTAATTTGCCCCCCTTCAACTTCGATGGACAATCTTACAGTTTCACCGAGTGGGAAATTGTCAAGTGATTCGAAAATGACTAGCACCTCTTCCACACCGCCTGGTCCCATCGGTACATCGATCCATCCATTGAGCTGACCAGTACCTCGAGAGGTCACTGCTTGCACAATCATCCCAGGGACATTTTTGTCCGATGTAACACGCATCCTCATGCTACTATCGTATGTGTTGCCTGAATTCTGCAGTGACAAGGTCCACGATTCACTCTGCCCGAGCCAAAGAGACACTTCTTGTGATTCAAAATCCGATATTTCCGGAATCGCAGTCATCTGTGTCCTGTATTCCCACGAAAATGTCGAATCTTCAGGGGACGCATCAACTCCATTCATTGACGAAGCGGTAAACGTCAATCCAACCACTTGCCCAGGGTCCTCGTTACCAGGGACCTCAATCCAAAGTGAACCAAGTGCAGCACTATTTCCATCGTAAACCGTTGATAGACTCAGAGGCCCGGATATGATGGCACTGTTGAATTCAACCCACCAATTCCAAGCCAAAGGCGCCTGTAGATCAAAGAGAATGTTTTCAGGTCCATTACCAAGGTTTTCAACTTCAAATGGTATTTCATTTGCATGGCCGGGCAAGATGTCCATTTCGGGGGCATTCATTGTCAAAGTCACATCGTGCAATTGACGGACACGGATTCCGGAAAACACATCTTCAGTACCAACCATGCCAGATTCAGTCGAAATGACATGCGGGGTTATGATTGGACCTGGATCGTTGGCCTGTGCGCTATCGGGTGCTGTAAATGAAACCAAAACTCGGGCATCTCCACCCGGGCCGATGATGACAGATTCGGATGACTGCAACTCAATCGTCCAGCCGAAGACACCCGTTGAATCAAAGGAAAAAGTGTAACTATCTTGCTGAGTAGCATTGTTCCAAATTGTGAAAGGAACTGTGACAGTTTCACCGGGAGAAATCCACCAACCATCATCGGGTACATCAGTAGGGTTGACTCCTACACCACCATTCGAAACCATGGATGCAGTTACATTCGCACGCATGGTTGAGATTTTGCTAGGATCTGCCTGACTGGTTGCTGTAAAGGCGGTATTTGCGCGCATACCCGGCAATGCATCTTGCGCGAGATTTGAGGTAATTGTGATTGTTTCAGTGCCGCCTTGGGGTATGGTTACCATCGTGGGCTGATCCCATTTGAGGCCGAAGGTCCAACCATCCTGATTCAGAACAGGTGTGGATGAGAGTGAGAACGTATCTTGCCCATCTCCATCATTTCGCAATGTGATTTCAAAATCACAGGCACTACCTGGTGCGCATGGGAATCCTGGGTCTTCTTCCACCCATGCGGGTTGATATCCAGGATCGACAATGAAAGTTGCACTGGTCGTCGCTATCTCAGTCGGTTCCATACTATGGGCATGGACATTGATACTGGTTGAACCCATAGTTGACCCTGGTGATGGTTGAACGAGGAGTTTAATCGAACGTGTTTCGCCTTTGGCAAGATCGATACTGACACCATCTTGAATCTGTGAACCGGTCATGTGTTGGAATCTATGATTCCAACCCTCCGGCAGATTCGTCAGACTGAGGTCGACAGAATCTGATAGGTTGCCCGAGTTGGTCAAACTGATGGTCGTCTCAGCCCACTCTCCTGCCTGCGCGTGACCACTTGTGCCCGAACTAGCCGAGATTGCAAATTCATCTGCTCGTGCCTTTTGGTCATAGAACATCACAATATCCTCAAACCAATAACCAGCAGAAGAACCGGATGCATCTGAATGGAAATTAATTCTGAACTGGAATTGTGAGTTCATTGCCGATGCAGGAATGCCCCAACATGGAACTACTTGATTCCCAATTTGGTTGACATTGATTAACCAACTGCTACCATCGGAAAAATCAGTATCGATACTAGACGCGACAGTAGTTGTAATCCTCTGCCATGAATTTCCATCCCACACATCGATATCGTATCCGTCACCATTGAGTGCTTCACCCGTGTAGAAAAATCCAATCCCAATTCCACGCGTTGGCGAAGGGTGTGCATCAGATGTATCGATGATCGCACTGGTAAGCGATGTGTCCCAATTATTACCATAGTTGTTGGATGATGTTGATCCACCAACGTGGAATGAGTTGGAGCCACTAAGAGATGCTTCACTGGAAACATACCAATTGTTGCCAAGCGTCCAACTTCCTGATGCTTCAGCACGATCGTATAGATTGCCAATCGTCAAACTTCGAGTACCAATATCGTTGTTTGGATTCGCATCATTCGAAAGCATGGTTGTCACTTTGATGGTGTGATTTCCACTATAATCTGGCGTCCATGTTGTAGCAATTGTAGTACTGCCGCCTGCTGATACAGAGCTCACAGTAGCCCGATGGGAATGAAGGACAAAGTCTGAATATTCATCATGAAGAATCTCAATATCTACGTTAAAATTACTGGCCATAGAGTCGCCCAAATTTTCGATTGTAATTTCGATTCGCTGAGACAATCCAAGCATCCCATCAATTATCCATAAGTCTGCTGAACGACTCATGCCAATAGATGAGGGGTCTTGTGAGGAAAGGACTGCGTGGTTCGAATGATCGGTGTTGCTAACGTAGGTCACAGAAGCAGTCGTTGGTGTAACATCTGGCCCGGCCCGTCCTTGTGTTGCTTGAGAAATTGGAATGATGGAAACCAGCATCAGCATGACCAATATCGACGCGAGCCGAGAAGCGGAAGGATTGGTAGAGAAACGCATGCGCCTCAATTTCCACCCCTCTCGCGAACTCATCAACATACCGGTCTAAAGACCGGCTCACTCTTGTTGGGTTGTTTTGTCTAATGCGACTTTACGAACTTGTTCTTCCCGTCGTTCTTTGGCACGGGCTGCGAAATAAATTGACAAAGGAATCACAAGAGCGATTGCGAAGCAACCGATCAAAGCGGAAATCGACCACAGCATTTCGGTTACAGGATTGATTGTGAAAGGCTCGACTTTTTCCAGTTCGTGAGTCGTTGACTCTACCAGCGGGCTGTATTCAGATGGATGGATTTCGTCACTACTTTCGAGTGTAATCGTCCAAACTCTGGTACCATTGTATGCAGCGATGAGTTCCGATGAATCCTCCTCGGCATCTTCCAATGAATCAGCATACAAACTACCCAATCCACCCATTGGCAGTTCAGGGGAAACAATACCTCGCATGATTACCAAACCGGCTGATTCAGCCGTGAAACTGTGAACCTTAGATGCGGTACACACATTGTATTCCTCAAATCCTTGGTCATCTGTCTGTCGACAACTGAAACGGTCCGCATCTTCGCTACCCAACATTTCGTGGTGATACCAAACGCCATCAGATACGCCTACGGAGATTGTATCTTCGATTTCGACCCCATCGATAGTAACATTCAGCCATGTTGTAGATCGATTGGTTGTGAATGTCCAAGTTTGGGTCGTATTGTCTGGGCTCAATCCCTGATTGTTTACATCATGGTTTACACTTTCATTCGTTGTATGATACATGTAATAAGAAGAAGCAATGGTTGCTCCATATACTGCATACGACAGGATTACAATGAGTGTCAATCCAAGCCCAATCATGGTCCGAAGCATGTTCGGATTTTGAGCCAAGGCCTTCTTCATTAAAACGCCCAACTGCAAGCACTGTTTGAACCTTGGGAAATGACGTGATGATTTGCCCTCCCGTAGGCGGTCGGTCAGCGTTAAATATGGGTTGTTGGTCGGCGAACTGCTTAGGTGGCTACCATGACCACGTTTTACGATGTTCCCGCAGACCTCTTGATACCGGCACTAGCCGAGCGTTTGGAGAAGGATTACGAGGTCATATCCCAAGACGAGAAGTTTGATTTCGTGAAAACAGGTATCCACAAAGAGCGTCCACCCGTTCAAACCAATTGGTGGTTCCTTCGCAGTGCAGCGATTCTACGCAAGGTCGGACGAATGGGGCCCATTGGAGTAAACCACCTTTCACAAGCATTTGGCGGACCAAAGAACAGAGGGGCAGCACCCAACCGTGCAGCGGCTGGTAGTCGTAATGTGATTCGTTCATCTCTTCAGCAACTCGAAGATGCGGGCCTAGTGACCGTTCGCAGAAATGCGGCCGGCAATGTAAACATGGGCCGTATCATTACCCCTGCAGGTCAAAAGTTGTTAGACAATGTTGCACACGAAGTTCGTCCAAAAGCCGAGGAAGCATATCCTGGGCTTGGAAAGTACTGATGGAGAGGAGATTGTGGGTGAATCGATGTCTATTGCAGATGACGAACTCGCACAGATTCGCGCTGCACGACAGGCTGAAATCCAACAGCAGATTGAAGCTCAAACTGAGCAACATATCCAAACCGAAGCCCAAGAGGTTGCAGCACAGGAAGAAGCCAACATCATCGCAACTGCAATGCGTACAATTCTAACTCCGGAAGCCAGAGATCGTTTGGCACGTGTCGAATTGGGACACCCTGAATTGGCAACCACTGTCAAGCAGCACCTATACACTCTACATCAGACCAACCGCATTAACATCCCAGTGGATGATGAAATGCTCAAGCGTATTTTGCAAGGTCTTACTGAAAACAACCGTCGGGAGACAACCATTCGTAGAATCTGAGGGAACATTATGGCACGTCACAAGCCCTACGCCAAGAAGAAGCGCCTTAACAAGGTGACAAAGCAAAACCGCCGTGTTCCTGTATGGGTTATGATGCGCACAAATCGCAAAGTCACGACTCACCCAAAGCGTCACCATTGGAGACGCAGTAAACTACAACGCTGAAATGAGGGATGAATATGGCTGAAACAAAAGAAATGGTCGTTCCACTAAGAGCTGCTTGGGCTGTACCACGTACTCAGCGAGCCGCTCGTGCAATTAAGGAAATCCGCAAGCATGTTAATCGCCACATGAAGGTGACTGAGGATGAAGAATTGTGGATTGACGAAGCCGTCAACCACGCGATTTGGAAACGTGGTATCCAAAAGCCACCTCGCAAGATTCGAATCGTGGCTACCAGGGAAGAAGGATTCCCAATCGAAATCAAACTTGTTGAGGAGTGAATCAAATGGGCAATATTCGACCATCATTTATCAAAATCCGCGCCATTCGCCTTTGTGAAGAATACAAAGATCAGTTCAATGCAGATTTCGACCACAACAAAGCACTCGTTGCTGAATACACCGATGTGGATAACAAGCGAATGCGAAACTGGATTGCAGGCTACGTCACTCGCTACATGCAGCGACGTCAGGACTGAGGCGGTCATATGACGGCCCTCGAGGTCGATCAATCAGGTGAGATTGGACATGTCCATCATCCTCAACGTCAAGTGCTTCTCGATTTCATGAAATTTCTGAAATCAAACGAGATTCTACGATTCTCATATCCGATGCCCGATCAAGAAAGGGGCGAAGGTTGGATGATGTTCCTGTATGAACGCGTATCTGATGAAGTCATCAACAAGTTTGAGGCTTGAAGATGGGTAACAATTCGAAAATCCCCCAACCCCAATGGAATTGCGAATTGGTCGTTGTACTTGTCGAACCACAATTTGACGGTAACATCGGTGCAGTCGCGCGATGTTTGAGGAACTTTGGACTCCATGAACTACGTATTCTTCGGCATGATGGTGATTTCACCGACGAAACACGCAACCGAGCAAAGCATGCTCAGAGTGTATTGGACGATTGTCAAGTTCATCAGAACTGGGATGCCTGCTTTGAGGATATCAGTTTGGTTATTGGCACAAGTGGTAAGCGTGAGATGGGTGACAAAGTTCTATTCCGCCATTTCCTCCTCCCCGCAGAAATGGGTGAACGACTTTCAGATGTTGAAGGAAAGGTGGCGATTGTTTTCGGTCCAGAGGGCATGGGTCTGACTCAAGAAGAGTTGCGTGCTTGCGATTTGATGCTGACAATCCCAACCTGGGAAGGCTACCCGATACTCAATCTGAGTCACACGGTTGCAATTGTTTGCTACGAGTGGTTTCAAACTCTTTTGCCCAAGGTTGGTAATGATCGGGCTTTACCCAAAACAGTCCATACGGAAAGGATTCTCAATCCAGATTTGAAGCGCCAAATTCGCAGAAGGGCGAAGGAAATCGCAGATGCCTCATCAAAGCGTGATGATCAAAAAGCCATCACTGCAGATACATTGAGTCGTGTGATATTGCGTGGCATGCCAACGGATGATGAGGCCCACAGTTTGCTCGGTATATTGGATGCTGCAACCAAGGCGATGAAGGGTGATGACTGATGGATTCACCAACCACTCAGTTGTTTACGGCCCGTGATGGTCGAACGCTGGATGTTTTGGTTGGAGGTGATGCAAGTTCGCAAATCGCTCTTGTTTGCCATCATGGCACACCCAGTGACGCAACGATCTGGAATGATTGGCATGCGGATGCCAGAGTAAACCAGTTACGCTTGATATCTGTTTCAAGGCCAGGATACGCCTCTTCTCAGCGTAACCCCGGCCGTTCTGTTTCTTGTGCCGCTGCCGATGTCGAAGATGTTCTAGATGCATTGGGGATTGAGAAATTTCTGGTAATTGGGTGGTCAGGCGGAGGTCCACACGCCCTGGCTTGTGCAGCATTGCTTCCTGAGCGGTGTATTGCTGCTTCAGTCTTGGCAGGCGTCGGCCCACACGGTGAGCCCGATTTGGATTCACTTTCAGACATGGGTCCTGAAAATATCGAGCACAAAAAAATAGCCATTCAGGGAGAAGAACCTCTCCGGGAATGGGCGAAAGTGAACGCAGCAGATTGGTTTACAATAGCAGATGAAGATCTGGCGGCTGCATTAGGCGGGCTTGTACCTGAAATCGATGTGTACGCATTGAATGAACAGGGTCAAGCCAAAATTTGGGCGAGCAGCATCCGTCGATGCCTGCAAAACGGAATTGACGGATATATCGATGACAGTCTTGTGTTCTGTAAATATTGGGGGTTCAAGCCTGCCGATATTCAAACACCAGTCACAATCTGGCAGGGTGATTTGGATCTGATGGTGCCTTTTACTCACGGTCAATGGCTCATCAAGCATATTCCAAATGCAAAGGGGATGCTCGAAATTGGGCATGGCCACATATCCCTCATAGCCGATAAGAAGCAAGAAATCATCGAGGATTTGGTTTCTCAAATCAAATGAATCAAGGGTGCCCCTTACGACTGTATACGAACGCATGGGTACCCATTGAAAGGACGGGGTTCGCAAGGGTCCCCCTCTGAAACGATGAGTTGGTGATTTCGAAGAAAGACTCATACTTCTTCGGAATCACTTGTATCCTGTTTTCGCTCTTTGTAAAGCAAAATGATGATGGATAATTCGACCAATTTCGTTGTAATGCCTAGGTAATCTTCGGTAATGTAGTGTATGTCATGATTGGAAACAAAATATGCGACGAGCATGATTGTAACGACCAAACCTAATCCTAACCTAGCGATTTTCTCCTGCCATTGACTAAAATTGACGAATAAGGATAAGGCCAGAATTCCAATAACACCAATTCCACCTAACAGTAGAAGATTATCATTCAAACCCAACAAGATATGGACAGATCCTGTGAATGTTACAAGTGTGAAGACCAATGGACTTGAGAGATGTGTTTGAGTTTCAAGGACTCTAGTGATTAGAACATATATGGATACAGAAATTCCAATCGAAATTAGCATGATTTGAAAATTCGTGAAGCCATCAGTGCTTTCGCCACCATGGGCAGAAACTAATGGAGTTGACAAAATTGTAAGTACCCCTGACAAGGCCAACATGAGTGCACGAGCCTGCATATTACCACCTCGGAAAATGATATTGAAATAAGTTTGCAATGGCCTTTTCAGAATTTCAAGAGGGTCTATCCGAATACCCATTGAAACGGATTTACAATTTCAAAGGGCTTTCAGTGCGTCCTTCGATAGGCTACCGCTGTATCCACATACGCATACAACCGGGGCCCATGTGAACAGACGTTTGTTGCTTTC